>NZ_JAQTHU010000001.1:340628-681256 GCF_029433255.1 Lactobacillus sp. ESL0791 | reverse complement strand
TGCCGTTGCCGTGTTACAGGCAAAAATAATCAACTTGACATTTTTCTGCAGTAAAAAATTAACACTTTCTCTGGTTAAAGCGATAATTTCCGCTACCGACTTATCGCCATAAGGAATATTGGCATTATCACCAATAAAAACCGTCGCTTCATGCGGTAATTTTTGCACAACTTTTTTCACAACAGTCAATCCGCCCACGCCAGAATCCAAGAGTCCAATTGGTCGATTATCCATATTACATTACTCCTAACAAAAATTGTTTCCTACTTCTAACAGTTTACGGTACAATTATAAATAATAAAAGGGATGATTTATTGATGGACGAAAATAAGACATACACGAATGAACATGTTTACTTTGTTAACCAGTTGTACCGGGATTTTCTTCTCCCGACAATTTTAGGCGATGACAATGCAGCAATTCTCTATTGGGCCGGCAAGCGGGTTTCCCGCCACTACGACCTTTCCTCATTTGAAGATGTCAACAGTTTTTTTATAACCGCAGAATTTGGCGAATTAACTAAAATTAAAGAACGAAGAGGTTCGATTATACTAGAATTAAGCGGGCAGAATGTTAGTGACCGTTTAAGCAGCGACAGCCAGGAATTTTCTCTGGAGGCCGGCATTATTGCCGAGGCAATTCAAAGGGAAAAGAAGCAAACCACCGAATGTGACGCTAAAATCCTTGCGAAAGAGCAAAAAGTACAATTTACCGCCAGCTTTGATTAGAATATACTTATAACTAAAAAAGATTTTGTGGTAGAAGGAGAAAATCTTATGTTAAAGGAATTCAAACAATTCATTGCCCGCGGCAATGTCATGGACTTGGCAGTTGGCGTTATCATTGGCGGGGCTTTCACGGCCATCGTCAATTCATTTGTCACGGATCTGGTCAACCCGTTTATCGGCTTATTTCTTGGGAAAATTGACCTGTCTAATCTGGTTGTGAAAGTCGGAAGTGCCACTTTTAAGTACGGCAGCTTCATCAATAACGTAATTAATTTCTTAATTATCGCGTTTATTGTCTTTCTGCTGATCAAGGCTGTCAATAAGCTGACCAAGAAGGGCCAGGAAGAAAAACCAGCTCCCTGTCCATCTGCCGAAGATTACCTAAGGGAAATTCGCGATTTGTTAAAAGAAAAGAATTAAAAAAATCAACCTGTCACATCAGGTTGATTTTTTAATTAAGCAGTATATTGATTTAAGATCTGATCAAGCTTAGCCTTGGGTGTATAGCCCGTAATTCGGTCAACAATCTTGCCGTCTTTCTTGATTACCAAGGTTGGAATTGCCATGATGCCTAAGTCCTGCGGCGTCTTTTTATTTTCATCAACATCCATCTTTGTAAACTTAACGTCTTGGCGTTCCTCTGCCAACTGGTCAATTACTGGTGATTGCATCTTGCACGGACCGCACCAAGTTGCCCAAAAATCAGTCAAGACAACGCCTGTATTAGTTTCTTCTTCAAAATTTTGGTCTGTAATTACGTCAACCATCTTTTACCTCCATCGTAAAATAAATATTTCTTATTGATGTTCTTAATTATAATAAATCAACTTACTTTTTACAAGTAATTACTCCAAGTGAACAATTGTTGCTCCTGTTCCACCTTCATTAGCGGGTGCATAATTAAAACTTTTAACATGACTGTTTTTCTTCAAGTACTGCCACACGCCCTTCCTGATGGCACCGGTACCAATACCATGAATAATGGTCACTACATCAAGTCCGGCTAATAAAACCGAATCAATGTAACGGTCAAGGTTAGTCATTGCCTCATCATAGCGCTGACCGCGTAGGTCCAACTCACCATGGGCATTATTGCGCCTCAGTGAGCTGACTGCTCGTACTGGCGTCTTTTTAGCCGCAGAAGAAGCGGCAATCTTTTCAACATCCCGGTCACTAACTTTAACCTTCATAATGCCCAGCTGCACCTCGTACTCATGATCGGCTAATTTTTTGCTGATCGTGCCGGTCTGACCATAAGACAAAACTTTGACCCGGTCACCGACACTGACATGGTGACGACGTTTCTCGCGCTGCAGGACCTTATTATTCGCCAGCTTGGCGTTTTCCTGCTGCAGACTGTTTAATTCACCCTTGGCATCGATTAACTCATTTTCCTTGGTTCCATGATGCTGTTCTAGCCGGGCAATAATTTGATCAGCCTTCTTGCGCTTCTTGGCAACAATTTCGTTTGCCCGCTCCTGAGCGAATTCCAATTGTTTCTGCACCCGCTGATTATACCAATCGAGTGCCTGCTGTAATTTTTGTTCAAGCTTTTGGCTGCGGTCGAGGCTGGTTTCAAGATGATTGCGGGCAGTCGTTGCCGCCTTGGTTTGCTTATTCAAGCGTTCGATCATCTTATTAATATCAGAATTGGTATCGGTCATCAAGCTTTCGGCATTCTTGACCACATCCTCGCGCATCCCCAATTGACGCGCAATTGCAAAGGCATTACTGTGTCCCGGAATCCCTATCTGCAGGCGGTACGTCGGCGACAGTGTCTTTAAGTCAAATTCCATCGAGGCGTTAGTTGTCCGCGGCCGATTATAACCGTACAGCTTTAATTCAGGATAGTGGGTCGTCACCATTATCTTGGCTTTTTTCTTCTGTAAAAAGTCCAAAATGCTGATCGCCAAACTGGCCCCTTCTTCCGGATCGGTACCGGCGCCAATTTCGTCAATTAGTACCAAAGTTTCCGCACTGACATTTTTCATGATCGCAATCACGTCATTGATATGTGAAGAAAAAGTACTGAGTGACTGCTCAATCGACTGTTCATCGCCGATGTCGGCACAAACTTCTTTGAAAACACCCACCTGACTGCCTTCTCCGGCCGGAATAAACAATCCGGCCTGGGCCATTAACTGGATAATGCCCACGGTTTTAAGCGTAATTGTTTTACCGCCGGTATTAGGGCCCGTGATCAGCATCGTATCAAAATCCTGACCCAACTTGATATCGTTAGGTACCACCTTCGACGGATCAATTAAGGGATGCCGTGCCTTCAGCAGATTGGTAATATGCTGATCATTTAAGCGTGGCTCACTCGCATTCATTTCCTGCGCCAGCCGTGCCTTAGCCTGCAAAAAGTCCAGCTTGGTTAGGGCTGCAGCAATTTTAATTAAGTTTTCTGTTTCCGTACGTGCCATTTCCGACAAATTGCGCAAAATGCGGTGAATTTCCCGGCGTTCCTGCGCCAGTAAGTTTTGCTGGCGGTTATTTAAAGGCAAAACTGCACTCGGTTCCACAAACAAGGTTTGGCCACTGGCACTCTGATCGTGAACAACCCCGCCAAACTTTCCCCGGTATTCCTGCCGCACCGGGATGACATACCGTTCGTCACGAATTGTCACAATCTGCTCCGACAAGTATTTACTGCTGTTGCCTTTAAGGTAGCCTTCCATCCGCTGCTTAATCTCTTCTTCATTGCTGTGCATGTCGTGGCGCAGGCTAGCAAGGGCACTTGATGCCGTGTCAAGAACCGTGCCGTCATAATCAACCGCCCGCTTCAATTCATTAAACAGCAATTCGGGAACATCAAGCTGAGAAGTAATTGCAGCAATCGCACTCAGATCTAATTTTTCGGGATCAACATCATCAAGAAAATCATTAAGATCATTAGCAAGGGCCAAAACAAGCAAAAGATTTCCCAATTCCTGGGCGTTCAAATTTGCTTTGACTTTCAGCCGTTTAATACTGGCCCTGACATCAACAAAAGCAGTCAGCGGCAGCTGTCCTTTGACTCGCAGCAAATTCACCATAGCCAGTGTTTGTTTCAGCGAATGGGCAACTGTGTCATAATCACCACTGGGTAACAATTCTTGCGCTTCCTCCTTAGCTGGCACAGTAATTGCCAAATTGCTCAGCTTTTGTGTGATTTTACCAAATTCTAAAGTTTTTAATATCTTACTATTCATTTCTCCAAAATATTTCTATCAACAAAAAGGGCTGGCACTGCCAGCCTTTTTTGTTACTCACCACTTAACCGGTCATCGTCCAAAAAGGTGTTAAGCACTCCCTGAACCATGTTCCATTCGTCATCTGCTTCGATTTCGTGCAAGTCACTGCTTGTCACATCACCGTCCTCATCAGCATCATAACTGAATGCTAGAACTTCAACATCCTCATCATCGCCAACAGCAGCGGGATAAAGGAGAACATAGGACTTATCGTAGTCATCGGAATGAAATGTAAATAAAATTTCGTATAGTTCTTCGTTGCCTTTTTCATCAACTAGGGTAATCTGGCGGTCTTGATCGCCAGCACCATGAATTTGTTCTGTCATCATTAGTCCTTTCGCTTCTGGTCCAGATAATTTTGTAAAATCAGAACCGCAGCCATCTGGTCAATTACTTCTTTTCGCTTATGACGGTCATGAATGCCGGCTTCTTCAACCAAAACCCGCCTTGACTCAATTGTCGTTAAACGTTCATCAGAATAATAAACCGGCAAGCCAAACTTTTTTTCAAGCCGTTTGCCATACGCCTTGCTACGTGTTACTGACGCGCCACTTGTACCATCCATATTTTTGGGTAAGCCTAAAACAAAACCATCTGCATTATATTGATGCACCAATTTTTTTAGCGGTCGCATGCCAAAATTAAAGCGTTCCTCATCAACTGGGATCGTCATCACCTTTTGTGCAGTAATCCCTAATTCATCGCTGACAGCAACCCCCACAGTTTTGGCGCCAACATCTAGGCCAAGCAGACGCATTACTTTTCTTTGCCTAGATAATTCTTAACCAGCTCTTCAATAATTTCGTCGCGTTCATGCTTTAAAATCAAATTACGTGCATCATTATGTCTTGGGATGTAAGCAGGATCGCCAGAAAGTAAGTATCCTACAATCTGATTAATTGGATTATAGCCCTTTTCTTCAAGCGCATTGTAAACATCCTCCAGAGTTTCATGAACATTTTTTCCTTTATTTTGGTTAAAGTCAAAATGCATTGTCTTATCTAGCGAACTCATAACATACCTCCTAGCATAATTTTACTTGAAAACGAGCACAAACTCAATCATTTAATTTTGTGAAATTTCTGCAACTAAAGTGTCAATCGCCTTTTGCAGGCCTTCAGGTTTCTTCCCACCAGCTTGTGCCATGTTTGGACGGCCGCCCCCGCCGCCGCCAAAGATTGGCGCAGCAATCTTGATTAAGTTGCCAGCTTTCAGGCCTTTCTTCAAAGCCTTGTCTCCTAGGCTGACAATCATGTTGGCCTTGCCGTCACTAGCAGCCGCTAAAATCAGAACGTCAGACTTGCCGCTGCTCTTCCAGTTGTCGGCAAGTTCACGCAAATCATTCATGCCCTTAACATCAACTTTAGCAGCAATGACCGATAAATCACCGGCTTGCTTGACGTTATTAAAGATCTCACCGGATTTTGCTTGATTAATCTTCAAGTGCAAGTCCTCAACCTGCTTTTGACTGTTGTGCAAATCCTTTTCCAGGCTATCAATCTTGTCGGTAATGTCCTCCGGCTTGGTTGACTTAACCTGCTCTTGAACTTCTTCAAGCAAATTAGAACGGTTAGCCAAATATTCATAGGCTTTCTTTGAGGTCACAGCTTCAATCCGCCGCATCCCCGCGCCAACGGCAGATTCAGAGATAATCTTAAAAATACCGATTTGGTTAGTGTTAGCACAGTGCGTCCCGCCACAGAATTCACTGGAGAAGTTACCCATCTGCACAATCCGCACTTCATCACCATATTTACTATCGAATAGGGCCAAGGCACCCATCTTTTTCCCAGTTTCAACATCGGTAATCGTGGTTTCAACATCCAAGGCTGCCCAAATCTTCTGGTTGACCAATTCTTCAACCGATTGAATTTCCTTAGCGGTCATCGGTTCCATCGCCGTAAAGTCAAAACGCAGGTAATCCGGCTCAACTAAACTGCCGGCCTGGTGAGTATGCTCGCCTAAAACACTGCGCAGTGCCGAATGAAGCAAGTGCGTAGCTGAGTGCGAGTGGCGTAAACCTTCACGGCGCTCACGGTCAATCTTTAAAACATACTCTTGACCTTTTTCTAAAGGCAAAATCACGTCAACAAAGTGCATGTTCTGGTCATTTGGCGCGTGCTGAACATCCGTCACTTGGGCAACCAGTTCACCGGCCTGATTATAAATATCACCGTGGTCGGCAACCTGTCCCCCGCGCTCACCGTAAAACGGGGTTTTATCAAAAATCAAAACCGCATGATCACCGTCAGCCCGGTCAGCCAATTTGTCGTCAACGATAATATCGATTAATTTGGCATGCTTTTCTTCGTACACGCCGTATTCAAATTTAGACTTGTCCTTGATGTTCATCAAGGTAACGTCCTGGCTGCCCATTGACTGCAAATCACCACGGGCCTTGCGTGCCCGATCTTTTTGCGCCTGCATTTCGGCATCAAAGCCTTCTTTATCGACTTTTAAGCCGGCATCCTGTGCCGATTCAAAAGTCAATTCGTAAGGAAATCCGTAGGTATCAAAGAGCTTAAAGGCATCCTTACCGGAAATCGTCTTATCTTTTGCATCCTTGGCTTTAGCAATCAGATCATCAAGCAAGGTTAAGCCAGAATCCAGCGTTACCTGGAATCTTTCTTCTTCATTCTTGATCACCTTAGCAATAAAATCTTTCTGGTCGCTGACTTCTGGGTAGTGACTCTTCATGATTTCGCCAACAACCGGCACTAACTTGTATAAGAATGCACCTTTGATGCCTAAACGCTGACCATTCAGATCGGCACGACGGATCAACCGGCGTAAAACGTAGCCGCGGCCCGAGTTAGACGGCAAGGCACCGTCGGCAATGGCAAAACTAACGGCCCGCACGTGGTCGGCAATGATCTTGAAGGCCGGCGTATTTTTGTCATCAACCTCATACTTTTTGCCAGCAGTCATCTTTTCTGTTGCGTGGATAATCGGTAAAAAGAGGTCGGTTTCAAAGTTGGTCGGCGCATCCTGCAAAATCGACAGAACACGCTCTAGACCCATGCCCGTATCAATGTTCTTATGAGGCTGATCAACATATTTGCCGTTTGCCAAATGGTTATATTGGGAGAAGACAATGTTCCAAATTTCTAGGTAGCGGGCATTTTCACCGCCAGGGAAGTTTTCCGGATCGTCTTCGGCAACGTCATTATTTTCTTGACCACGGTCGTAAAAAATTTCGGAATCAGGCCCACATGGTCCTTCACCTATATCCCAGAAATTTTCTTCCAGTTTCACAATATGGTCTTCAGGCATCCCCGTTTCAACCCAAATCTTTTGGGCTTCGGTGTCTTTCGGGTAAACCGTGCAGTAAAATTTGTCCTTATCCAGCCCTAACCAGTCGGGACTAGTTAAAAATTCCCAAGCCCACGGAATTGCTTCTTTCTTAAAGTAATCACCAACCGAAAAATTGCCGAGCATTTCAAAGAAAGTTTGGTGACGGGCAGTTTTACCAACATTCTCAATATCGTTGGTTCTGATTGACTTCTGCGAACTCGTGATGCGCGGGTTCTTCGGCACAACCGAACCATCAAAATATTTCTTCATTGTGGCCACGCCAGAATTAACCCAGAGCAATGTCGGGTCGTCCTTAGGAATGAGCGACTGGCTTTGTAAAACCATGTGACCGTGTTCTTTAAAGAAGTCTAAGAACATTTGCCGAAACTCTGAACTAGTTAATTTCTTCATTATTTTCTCCTTTTTTGAATATAAAAAAACACTGTTACAAAATTTAAGGACGCACATCATACGCGGTACCACCTTAATTGCAACAGTGTTTTGTTACCTCTTAATTATTTTAATTTTAAAACTATCAGGAGCATTTTTTAGTAGGAAATGGGCCTTCTCAACAAGCGACCCTCTCTGTGAACTGCCTTACTAAAAAACATGTCTTAAGTCACCAGTTATTGTACTACTTGGAATGGTTTTGTCAATATACACTTGATAACTTAACACTACACATTAATTATAGTTTGTTACTAAAACTTCGACAGTTCTACTTCTACCAGCTGATGTTTGATAATTACTATTATTATAATTATGATCAATAACATTCAAATTATACTTGGCTGACCATTTCTCAAGAATTTTGTTTTCAAGATTCTTATGTAAAATTACGTTAGATAAAGCAAATCTAACTCCAGCTTTATCGGCTCTATCCAAATAATTATATAGATCAACTTCATCTTTTTCAGTCCATCCACTATTTTCATTGTAAGTAGCTTCTGAAATAAGATATGGTGGATCTGCATATATAAAATCATCTTTCTTAAATTTAATTTGTCTAAAATCTTTGGAACTAAAATATAATTTTGGATTTTTTAAAATTCTTGAAAAGTCTACAAGTTTATCCTGCATTTTTTGGTTAAAATCTCTTTTACCTACTGGAAGGTTATATTCTCCTTTTGAATTAAATCGTACCTGATTATTAAATCCAAAAACAATAAGTAAATAGAATTCTAATGAATTAGGATTAGCATTATAGTCCGAACGTAGTTTTAGAAACCCTTTTTTATTAAATTTGCTAAGGCCTTTAGCACTGTCACATCCATAAAATTCATAACCGTTTAATTTTGAATTTGATAATTTATATTCTTTTATTCTGCTCTCCACATTTTTAATAAAATCATTAATATTAGTCTTTGCAAGAAATTTAAAAAAATCCATAATATGTGGTTCTATATCATTCATAATATATAAATCTGCTATATTATCGCTAATAAGATTAGCTGTGACACTACCGCCTCCTACGAACAAATCGATAAACCTTGAGTATTTTTTTGGAAATAAAGGCTTAATTTGAGGTAACACTTTATGCTTGGCCCCAGTATAATTTAAGGGAGATTGAATCACTTGATCGTATTTTGTATCAACAATACATAAATATAACAACTCTTTATGATTAGAAATTTTGGATTTACCTGTAGTAAATGCATTAAAATCTGTTGAAAAAACCTTTACCTCCCCCCTTTTTTTAAGAATATCAATTATTTCTTCATTTGAAATTTTAGCATTTGATCTTGAATTACCTTTCTTTGCCATATTATTATATGAAACCAAAATATATCTTGCATTTATATTTGAAATTAGATCACTAAATGCTTGGGGAGCTTTTGAAGTTGTATAATCTGACGACTTTTCTTTCCTATTTATAGCTTTTTTTGCAACTCCCTCAACAGCAGGCTTTTTCCATTCCATTACATTTTCTAGAACATGATACATACTCTCATATCCCCTTGAATTATATGGTGTATCAATATAAACAAGATCAGCTTTAACTTTTTTAACTAATTTATTTGCGTCTTCATTATAAATTTCATTTTCCCCATTAATATTAAGATCTGGACACCTTAAATAGATAGGCCTATAGCTATCCATGTGCTTTCTGTATGAGTCAAAGTGTCCAACAGTATTTGATACTTTATCCATTGCATATAATAAAGAAGTTAAAAGAAAAGACCTTTCACGCTTATTAACATTCTTTAATACCTCAATTTTTTCACGAATTGCATCAATTTTTTTAGCATTTTCAATAGAAAAATACCTATTACCAAAATTTTTTGTTACATAACCTTCTACACCTTTTAAAGAATTTAATTTAGATAAAATTCTTTTTATTTTCGAAATATCAACCTCTTCATTTCCAAACCAAGTTTCATACGTAATATAATTTGAAGTCAAAATATCATTGACTATAACTTTTTTCCCCTGTGCTCTAAACAAATTAGCTACAACACCTGTACCAGCAAATATATCAGCAACAGTTTTTACATTAGTCGTATTTTCACTTACAGTGCGATTGATAAAATTTAGCATTCTTTGCTTACAACCTAAATAACGTCTATTATTTATATGCAAAGGCTTTAAATCAACATCAAAAAGATTGAGCTGTCTTATATTCTTATGAGCCACCCTCTTGTCAATTAGTTTTAATTGACTCGATGTCCACACGTTTTGATGTCCTCTTTTCATTTTAGGTGAAGGGATATATTTTTTTTGTACCCAATTATTTAGGGTTTGCCTTGTAATACCATACTTAGCAGTTATTTGATTAGTAGTCATCATTTTAGGCATCACTTTCTTTTTACAATAAAACATATAATACATCGACACCTATAATTACGCAAATATTTTTAAATTATTTTTAAAATATGTTAATCAATATAATTGTTTTATATATTACAAACACAAAACTAGCCAATTTCATTTAGTATTTCTTGTTTCCATTTATTATCAAATTTTGTATTAACTAATGGCGCATATGATTTATCAATCTTTTCCCATATTTTTACTTCATCAATCCCTTTAGTTTCAATCCAGTGCTTAAATGTAACGATATCAACCGGATAAATGATAACTCTACTTTCTCTATGCTTATTACCAGTTTCTTCAATATCGGTAGCTGCTACTGAGCGCCATATATTTTCTGTATTTTTATCTGTTTTTGATGTGACAAAATAAGTTTGTACTGGAACAGAACTAGCTGCTGAAAGATTCGCTGAATGACGCAATACTGGCTCCCATTCTCCTCGCTTAATTGCATTTTTATCCATTAATGTTGCTTCTAACTGCACAGTTCTATCTTTGTACTTAGCAATAATATCACCTGCTCCTACTTCATCTTTGTTCTTTTGACCAGGTGCTTGAGTAATAGGATAACCATCAGTATCTAAAGAAAGTTGCATTGATTTTTTTAAATTATATTTATTTTTAGATAGATAATACCACCCTATGGCCACAATCCATTCAAAAATTGTTGGAACAGTTGCATCTTTTGTCGTATAACGCAGAATTTTATTATCATCACGTTCAATAAACAATGGAAGTAATTTTAATAATCTTTTTTGCGGCATGATTACCTTTAATTTTTCTAGCAGGACTTTATTTTGTTCTTTAAGCTGCTCCTCTTTAATTTCTTTTTCAGTTTTATGCCCATAACTTTTTAGATATACTTCAAGGACTTCTTGTACAGCCTTTTCAGATAAACTAAATATTTTTTCTAATGTAATATCAGTTTGAAAATCAGAGAAAATCGTATTTTCTTGTAGATTACTAGATAATTCCTTTGTTTCAAAGATATGTTTATTAAAAGGATATTTTTTATCAATTGCCTTCCAAAATTTAGGAAAAGTTAATGATACAATTCCTTCGTTACTTGTTATAACAGAGCCAATTTTTGTTAATTTCTCGAATGATTTATGATATTCATCTATATTAACTTCTCTAGTATTAATAATTGCAGCATCAACATAAAAATTATTGCTATTACCTTTACTAATAAATTCATTTTCGGCATTATTTTTCAAAAAAACATTTAATTCTCGTGAATTTTTTCCTTTAAGCATAAAAATATTTTTGTTGCCATTAAATCTTTTCTTTATTTCATTTTTTCCTTTACCATTTACAATTATTAACAGTTTGTCCAAATTATCTTGCGTATGACATTTTGCAAAAGCCCTATTAGACTTATAAAAATTATAATATAGCTCTTCCATTTTACCTGATTTACGATTTTTAAAAGCAATATTTTCCAAAAAATTTTTCTTGTCTAAAAGACTATTATCATCTCCAAAATGTTTTATTTGTTCTTTATACAATGCAACATTATAATCATGTATATTCTTAATTCCAAATTTAGATGTGATTTTTTTAATATAATCTGTTATGTTTACTTGATTGTATGGCGTTAAAGCACTTAAGCTTTTAAAAAGTAATCCTTCTTCAATACTTGATTTCTTTAATAAAGCAGCTATCAAGAAATTAAATGGAGAATACATACAAACCTTAGTTTTATCAGTTTCTTTATTATAATTAATTTTATTGACTTTAAACTTTGCAAGCTGTCGTAATATTATTAATGAATTATCAGCAATAGAAATATTGTTTTCTAATTTGGAACGAGAAATTTCTTTAGTTCCATTAGCACTTAATAAGGATTTACCCACAGGTGTAACTATACGTTGCCCATCAACTAATCCCAACTTTACGAGATTACTTGTATAATGTCTTGAGCGTTGCTCTATATTTTTATCAAGAAATTTAAGTAACTCAGAGTCTTTTTTTAATTTTCCTGTCAAAAATTTATTTTGTAGATTTTTTACAGCTACTCCTTTTTTAAAATTTTTAATTTTATTTGTATCTCTATTTTTAAATTCATTTGAAGAAGCAACTCTCTTATAAAAATTATATTGTGTTAAATTTGGATATGCCCCCCATGTCCAACTTTTAGAAGTTTCATTCTGCATATTATTTAATATAGATAAATAAACTATTAAGCTTGTATAATATGCTCCACTCCTGCCATTAGTATCTTCTAAATTAAAAACACTAAACCGATTTTTATTTATAATTCTCATTTTAAATCCTCTAAAAATTTTAGATAAAAACACTGTTACAAAATTTAAGGACGCACATCATACGCGGTACCACCTTAATTGCAACAGTTTTTTGTTACCTCTTAATTATTTTAATTTTAAAACTATCAGGAGCATTTTTTAGTAGGAAATGGGCCTTCTCAACAAACGACCCTTTCTGTGAACTGCCTTACTAAAAAAACATATCTTAAGTCACCAGTTATTGTACTACTTGATGCATCTTTGTCAATAATCACTTCATTGCTTATGACCATTTAATTAACGATTATTTGTTAATTGCACGACTAATTTTCCTTAGTCACATAGTCATTAATATCCAACTTATACTTCTTCACAGTTGCAGGCTTACTGCTTGAATCCGTGATAAATAATTCTAATTCAATTCTATCATCATTAAACTTCACTTCGTAATTTTGGAAATTATTAGTTTTCTGATATTTCAAATAGCTTGCATGGTCTACTAAAGCAACAATCTTCTTAGCCTCATCATCAGTTATATGCTTCAAGTCCTTAACTGGAACCCTTTTTCCATCATTTAACTCTTGATCAGCTCCTTGTAAGGCGGTTATCGCAGCCTTAATCTCTGCATTTGAACTAATCGTTGCATCATAAACTCTTTGAGCTTGCGCCACTCACTATCATAATAAGTTTTAGATGAAAAATAACTATAGCGCTCACTTGCTCGTACTTTTAGTGCTTTATCCAATAATACTTTTAACTCAGCTCAATCAGAGTTTGTTGCAAGCACCTTGTCACTCATCACATCAGCTTCTGTATTAGCAACTTGCAACTTCGGGCCGTATGCATATTTAACATTATCAGCTTTGACTAAATTATAAGCATCCTCCGTGGCCCATTTATCATGAAATTGATAAAAACAATTCTGCTTTATTTTGTCCTGGTAACCGCAGATACAATTCCTTAGTAACACTATAAGTGATACTACTCTTCTTAAGCGTCACTTTACGCTGGTCTTGAGTAGTATTTTCATTCGCTAGTTCACCTTTTTCGTTATATACAATCAGCCTCAGCGGTAATTGCAACCTTTTCATACTTAGCAATTGGCAGTAAAGTTTTAGTAGTATAAGTTGGAGTTAAGCTTTTGCCATCTTAATCATATTTTTCGTCAAAATACTTATTAGTTCCCTTAATCCGCAACAGACAGTAATCTCCTTCTCCCGTATCCCAATCATCATTACCATCTATTTAGGCATCAAAATAACCTTTTGACCTAATTTAAAATGCTTAGGCTTAGTCTGATCGCTCGTAGCATCATAAATATTGATCATATTTTTCTTATCAAACATCTTCTTAGTCAACTTGATCGTTACCTGATTGGTCAACAATTCCTGCTTGTTGACCGTGTTAACATTAACAGCTTTGATATATCCACCATGGCCGATACTATAATATTCTTGACCATTAATGGTTTTATATGGCAAATAAAACCAATTCCACACATCATCATGGAAAGAATAGTGTTTAGTTTTGGGATCAGTAATTGGGCTAATTTTACGGGTAACCTTAATGGTTTTCTTTTGCTTGAGCAGCAAACTATGACCGTGGTAGGACCAAAGTTTTTACCCTTTTTTATTATAAACACGCGTATTATGATTCAGATTCAGCTTAACCGTTGTTGCAGCTACTTGAACCTGCTGCGGATTATTAGCAAAAATCGCGGTTGGTGCAGCCATTAAGTTGATTGCAACTAATAATAGATTTAATTTTCTATTCTTTCTCATTTACTACCTCAAACCACATCTTATAAAATCATTTTATTAGGCAGCCAGTTTAAATTTATTCCGGCAATTTTCTTGCATCAATCATTTCTTTAAAAGTAAATTTGCCGTTGTCATATCCAAAATGCAGAACGCAGCAGTTAGGCATATCGCCCACTTGGGCCGCAATTTCCGTAAAAGACATCCATTTGGCGATAAACGAAATAATTGCCGCACCATGACTGACAATCAACACTTGTTGATGATCCGGCTTGTTCATAATTTCCGTAATTGTTTGGTTCATCCGCTCCGATACATGCAAAGTCGACTCGCCGCCATATGGTACGAGCAAATTGACTTCAGCCGGATCCTTAAAAGTAGCCTTAGGCAGCAGATAATCAGGCTCGGCTTCAAACAAGCCAAAATCAAGTTCCTTAAGTCCCTTTAACCGCTTATATGGCTGCTTGGTCACCAGTTCTAAAGTATCACTGGCCCGCTCTTGCGTTGAAGAATAGGCGTGATCAAAAGTTAATCCTTCAGCTGCAAAGTACTTCCCCACTTTGGCAGCCTCCTTGATACCCTTTTCGGTTAACGGTGAATCGGTCGAGCCTTGGGCCAATCTTTTTTTGTTAAAAATTGTTTCACCATGGCGCATTAAATATAATTCTTTCATTTTTCTACTTTCTTTATATAATAATAATTTTCTATAGCTTTAATTATACAACTATCTTTTAGTAAACAAGGGCAAAATAAAAAGAAAGCTGCTTTTTCAGCCTTCTTAAATTAATTTATTTTTCTTCCACTGCGTAATCAGCAATGTTTAATTCATGTGGAATATCCTGATATTTGCCACTTGCATCCTTAGCAATTTCTGTCAAAATCAGTTTATTTTTCTTCAAATTAAAATTAACCACATACTCAGGATACTTTCCCCCTTCAAAAGCTCTTGATGCAAGATGACCAACACTAAACCCTTCATTCTGAGTCAATTTAGCAAGATTTTTCACCGGTACCTTTTGACCGTTAAGGGCTTTCCCAGCAGCGGTCAACTCTGCATTGGCAAGGTTTACTTCCCCCACACTGCTATCTTCAGCAGCAATAACTTGCTTGGCTGTTGCTAATGCCGAATCATAGTTTGCGCGCAGCGTGCCACCAGATAAAAGATACTTTTCGGATTTTTCTACTGCGGCACCCGCGCTAATTAAGTTTTCTAGGTTCTGCCGATCACTTTTAGTTGCTGTAACCCGCTCTTTTTCTGCATCCTGCGCACTATTAATCGGCTGCAAGTATGGTCCAGAAGCATATTCAACGTCACTAGCTTTAATATAACCGTCAACCACCTGTTTATTAGTATCCTGTGATGAAGCAGTTTCTTTGGTTGGAGTGGGACTGCTCGTTAAATCGTAACTTTGTTTGTCCAACTGATAAAAGAGTTCAGCTTTCTGTTCACTTGGGACCCAGAGATAAACTGCTTCATTAACTTTTGCCATATGATTATTCTTAAGTGAATCAATGTATAGTTCAGGATACAAAGCGGTTCCTTTAGCATTATAAATTTTTGCATTTGTCTTATAACCCACTCTAGTCTCTGATAAATCTTCATATGCGGAAACTTCCAATTTATCGGTTGCACCGTTTGCATTGGCATCACCATCAACATATTCATCTTTACCAGCCAGACGATAATAATCATCCGGATCTTCATTCGTTACATACAAATTGCGGTCAATTTTAAACTTGCTTCCCTTTCGAATAACTTGATCAGTCGGATTAAAGAAATTACCGTCGTCACTATTAGAATAATTAAGCGGTCCACGATAAATTTTTAAATTTTGCGTAGCAGTAACTGTAATTGCTTTATTAGTATACAGACTTATACCATCAATATATTTAACATTACCGGCTTTAATGTAACGATTTTTACCCAGTGAATAATAATCCTGTCCTTTAATCATTCGATAAGGCAGCCAAGCTCTTGTAGCCACATGGACTCCCTCAGCATCTTTAGAAATGCCCCACTCAGCCGTATAATAATCTTTTGCTTCACTAATCGGCGCAACTTTACCTGCGTATTTGACAAAAGCACCTTTAGCAAGTACCTGCGCTTTTTTCCTACCGTTTTTATTATAAACACGTGAATTATGATCAAGCACCAGCTTACCCCGCTGAATATTTTTACCATTAAGGACATTAACATCAGCTAATTTAACATAACCATTATTCCCTACATTTAAATAACGCTCACCTTTAATTGTGCGGTAGCCATAATATTTAAGTGCTTTATCTGTCTGCAGCTCAAGCAAGTCTTTGTTATCAATCTGCGTCGGCAGTTTCCCAAGTTTGCCATATTTTTTATAAATATGGCCATTCTTGTCATAAAGATAAGTTTCGCCCATATTAATTTTAAAAGTACCTTTTTGCGACTTAGCTGCCCGAACTTGAACATTACTTGTCACTAAAAATGAACTTGGTACTGTTAATATTGCTGCTGTTAACAAGGTGAACAATTTTTTATTTCTTTTCATAATAATAGCCTCTTTAAAAGTGAGTTTTATAATTACATTATTAATTATAATTCATTTAAAGTACAAACAATCAACAAATTTTAATTATTAGGCCTAGCCTCCACAAACTTATCAAGTAGAACCATATTCAAAAATAAGGTAACAATGTCAAACAATAAAAACAATCCTAAATCACCTGACAAATTAATTTTGTTATTATAATCTGGCAGATAACGGTAGGGAATATTAAACAGCACGTGTTCAATATTGGCATCAAGATGCGCCAAAATTTGCCAGCCATTAATTACAAGCCAACTAACCACGATAATTAGCAAAAGCCTTGTCAAAAAAATGACTAGCTTTGACGAACCCGCAGGCCAAAAATCAATTAAGGCACGCTGACTAAAATTAAGAAAACTAACAATTAAGTAAACTGCTAATCCCATTAGCAGGAGGACGCATGCCACTTCAACTGCTTTACCAAATTCGCTGCCGCTGAAAATTTTTCCAATAAATTGACCAGTTTCATTCAGCCAATATTTTGAAGCTGGATACAAACAAAAAAGGCCCAGGAAAAATTCAATTACTTCCAAAACATCTAGATAAACGAAAGCGATAAATGAGCTAAAGGTGTTTGCTAAGTAAATATAACGATCCTTTACCGGAACCAGGCGCCAGGTTTGGCTGCGATTGAATTTCTCATTCTGCCAGCAAGTCACCAGCAAATAAATGGCGTTGGAAACAAAGAACAACAGAAAAAAACAAAGTCCAAATGCATTCATCAGCGTGTCGCGCGTAATTTCGGTGCCCCAAACTACAATTATCATTGTTACGAGAACCGCAACTAGTTGCAATAGCCAAACACGGTGAGTTATCCTAGTTTTCTGTCGGAAAAGGACTGCAAACAAATGGCCAAAAATATTCATTACTGTTCCTCTTTCATTATTTCGATAGCTTATAATAAATTGATTATAAAGATTAGAGATACAGAAAAACGAAGCTGCGTACAAATTTTACCGTTAATTAAAGATTCGTTGTAAACAAAAACTGCTCATTTCAACATGAACAGCTCGATTGAACTAATTAAATCAATTTTTCCTTTAAAGCCGCCGTTAGTGTCTGCGAAAAATTGATTCCTTTGCTTTTGCCCAATTTATCCAAATAACTAGGAATCGTTAAGGTCTTTTTGACTAATTTGTTCTCTTCCTTTTCTCTTGCAAGTTCGGTATTTACTTCAATTGGAATTAACAATTCGCCCTTGTCATAATGAATTTCTGTTTGCGTGCTTGCCGTTGGAATTGTTTCGCGATAATCTTCTTTAACCAATAAAACACCGGTTAACGCCTGCTTGGCGGCTGCCAAAGCTTCAGAAAGATTGTTGCCATAGGTAGCCACTTCTGGAGCAAAATCAGGGAAAGAAACTTCGTATTGTCCAGCTTTATTTAACGTGAATATAGCAAAATATAAGTACTTCATTTGACACATCTCCTCTAGTATTAATATTTACTTGTTTTCACAAAAATTATAACACGTATTATTCCACGTGTAAGCATTTTGAGAAAAATAAGGCTTTCCTAAAATTCGGAAAACCTTATTATTAAATCTATTTACTTTTCATCCCGACGCTTTTTTCGCATTCTTTTCGCTTTGCGCACTTCATGGCGTTGCTCAATTTTACGTTTTTGTGCCTTATCCTTTTGAATCGCCTGTTTAATCTTGCGCTTATAACCGGGCTTACGCTTCTTTTTCTCTTTTTTCACGTAACCATTTAACTTGGGATCAATCTTATGGTTAGTCGAAGAACGTTCGCTGCGGCGATGGTAATGGTTACGGGGAACTAATTCACCATTCTTAATCTGCACAAAATCAAAATGAATCCCCATATGCTCTAAGCCAGCAATGCGATTCATTTCTTCTTCACGGATCAAGGTTACAGCGTGGCCCGTTAAGCCATTACGGCCAGTGCGCCCAATTCGGTGGATCACAAATTCCAGATCACGCGGAATCTCATAATTAATCACCAGGCTGACACCGTCAATGTCAAGTCCACGGGCAGCCAAATCCGTTGCCACCACATACTGAAACTGACCCTGAGCAACTTCGCGTAGAGTCCGTTTACGTTCCCGTTCAGTAATGCCGCCGTGAATTTTAGCAACTTTGAGCCCCTGAGATTGCAAATAAGCAGTTAATTCATCAACCCTTTGCTTAGTATTAGCAAAAATCAGGGCGAGATACGGCTGCCCCATCGTCAGCAGCTGATACAAAATGCCCTTGCGGCTCTTGCTCCCGACATCTAACAAATCATTTTTGATGCCAGGCGCAATTACGGCCGGATTATCAATGGTTACCTGCTCAGGCCGTTTCATATATTTTCGCAGGAAATTAGTCAGCTTGACCGGAATCGTTGCGGAAAAAACTGCAAACAAAACATCTTTGGGCATCTTCTGAGCAACATAATCAATGTCAGCCAAAAAACCCATATCCAGTGTCATATCAGCTTCGTCAACGATCAAAACCTGCGCTTGGTCAACCAGCAACAATTTTTTCTGAACAAAATCATGCAGGCGCCCGGGCGTAGCAATCACAAGCTGAGGCTTGTTAGCCGTCAATTTTTGGATCTGCCGCTCCCGATCCGTGCCCCCTGCTAAATGAGCAATTGAAATGTTCAATCCGGATGCATCCCGCAGCTGGCGGGCAACTAAATAGAGCTGCTCGGCCAATTCTCGGCTGGGAGCGGTAATCACAGCCTGGGTGTACTTATGATCAACCGCAATTGCGTTCAGAACCGGTACCAAATAAGCATGCGTTTTTCCAGAACCGGTAACTGCCTGAACAATCGCATTTTTACCGTCAAGCAGCAGGGGAATAACCTCCGCTTGCACTTTGGTTGGTTTAGTAAAATTAATTTTCGCTAGGCCAGCACGTATTTCCGGCCTCAGTTTTTCATCTGTAAAAATATTATTCATGATCCTCGTTATATTTCTTGGTTACCTCAACCAATTCCGCAAAAATTTGCTTAACCTCAGCCATGTCAGCAGCATTCGCACCACTGGCCAATGCATGGCCGCCACCATCATGTTTTGCAGCCAATTCATTAATTACCGGACCCTTGGAGCGGTAATGTACGCGGAAAGTCCCGTCCTCTTTTTCAACAAATACATTCCAAGCAATGACATCTTTGATCCGACCTGGACTGGAAACCGTGCAGGAAGCTTGCTCAGAATTAACCCCCAATTTGTGCAGCGTCTTCTGGGTCAAAATTGCATAAGCAGCACCGCTGGGATCAACTTGCATATATTCCATGACACTGGCTTGCAGCTTGGCCTGTTCAAATGTGACATCGCTAATGTTGCGGGCAATTTCCGTGATATTAATACCGGTTGCCGTCAACTTAGCCACAACATTAAAGGTATGCTCAGTTGTTTCCGGGTACATGAACCGGCCAGTGTCGCCAACAATTCCCGCATACAGCGGATAAGCAACGGCTTTATCCACCGGTAAGTTTTCGGCATATAAAAAGTCGGCAACAATTTGTGATGCCGCCGGAGCCGCGTCATCAACATAACTCATCTCCGCATACGGTTCAACATCCGGATGATGGTCAATTTTAATTAAAAAATCACCGCAATCATAAAGCTTGTTGGCAATTCGCGCTGTGTTGCCGGTGTCTGTCGTAATGACCAAGGCTCCCTGGTAATCGGCCTTGGTTACCGGGTCCATGTGGTTAATCCAGACAAGATCACCCTCATCGTTTTCTCCCGCACACAAAATCTTTTTAGCCGGAAATTTCTTTTTCAGTGACCGCGCTAAGCCGGCCTGAGACCCTAACGCATCGGGATCCGGACTGGTATGCCGGTGCAGGATGATCGTTGGATACTCTTCAATTTTCTTATAAATTTCATCAAACGTGCTCATATTTTTCTCCTTAAAAACATTAATATTCAGTGTACCAGAAAAAACGCTCATTTAGTTCCCCGAAAATAAATCAATTTGGGCATAATCCGTCCGGCTGAAATCCGTCACGGTCACTCCCAGCAGCCTGATCCCCTCATTAAGATAGCCGCTTGAAATCGTCACAAATAAATCTTTGGCAGAAGCATACAACTCATTTTTATCATTAGTCGCCTGTGACAGTTTGCGTCTTTTGGTGACCGTTACAAAATCTAAATTGCGCACCTTAATCACCACAGTATTGGCATAAAAACCTCGTTCACGCATTTCCTCTTCAAGGCGCGCGCAATAATTGCGCATGTTCGTCAGTGCCGTCTGTTCAGAAAAAATGCTGGGCTCATACGTCCGCTCAATGCCGATTGACTTGCGGTTGCGCTCATCATCGGCAACAACCCGCGACAAGTCAATTCCGTTAGCGTGTTCCGCCATCAGATAACCCATTTTATTAAACTGCTTCAGCAGCGTCCGCACCGGAGTTTTTTGTAGGTCGCCACCGGTATAAATGCCCATCTTATGCAGTTTTTCCTGAGTTTTCGGGCCAATGCCATGAAATTGGGCAATTTCCTGCTTAGCTAAAAATCCTTTGGCCTCGCTGGGTAAAATAATGGTTCGGCCAAAAGGTTTGGAATATTCGGAGCCCATTTTTGCCAAAAATTTATTATAGGTGACGCCAAAAGAACTGTTTAGCCCAATTTCTTGGCGAATTTTCGTTTGTAGCCGAACTGCCAGCTGCAGTGCCGACTTTATCCCCAGCTTATTTTCTGTGACATCAAGGTATGCTTCATCCAGCGAAATTGACTGCACCTGATCAGTTATTTCGTGCATCAGCTGGTGAATTTCAGCGGAAACAGCCCGGTATTTGGGAAAGTTGGGTGTGACAAAAACAATTTGGTCACGCGGGATCAGCCGCAGGGCCTTCATCGTCGGCATTGCCGAATGCACCCCGTATTTGCGGGCCACATAATTAGCCGTAGTCACCACCCCGTGACCGTTAGTTTCGCGGGGATCACGTCCAACAATCAGTGCTTTTTTGGCTAAACGCGGATTATCGCGGGTTTCAACTGATGCATAAAACGCATCCATGTCAAGGTGAATAATCCGCCTGTGCGTATCATTGCGCGGCAGCAGGTCGCCTTCTTTTTCATTCATAAATCCAGTGCTCAGTGGCCGACTCAAAAATATGATTAGCGGCTTTTGGTCCCATGCGGTATGGCAGGTATTCACTCATCTGCGGCTGGGCGGACTGGTTATCTTCGGCCCAAACATTTTCAACAGCATCAATAAACTGCCAGTAACGTTTTAGTTCGCTCCAGTGGGTAAAGTTAGTGGAGTCGTTGACAAAAACATCCCGCAGCAAACGCTCATAGCCATCAGGCACCTGGGCCAATTCTTCTTTAGAAAATGAATAAGCAAGTTTTTCTCGCCGGATTCCCGGCTCAGTGATTTTTTTGCCATTAATCGTCAAATAAATGCACATCTGCGGGTCAATTTCAATCGTTAAATTGTTGGAATGAACACTGCCGTATGGATTGGATTGGTGCTTCAACACCACATCAATCCGACTTTTCTTTTCCTTCATTTCCTTGCCCGTGCGGAAATAAAGCGGCACTCCAGCAACAGGACCTTTGGCAAACTTGATTTCACCAGCAACATAGGTTTCAGTAAGCGAATTATCCGCAACATTAGCTTCTTGCCGGTAACCAAACGTGTTATCCGTTCCTAGATACTGACCGCGCACAAAATGCTGCATTACTTCCTCTTTAGTCGGAATAAGCAGGCTATCTAATAATTCCTGCTTGGCAGCATGAATGCTAGCAGCCTCTAAATTTTGGGGCTGGGGCATCGCTAGCAGGGTAATAATCTGAAAGATATGATTTTGCACCATGTCGCGCAACGCACCCGAAGTTTCGTAGTAGCCGCCCCGGGCTTCAACTCCCAGCTGCTCCGACAAGGTTACCTGAATATTCTTGATGGTCGCAGTATTCCAGATGTTTTTAATCAATGGATTGGTAAAGCGCAGCGGCAAAATGTTCTGCACCATTTCTTTGCCTAAGTAATGGTCAATCCGAAAAACATCATCTTCCTTAAATGAGGCATTGATCTGTTTGTTCAGCTTCTCGGCCGAGGCTAAATCGTGTCCAAACGGTTTTTCAACAACAATCCGGTTAAAGCCGGTACTAGTCAGATGCTGGTCATTAATATGCGTGGCAATTGTGCCAAAAAAACGTGGGGCCATCGCCATGTAGAAAATGCGATTACCTTCAGCGCTATAACGGTCATTAAGATCCTGAGCCAATTTTTTCAGCGTTTGGTAATGTTCAACGTTAGTGACATCGTGTGATTGATAGTAAAAATGACTAGCAAAATCATGCACATCATTTTCGTTTACTTCAGCGTGCGTTTCATGGATGGCATCACTGATCTGCTCGCGCAGATAATCATGCGACCATGGCCTTCTGGCTGTGGCAATCACCGCAAAATCGTCATGAATCAGCCCTTGTTCATAAAGATTGAATAATGCAGGATAAAGCTTGCGGTGCGCCAAGTCGCCGCTGCCGCCAAAGATAATCATTACTACCGGAATATTTTTCATAAGGAATTGCCTTTCTAAAATTCGCTACCCATTACTTTTATTTTATAATATTTTGGCAATAAACAGTAGCCGGGTGCATGAAAGAGCAAAAAAATGATCGCAAGCATTTTTAAGCCTGTGACCAATGATTTACTTTTAATAGTGATATTTAAGTTGGATAATTTCAATTTGTTTGCTAGTTACACCATAGACCATCCTGTGTTCTGCATTAATTTTTCGCGACCAAAATCCACTTAGGTCATGTTTCAGCGGTTCCAGATTTCCTAAACCAGAAAAGGGATGCCGCACCGTATCAAGAATTAGTTTATCAATTCTTTTACTGAGCAGCTTATTTTCCCTTTTCCATTCAAGATATTCCTGCCAAGCATTTGCAGAAAACAATACCCCAAGTTTAGTCATTTGCCAAACTCGCAAACTCTTCCGGCGTTAAAATATGATTATTGGAATCATCACGATCAAGCTGTGCAATTGATTCTTTTAATGCCTTGCGATTAGCCTTTGATTTAAGGAAATAATCCGTTTCTTGCCAAGAATTATATTCTTCTTCAGAAATAACGACGACATTTTTATTTTCTGGACGGGTCACGATCACTGTTTCGCCAAAATCAGCGACTTCATCAGCATATTTTTTAAAGTTTTGCCGTAATTCTCTTGTTGTGACTGCCTTGATCGAATTTGTCATGTTAATTCACCTCATTTTACATTTTATCATGTGTACACAAATAAATATACACTTTAGATTTTAAAATCTATTATTACAACAACATTAGTAAATAATTTTTGTTGAGAAAGCAAGTTGACAAAATATAATTTGCAAGCATATACTTTAGCTGATCAAATTTTAACAATTAAGTTTTTTCATAACTTTAAAAATCATAGTGGGAGTCGCAAATGTTTGCTTACAGAAAGATCTTTGTAAAAATTATCTTAATTTAATATCTATCAGCACTCACAAAATAAATAAGCGCATATTTTTTGTCGTATTTTAAGCGACAAAATATTGAATATGAGGCCCCTTTTATGTACTTCCTAATAATGACACCTACCTTCTAAAATTTTTTATTGGTTATTCGATCAGTAATTAATTTAGTGAGGTACAAAACATTGACAATTAAAAAATACCTTTTGCAAAATTGGCAAGGTAACTTATTTGCTGCGGTCTGCGTAATTTTACGCAGCTTATCCGAAGTCCTTGCAGGTTTTGCGTCGGCAAACGCCATTACAAAACTGGTCAGTCATAATCTTCCCGGCTTTGGCAAATGGTTGCTTATTCAAATCATCCTATTATTAATCTTTTGCCTAGGAATTTTCGCTGAATTATATTTCGGCAAAAAAGCCATGCAGAGAATGGACACAATGATCAGAACGGACATTGCAAGCAACATTTCCCAACTGTCTTACAGTGACTTTCACCGAAAAAATCCCGCTGATTTTGAATCTTGGCTTACTAATGACATTCAAATAATTAATCAGCAAGGCTTCCAAAATCTGCTTGATATTATTTCCGGTGTCTCTGGTTTTATTTTCGCCATCTCTGGCCTGATGTATTATCACTATTCACTGGTTATCCTGACACTAATTTTGACAGTAATCATGACAATTCTCCCCAAACTTTTCAATAAAGCCATTGAGCAAAAATCATTGGCACAAAGCAAGGCACTGGAAAGAAGCATGAATCTTTTTACAGATGCCATCAACGGTTTTGATGACTTGCTCCTATTGAATTTGGAAAAACGCATTGTTAAAAAAATTCATCAAGGTTCCAAAGATATTGAACTTTACGCCAATAAATACAATCAAGTTGATGGGTGTATGACAGCGACTATTAACGCTTACAGCACTTTTTGTCAGATTGCAATCATAGGTTTGACCGGAATTTTATATTTGGCAAAACTCGTGCCCGTGGGTTCAATTATGGCGACCCAGACTTGTGCAGGAAGCGTCTTTGCCGGAATAACTGGCATCACAATCAGTTATATTGACTACAAAGCCATCAATCCACTGTTTAAAAAGTTCAATACCATCAAAGTCAAAGACGCCCATAATAATAAAATAGTTGTTTCTTCGTTTAAGCATGACATCCAAATTAAAAATCTGTCTTTTCACTATCTAGAAGGTAGTGACATTCTGAAGGACATTAATTTTACGATTGAAAAGAATAAAAAATATGCTATTATTGGCCCATCTGGTTCAGGGAAAACCACTTTAAGTAAGCTACTCACGGGAAGCATCACTTCATATCGCGGCCAAATTTTATTTGACGGCATTGATTTGCAAAAAATCGCGCCTGAAGCACTCAGAAACCTGATGGTAATAATCAGCCAAAATCCCTTTATTTTTAACGGCACAATTAAAGAAAATATTTTGCTAGGAAGATTTTTCTCTGACAAACGGCTGACACAGGTTATTGAACAGGCTGGGCTCAGCGAATTTATTGCTGCTCTGCCTAATGGCATTGACACAGTTATCAGCAAAAGCGGCAATAATTTGTCGGGTGGACAAAAGCAGCGGATCGCAATGGCCAGAGGGATGATTAGTGGCGCAAATATTATCATTATGGATGAAGGAACTTCGGCTTTAGATAAGAAAAAGGCACGGAAAATTGAAAAAAACTTAGTTAGCAATCCTTCGCTGACTGTTTTGATGATCACCCATCATTTATCTGACTCTACTCGTTCAAAATTAGATGGTATTTTGCAAATATAGATAATCTTTCTATTTATTACTAAACCCCAGCAGTTGGTTAACCAAACTAATCAACTGGTTGGGGCTTTTTTTAGAAAAATTATACAGAATATAAAAACCAGTTACTCACTAATTAAGTAACTGGCTTAAGATAATTGAATTTTTATTTAGTAGTTTCATGAAATAAATCATTGTGGCTACCAATTCTAATCAATCTAATCGCGGGTTCAGTTTTATGCGGCATATAAATGACAAGTACATCAACTTTGCCATCTGCCAAATGAAATTCATAAAAGCCACTGTATTTTTCTTTAAGATGGTTGAGCAAATGCGGTTGATAAGACATATTTACCATGCCAAATATTGTTAATTGTTCAAGTGCCTGACGTAAATCCACAATCAGTTCTGGATGAGTCTTTTTAAGTTTTTGATAATCCTTTTTAAACTACGGCTCTGGTTTCAATTTGTAAGTCATTTGTTCAAAAATTTCATTAATTCATCGACATTATTAAATTCAGGCGTATCATCAGATATTAACCCTAATTCTTTTGCTTCAGCTAAAATCAGGGCCTTTTTAGTTTTCTCAGAAGGTTCCTCTGTTTCTGTAAGAACTTCAAAAGGAACTTTTTTCTGAAGTACCAACTGTTTTGCAGCTAAATTAAAATAGGCGTTGACACTTAACCCAATATTATTTAGTTCTTTAGTCAATTCATCTTTAAGATTGGCATTCATGCGCACCGTAGTTGTACTAATTGCCATAATCATCACTTTCTTTCACTTAATTGACTTCATTATGCCACCTTTTTGCAGTCATAATTATTATAAGTTTTTATAATTTAAGCTTGTTTAAACAATTTCGACATATATTTTTGCCAAATCAAAAAATTTTATCACACTAAGACATGCTTGATCAAATAACTACTAAAAACCAGCTACTTGCAACAGTAGCTGGCCTTAACATTAATTATGACTATTTATTTGGTACAGTAGGAACTTGGACATCTTCTGCCGTATTACTTAGATCCAATTTAGGTCCATCAATATATTTAACATCGGATGCTTTAATAAACAAATTTGTATCATTAGATACTTGATAAAAAGTTACGGTCGTATTAGTATCCGGATCTATCGTGCTTACAGCACGTGATACTGTACAAATATCGCCCTTTTTAAAAATTGTCTTTGTTATTTTACCTGATCTATCATATGTTTTAGCATCATTTATAAAGCCAACTTGCGTATAATCACTAAACCAATGTAATTCTTGTCTTAAATTGACTTTAGTGTAATGTGTACTTATAAATTCATCAGTGTTTTTTATTCTGTAAAAATTCGGTATACCATTGTATACATCGTTCATCGCATCAAAATCATCAATATTGGCTGTTCTGTCGAAAATTAATTTTTTACCAGGTTTTAGGTACTTATCAAGTTGTCTACCATGGCTGTCATAGAGAGCTATTTTGGAGTGTCCACCTGATTCTACTGTTGAGCCATTAATCTCATTAATATAAACAAATTGGCCATTGATTTTTTTAACATTTACTGCCTTAATATAGCCACCATGACCAATACTGTAGTATTCCTTGCCTTTAATAGTCTTATATGGAAGATAAAACCAATTCCATTCATCATCGTGATAAGAATACCGTTTACTGCTTGGATCGGTAAGTGATTGCACCTTGCCAGAATAGGCAATTGCTGCACCTTTTTTCAGTAGCGAACTACCGCCATTGTAACTCCGCAATTTTTGTCCATTTTTATTATAAACGCGGGTACTATGATTCAAAGTCAACGTCCCTTGTTTTTCATTTGTTCGCTGGTCAGTGCTTTGCGCAGCGTAAGTTTGATTACTGTTAGCAACTATCGCTGCCGGAGCAGTCATTATCATTGCTGCTGACAGCATCGTAATTAATTTTTTATTCTTTTTCATCTTTTACCTCAGAGTAAAATTTTAATAACTCCTTAAACTAGAAAATTATTAAATGCAAATATAATTTTTGGAACTAATTCCTAGTTCTTTTGCTTAAAGCAAGGTTTCCTTAGTTTAAAGAATTAAGCTTAGGACCACTAATATATTTAACATCGTTTGCTTTAATGAATAAATTAGTGCTATCAGATATTCGATAGAATGTTTCTGTCTTGTTGTCATCAGGGTCACTCATACTTGTAGCAACGTTTGATATTGAACAAATATCGCCCTTCTTAAAGGTGGTATTTGTTGTTTTACCTAATTTAGTATATGCTTTTGCATCATTTACAAAATAAACTTGTGTATAATCACTAAATACTTGTAGTTTTTGCCTTAAATTTGTTTTAATAGCATACGTATTAACAAATTCATTAGTATCTTTTATTCGATAAAAAGTAGCTGTACCATTTAAGTTATCAATCATTGAATCAAAACTGTCTGCAGTGGCAATTCTATCAATAATTATCTTTTGATTAGATCCCAAATATTTATCTAATTTTTTCCCATGAGAATCATAAAGAGAAATTTTTTGCTTACCAAATTCTTTTGTTACGCCAGCAGCATTATCTACATAAAGAAAGTTTCCATTAATACTGTTTACATTTACAGCCTTAACATAACCTCCATGACCAATACTGTAGTATTCTTGACCTTTGATCGTATTATATGGAAGATAGAACCAATTCCATTCATCATCATGATAAGAATATCGCTTACTGCTTGGATCGGTAATTGATTGCACCTTGCCAGAATAAGCAATTGCCGCACCTTTTTTCAGTAGTGAACTGCCGCCATTGTAACTCCGCAATTTTTGTCCATTTTTATTATAAACGCGGGTACTATGATTCAAGGTCAACGTCCCTTGTTTTTCATTTGTTCGCTGGTCAGTGCTTTGCGCAGCGTAAGTTTGATTACTGTTAGCAACTATCGCTGCCGGAGCAGTCATTATCATTGCTGCTGACAGCATCGTAATTAATTTTTTATTCTTTTTCATTTTTTACCTCAAAAGCATGATTACACTTTTCGTTCTATAAGATAGAGTTTAGTACAAAAGTAGTATTAATTAATATTCAAATTCAAAGCTTTAGAATTTCATTAAAATTAAAAATCAATTATCTTTAACAGCAGATAACTTAACTCAATCAAAGTCTATTTTCTATCTGTTGGTGCTATGAAATAAATGATTTTGATTATTCTAGGTTTTGATTTTAATTTGTGTAAAAAATTATCGAGAATTGCAATATTAAATTGAACACTTTTTAAGCAGAAACTTGGTAAATCCGATCAAGCTCCCGGTCAAAGTTAGTCACACGATTCCTAAAAAATTCTGGGGCAAGTGGTACCAACTCGATTATGGCAAGACCTATTCTATTCAAAAATATACTAAAACAACTGAAGCTTTCTATAGTACTGGTACCAAGCCTTATCCGCATGAGGTAACCGTGAAGAAATACAATTCCAATAAATATTTGATCTATCCAGGTACCAAGACCCCAACTTACAAACAATACCTGTCTCTTACTCATCTTACTTACAAAGGCAAGACTTATCGGGCCTTAATCTTTAATAATAAGAAAGACAAGATTAAGGCTTACTACTTTAACCATAAGCTTCCAGTACATTATTCTGAAAAACTTCATGAATTCTATAAATAATTTACAGCAAGAGAGGCTAAAATATCGTGATCTAAGGTTGGAACCTCAAGCATCTTGACTAATTATTGCTATGCTGAGCTCACTATATTAAAGTGTCTGGGGAAAAAACTCTAATTTTTATAGATATGCTTTAAACGCATCCATAAAAATCGAATGCTGCCAGAATCATTCCGGTTTAAAACATTAAATAAGTTATTCATACACTTAACTTGGATTAGAAAGTGTCTGGGAAAAAACTCTAATTTTTATAGATATGCTTTAAACACATCTATAAAAATCGAATATTGCTGGAATTATTTTTAACTTAGATAAGTTTTTTGCAGCATAATCCGATTAATTATTTATATCCAAAAAGGAACGTTAATATTAAAAACTAACGTTCCTTTTCGTATCTAGTTTTTTCCCAGACACTTTTATTCAAAGCTTGATAAAATTCCTTAAATTCATTATGTCTATCAAGTCGAGTATAACTCTTAAATTTTTATTTTTTCATATTTTAAGTATAGCAAGAATAAATTTAAAATCAATATTTGCTATATCTATATTTAAACTAAAAACCAGCTACCTACAACAGCAACTGGTTTTAACATTAATTATGACTATTTATTTGGTACAGTAGGAGCTTGCACATCTTCCGCCGTATTACTTGGCATTAGCTGTGGTCCATATGCGTATTTAGCTTCAGTTGCTTTAACAAACAAATCTGTTTTAAATTCATGAGACAAATCATCAGCTTGAAGTTGATAAAACAGTTCAGCTTTATGCTCTTCTGGCACCCAAAGATAAATTTCCTTAGAGACTATTTCAATTCGACCTTTACCAATCTGGGCCGTAGTCGGAGCATCTACTTTTGTTTGTGACTGATTACCAAGAATTATCCCTTGATTGCCAGTATTAGTCGTACGGACCACTTTTTCACCCTTGCTTGTATATAAATCTACTGCATTGGTGAATACAACATTCATATAATTGCTATAAGGCAGCAATAATTGCCGGCCCTGAACAACGTCTGCAGTATCTAGCCCGACAAAATTATCTGTCCCCTTAATTCTAAAATATGAGGTATCACCGTCATCATCAGCATATCTACCATTTAATCCTCCATTGTCAGTACTTCTGTCTAAAGTTAATGGGCGGCCTAAAGTAACTTTTCTACCAGTTGTTTTGCCATCTTTATCTAAAATCTGTACTTCAGAGTATTCCTTCGGAAGTCTTGGAAGTTTTAGATAGCTAGCATAAAGATAACAGCCATTAATTTGTTCAACATTAGCCGCTTTTACATAGCCCCCATGACCAATACTGTAATATTCCTGTCCCTTAATCATCTTATATGGTAAGTAATACCAATCCCAGTTATCGTCATGGTATGAAAACCGCTTGGTGCTCGGATCAGAAATTGGCTGCACAGTACTTGCATAAGTAACTGCCGTGTTCTTTTTCAGTAGCGAGCTGCCGCCACGGTAACTCCACAGCTTTTGCCCTTTCTTGTTGTAAATACGGGTATTGTGATTCAAAGTCAGTTTGCCCTGTTTTTCATTTGCTTGTTGGTCAGTTTGCGCTGCGTGAGCCTGGTTACCAGTGGCAGCTGCTGTTGTTGGCGCAGTCAGTAGCAGTACAGCTGACAACATTGTAATTATTTTTTTATTCTTTTTCATTTTGCACCTCATAGTTTATAGTTAGGATTTTTTTATCCTATAAGCTATACAGTAACATAAAATTTACTCTTGCTTAACAGGCAGTTTAAAACTTTAACATTTCGTTCCAAATAAAAAGTAGAAAAAGTGCAGCTTATTAATCAACGCAAAAAAATACCGGTGAAAAATAATATTTTCACCAGCATTAATTTTTTTCAATTTTTATTGTTCTTGCTTATTAGCCTCGGCATCCTTTGCCGTATTACTTGGCTTTACCTTCGGTCCATAAGCATACTTAACATCTGCAGCCTTAACAAATAGTTCAGATGCATCTTCCGCGTAAATACTCTTATTTTGCAATTCATAGAATAGTTCAGCCTTTTGGTCTTCAGGCACCCAAATGTAAAGTGCATTAGCAACTGGCTGCAAATCGCCCTTCACCAGTTTGCGAGCAAAAGATGATTGGGCATTTGCTTTGTCTTCATTGCCCAAATCGATTTCTTTAGAAGGATCAACATGATGGATAACTTTTTCACCCTTATCGGTGTAAAGGTATGCATCGTTCAGCAAGTAAACATCCATATAATTACTCATTGGCAGCAAAAGCTGCTTGCCCGGATTGGCATCAAGGTCAATAAATTGATTGGTGCCCTTGAGGCGGTAATTCAGCCCATCATCGTCACCATCAATACTATGACCATAAAGATCCACGTCATTAGCAGACCGATCCAAAATCACCCGCTGTCCCGGCTTGAGTACCCTTTTCCTATTTTTTTCTTTACTGTCAAAGACCTGAATACCGCCGCGAAATTCAGAACCTACCTGATATTTAACCCGGTTGGTATAAAGATAGTGCCCATCAATTTGCTGCACCTTGCTTGCCCTAATGTAGCCGCCATCAGCGATCGCATAGTATTTTTTACCATTAAAAATTGTAAAAGGCAGGTAATACCATTTCCATTGGCTATCATGGAAGGAATAACGCTTATTGTACGGATTCTTGATTGCTTTAATCCGTTTAACATGCTTGACCGATGTCCCCGCTTTCAATTCGGCGCTGCCGCCTGCATAAGTAGTTAAACGATTACCATTTTTATCATAAACATTTGCATCATGACTTAAAATTAATGTGCCCTGACCAGTCTTTGGCGTTTGCGTAGTAGTTTCCGCCTGCACCTGACTAATATTAATTACCGGTGCAATGACTAGTAAAGCCGCTATCAACATGATACTTATTCTACTTTTTTTCATGACATTCACCTCAAAAGTAATTTCTTCTATAATCATAATACTACAAAAATAGGCTATTCCAATAGGGAACAGCCTATTTCTTTTATAATCAGAAAAATTAACACTGTGCGTGCACCAAGTTCTACTTATTTAGCTTCCTGTGCTTTGATAATTATTCAAAAACAAACGCCAAACTTGGTAGACCAATATAAAGAATAAAACACAAACCAACGGGATAAGAACCAACCACAGCCATTCATGATGAACCGCAATTTTTTCTTGGGGAATTGCCGCCACCCAGCCAAGCGGCAGCACAAAAGTCAAAAACACTTTTAATATCCCTGAATAAATTGCCAGTGGGTACTTACTTAACTCAAAAAAGTCAAAGACACTTGAAGCTAAATCCGCAAGTCCGTTTGACAGCAGCGAGACCATGTTGCCTAGCAGGGCCAGACTCAGGAAGATTAACGAAGTAAACAGTGAAATAAAAATAAACATCAGCGTGATGTACCAAGGATTTTTCAGGTAGTGATCCACAACAATTAGTAAAATCAATGCAACTAATAAGTCACCCCACGCGTCTTCATCAACTCGTTCATTAATCAACTGAAAAAGTGGATTAACCGGTTTTACCAGAATCTGGTCAAGCGAACCTTCATGAATATGGTCAGAAATGTTCAGGGTATTGATGAAAAAGCAGCGGAAAATTGCAAATGACAAGGTAGCAAGTGCGTAAGTCAAAAGCAACTGCGTGAACGTAAAGCCCTTAATCGTCGGCACCAGATTGAATAAAAACCGCAGGGCAACAATATTGAGCACATTCTGTACCATCATCCCGATAATCGCAAAGTAAAAATCAACATCATAGATTGCTAACGACTTCAGATTTGTTTTTAAATAAACATAAGCCAATCTAAAATATCTCATGCTCTAACCTCCTTGAATTACAAGCCGGTCAAGCGACCGCTTAAACAATAAATTGTAAATAAGGTAGAGTACAAACAGATAAAATATCTGCCAGCAAATAACTTGGAGGAAATAATGCCCGCTTGGATTTTGTGCAAGCAAACCTACACTGCCAAAAGTATACTGAAAAGGCAGCACGCCAGCAATTTGCTTAATCAACGCCGGATAAAAATTGGCCGGAAAGTCGTTCCCCGACAGAATCAGCAAAATTGCCGACTTAAAGGTTGCAATGCCCCAGATACTATAGGTATAAAATGAAAAACTGCCAATAACCAGTTCCAATTCAAAATAAAGCAGGTAGGCAAAAATTGCCGCGATCGTCACCATTAAAAAAGCAGTTACTGAAAACTTGAAGTCAAGCAAGCAGAAGTAAATTAAAATTTCGGGTAGACCGACTATTACAAGTTTAGCAAGTGAATAACCAATCCCCTCAAACAAATATTTATCAAAGAGCGAAATTGGTTTGAGCAGGCTGACTGAAATGTCACCCGTTCTGACCTCATCGTTGATATCATAACTTGTTTTCGGAAACAGTATTGTCAAAAGCTGCATCAAGACCAGATAACTGACCGTTTGCCTAAACTCGGAAACGGGCCGACCGACAAGAACTGCCTGCCATAAAAAGTATTGGACGATAACCGAAATTAAAGCCGAAAAAAGATAGAAAACAAGGGCGTACTTAGACGAAAAGCCCTTCTTGATTCCGATCTTAACCAAAGTAAGTTTAGCCTGCATCGCAATCACCTGTTTCTTTAGCTGCGCATGCGAGCAAATATTCTAGCTTAGCGCTTTTAACCTCAATCCGGTCAACTTCAAAATTACTGGTAATCAGTTCCAGTGTGTCTTTGACATCACGTTTAGCTAGATCAGCAATTTGGTAATCACCATTTTCAAGCTGCCGAATATTTGTAAAAGCATTCTGCAGCTCTTCTAAACTTGCGCTGCTGGCAAACGTAATTGCCGTCGGCACATCAAGCCTTAAAATTTCACCAATACTTTTATCAAGCAGCAACTGTCCATGATGCAAAATAATAATGCGGGAGGAGACCTCCTCAACTTCGGTTAAATCGTGCGATGTAAAAATTATTGTTTTATTCGTCAGTGTCTTCAAAAAAGCACAAATACTTTTCTTAGTGACCACATCAAGACCAATTGTTGGTTCATCCAAAATAATTAATTCCGGATCATGAATCAACGCGGCAATAAATTCCGCCTTCATCCGCTGACCTAAACTAAGTGTGCGCACCGGCTGCTGCAGAAATTCATCGGCATCTAGCAGGCGCGACAAATGCGCCAGCCGCTTACTAAAGTCATTATCGGAAACACCATAAATTTCCTTGTTGAGCTTGAAGGTATCGAGTGCGGGTAAATCCCAGCGCAGCTGGCTTCTCTGCCCAAAGACAATGCCAATCTTCATTGCATTCTTCTGCCGGTTGCTAATGGGTTCACGCCCAAAAGTCAAGACGTTGCCAGTACTTGGTTTCAAAATACCCAGGATCATTTTAATCAATGTTGACTTGCCTGAGCCATTCAGGCCCACCAAACCAATGTGTTCACCAGGTTTGATTGTTAAGGATACATTCTTCACTGCGGAAAAAGCTTGGCTTTTTTTATGAAATAATTTCGTCGAAATTGTTTTTTGATAAACTTTTGCGAGATTTTTTGTCTCAATTAGCATCTATAAATATTCTCCGTTCATTGACAGCAGAGAATTTTAATTTATGCTGCTAAAAAAGAGAATTTTCTTTTACAGCAGCAGCAAATTCTCTGCTAATTTTAAAATATTTTCTCTTCTTTGTTCTTGCTTAGTATTTGCCATAATTAACACTCTTTTCTTAAAATAATTAGCTTAATTATATCGGAGATGCGGGGAAAAATAAATATCAATTTGTGCAAAATAAAAAAGCACCGCACGGTACTTTTACCCATCAACTATATAAAACTATTCCTTTGACGGTGTTTCATCTTTTGAATGTTCCGGCTCATCGGCAGGTTTTTCTTCCTCCGCTTTTGCTGGCTCTTCTGCAGCTGCGTCAGTTTTTTCTTCCGGCTTTTCTGCTGCCTTGGCATTCTCTTCCTTAGCGGTTGGTGCTGGTTCTTCTGCAGCTGGCTCGGAAACAATCTTCTGAACGGCCATCCGGCTAAAGGTTAAATAAATCCCGTCTGCGTCAACAACAATCGTCTTGTCTTTGGTGTTGACCGAATCAATTTTGGCATGTAACCCGTCAATCAAGACAACCGTATCACCCTTTTGCAGCTTATTCATCATTTCCATCCGCTGCTGCTGCTGCTTTTTTTGCGGTTTCATCATCGTAAAGTACATCAGAACCATCAAACCAACAAATAAAATAATCATCCACATGCTGCTGCCATTATTGTTAGCAGCTAAAAATAAAGTATTCACTATTACACCTCAACAAACTCTTTTAATAAAATATCAATACCTTAATTATACAAAAAATATTGTACTTTGACACTATTCTTCGCTAGGAAGTGGAATATTCAATTGTAAATATGCCTTTTCCGTTGCAATTCGGCCTCGCGGCGTCATCAAGATGAAACCGTGTTGCAGTAGATAAGGTTCATACAGCGCCTCCAGCGTTTCAACATCTTCACCCACATTAGCTGCCAGCGTCCGCACGCCCACCGGGCCGCCTCCGTAACTTTGAATCATTGTCCGCAAAATTTTCCGGTCAGTTTGGTCAAGTCCTTCATCATCGACCTGCAGCTGGGTAAGCGCATGTGCGGTCGTTGCTAACGAAATCACCTGCTCGCCCTTTACTTCGGCAAAATCACGCACCCGCCGCAGCAAACGATTAGCCACCCGTGGGGTTCCCCGGGACCTGCGCGCCAGTTCGTGGGCAGCTTCCGGGGCAATCTGCACATTAAAAACGTTACTGGACCGCTGAACAATTTTTTCTAGTTCTTCAACACTATAATATTGCAGGTGTTCGACAATGCCGAAGCGGTCACGCAAGGGTGCGGACAGCTGCCCAGCCAAGGTGGTAGCCCCAATCAAGGTAAAGGGCGGCAGCGGCACATGGACAGCATGTGTTGTTTGCCCCTCGCCAATCACAATATCGACGTAGTAATCTTCCATTGCCGAATAAAGGACTTCTTCAATCGGCTTAGCCAAGCGGTGAATCTCGTCAATAAAAAGCACGTCCCCCGGATCAAGATCGGTCAACAGGGCTACTAAGTCCCCGGCCTTTTCAATTGCCGGGCCGCTTGTGCTTTTTAAATTGACGCCTAGCTCGTTGGCGACAACAAAAGCCAGGGTAGTTTTTCCTAAACCCGGTGGTCCGTATAATAAAACATGATCCAGTGATTCATCCCGTTTTTTCGCCGCCTTAATGTAGACCGCCATTTCGCGTTTAACCTGCTCCTGACCCAAATACTGGGCCAGCGTTTTTGGCCGCAAAGAAAATTCTTCCTGTTCTTCTTGTGGGCCGATAACTTCACCAGAGGTTACACCCTTTTCTTCATCTGCCACCAGTCTCACTTCCTTAAATTAATTTTTTAACACAAACTACTTCTTAAGCAGAAGTGCTAGGCCTTTCTTAATATATTGTTCAGCCGTTTGCGCATCTTGCTTTTCCAGTTTAGGCGTGATCCGGTTAACTTCTTTTTGCGTGTAACCCAGAGCAAGCAAGGCCAGAAGGGCATCATTAAGCGCCGGCGTAATTTCTTCCTTATCTTGGCGGTCAACCTTCTGGACAAAGTCGCCTAGTTTTCCTTTTAGGTCAAGGACAATCTGCGATGCGGTTTTTTTACCGACACCGGGAAAGCGAGTCAGGTAGGTAACCTCACCCCGTTCAATTGCTCCAGCCAGCGAATTGCTGTCTTCCGCAGCCATGATTGCCAAGGCCGATTTTGGTCCAATACCGCTGACACTGAGCAATTTTAAAAACAGCTCCTTGTCATCCTGACTGGCAAAACCGTAGAGTGTAATTCCGGTGTCGCGCACAATTTGTTCAATGTAAACGCGCGCGGTCTGCCCTTCTTGGTATGACAAGGGAGCTGGGCTATACACCTTATAGCCAACCCCGCCGACATCAACCACAAGATAACTCGGCGCCACTTTCGTGATTGTTCCTTCAAAATATTCGTACATTATTATTTATCCTTTTTAAACATTCTGCGTAAGTCTGACTGACCAATGCGCACAACGACCAAGTTACCCTCGCCATCGTGGTATGGATCAGACGTTTTGCGCAATGCTTGCAGCAAGCCTGTCGCTTCGGCCGTGGACAATTTACTGCGCCCACTGACCTCGCGTTTTGCCTGCTGACTGGCGATCCGGTTAAATAAGCTAGCTGTGCTAGCCTGATCCACATTTAAAAAGCTGTCAAGAATCTCCCGTACCGCTTGCTCAATATCCCCGCTGAGCCAGGTCGGATATGAGCGCAAAATAAAGGTATGATCCCCAAAATCCGCTAGAAAAAGCCCAATTTTTTCGATTTCGGGCAGTTGATCCTTAATCTGAATAAAATCCAGATTATTGAATTCTAACACAAGCGGTGTCAGCAAGCCCTGCTGGGTGATTTTTTTACCAGTAAAAACCTGCTTAATTTTGTTAAAAGCAACCCGGCGCCTAGCGGCAACCTGATCAAGCAAAAACAGATCGCCATGATTTTCCGCTAACAAAAGGTTCCCGGTTTGCCCGACATAAGTAAGTTCCGGCAGATTATTTGCTAGGCTTTCATCGCCTGCCGAAATAACTGTCAAATCGCTTTGATCATTTGTAAAAGGCGTCAGTTGGCTTTGCTTTGCCACATTGTCATCCCAGGTAGCGGTCAACAGGTAGCGATCATCCTGGCGCGGCTTATTCAAATCAACATAATTATTTTCTTGGGGTACGGTAACAATGGCCTGGTCTTCATGCACCTCGTCGTTCATTCTTTTGGTATCAACGACATCTTTGTTCAAGTTAAACTTGAGCTGGTCAACCAGTGTATCGGTTTGCCCCAGCTGCACATTGGCAACCGCATCTATCTGTCCGCTATTAGCAGCAAGCGCGCTGCTCACAGTGGACGTGAGCAACCGGCCCAATTCCTTTTCCTTGGACAGGCGCACCTCTCGTTTAGTCGGATGCACATTAACATCCACTAGCAAGGGATCGACATGAATCGCAATTATGGCTACCGGATAATGCTTATTAGCAAGCTGTGAGCCGTAACCTTCCATTAACGCTGAGGTTAAATTAAAGTTTTTAATGTAACGCCCGTTAAGCAATAGCGAAACAAAATTGCGCGTTGACCGCGTCAATTCGGGTTTAGACAGGAGACCGCTGATTTTAAAATCATTATCCTGATTTTTGAACGGAAACATCTGCTGCGCAATCCGACGGCCATAAACCTGGGCCGCTGTCTGCTGCAGATCGCCATTGCCCGCCGTGTGCAATAAAATCTTGCCGGAATTAACTAGGGTAAAGGCGACGTCGGGATACCCCAATGCAATTCGGTCAACAATGTCGATTAACTGCATTGATTCCGTCCGGGCGCTGCGCAAGTATTTTAAGCGTGCCGGAGTGTTATAAAACAGGTCATTAACCGTTATTTGGGTTCCTTTGCGTGCCGCAGCATCTCCCTGATCTTTTTTCACACCGGCACTAAAAGCGGCACGTGTGCCGGTCTGGCCCTTTGTGCTGGTTAAAATCTCAACGTGGCTAACGGCAGCAATTGAAGCAAGGGCTTCACCGCGAAAACCTAAAGTAGCAACGTTAAACAAATCGTGTTCATTATTAATCTTACTGGTAGCGTGCCTAGTAAAAGCCAAATCAATTTGGTCGGCTGCAATACCCGAGCCATTATCCTGAACAATAATCTGCTTTAAGCCGGCATCAATAAATTCAACCCTGATTCTCGTAGCGCCGGCATCAAGGGCATTTTCCACCAATTCCTTGACAACGCTGGCAGGGCGCTCGATTACTTCCCCGGCTGCAATTTGGTTGCTCAGATTTTCCGATAATTCATGAATTTGTGCCATGGCTAATCTTCACCCTTCAAATCTTCCTGCCAATTTTCCACCAGCTGCATCACCTGCAGCGGCGTTTTATCGGCCAGGTAAAGGTTAGAAATTTCGTCAATAATATCCTTTTCAGCAGATGACACTTCCGGTTCTGCAGCTGCTTCTTCTTCAGCTTCGGTCTTGTTTTCACCGACAAATAAATTCAGCTGCTGACTTGCCGGACCAATGCTGCTGCCTTGAGCTTCAAGCCTTTTTAACAACTTTGTTGCCTCGCGCAAAACCTTATTAGGCAAGCCGGCAAGTTGGGCTACGTGAATCCCGTAGCTTTGGTCGGCCGGACCCGGTAAAATTTTATGCAGAAAAATCAGCTTGCCGTTTTCTTCTGTGGCACCGACATGAATATTTTTCAACCGGTCCAGACTTTGATCAAGATCGGTCAGTTCGTGATAGTGGGTAGCAAACAGCACCTTGGCGCCGACTTCATCATGCAGGTATTTAACAATCGCACCGGCAAGTGCCATTCCGTCATAAGTAGCGGTGCCGCGGCCAATCTCGTCAAACAGGATCAAACTGCGCTTGGTTGCGTACTGCAAGGCCTCGTTTGCCTCATTCATTTCTACCATAAAGGTACTCTGTCCGGAAATTAAATCATCGGCAGCACCAATTCGCGTAAAAATTTGATCAAAAATCGGCAGGGACGCACTGTCTGCTGGAACAAAGGAACCAATCTGGGCCATCACCACAATCAGCGCCATTTGCCTCATATAAGTGCTTTTACCAGACATGTTGGGGCCCGTAATTAAATAAATGTCAGTCGCGGAATCAAGCCGCAGATCATTCGGGATGTACGCGCCCGCCTTCATTACCTGCTCAACAACGGGATGCCGGCCGGCAATGACCTTGACATCCTGCTTGTCACTATGAAAACTGGGCCGACAATAATTATTCTGCTCGGCAACCTCTGCTAAACTGCAATAAACATCAAGGGCGGCTAACTGGTTTGCCAGTTTCTGCAAAGCAGGAATATATTTTTTAACTTCTTCACGCAGTTTCACAAATAAATCATATTCAAGATCGGTCGATTTCGTTTGGGCTTCCAAAATCAGATTTTCATGCTCCTTTAATTCTGGCGTAATGTAGCGTTCGGCATTGGTCAGCGTCTGCTTACGCGTGTAGCGGTCAAGCGGCACCTTGCCCTTGTTAGAATTAGTTACCTGCAGGTAATAACCGAAAACCTTGTTGTAGCCAACCTTCAGGTTTTCAATCCCCGTCTTCCGCCGCTCGTCTGTTTCCATCTGGGCCAGCCACTGCTTGCCGTTGTTCATTGCGTCATGGTAGCGGTCAAGCTGCTGGTCAACACCCTGCTTGATTAATCCGCCTTCGGTTGTCAAAATCGGTGGATCCTTCACAATAGTTGTTGTAATCACCTGAGCCACACCCTTTAACGGGTCAATTTGACTAGCAAAATTTTGTAAAGTTGAATTCTTTGCCTGATTTAAGGCATCCAAAATTACGGGCACAGCTTCAAGTGAATGTGCTAACTGCAGCAATTCACGCGCATTGACACTGCCAAAGGCGACACGGCCAGTCAAACGTTCTAGATCATAGACACCTTTCAAGGCATCAATGATGTTTTCCCGTGTGAAATAGCCGTCGAGCAGTGCTTGGACCATTTCCTGACGATCAGTAATTTTTTCTGGGGACAACAAAGGCCGGGCAAGCCATTGTTTTAAGAGTCTGCCACCCATTGCCGTATGTGTTTTATCCAATACCCAAAAAAGCGAGCCCATCTTCTTGCCGGTTTTGGCAGAAGAAATTAACTCAAGATTATTCTGGACTGTGTGTGACATCTGCAAATACTGGCTGATTTCGTAGCTTTTAGCCACCTGCAGGTGGGCTAAGCTGCGTTTTTGGGTTGTCAGCAAGTAGCCGACTAGCTGCTGAACGGCCGCTTTTTCCGCCATGTTAGTCAACCACTGCTCGACATAGGAAATTTCGGCGTGTTTTCCTTCCAATTTTGCCGGTTTCGACACCGTAATATTCGCATTCCGCATGAATTCTTTGTCTTTTTCCGTCAAGGGACCATTATAAACAACTTCCCGTGTCCGCAAAGAAAGCAGTTCATTTGAAACGGCGGCAAATTTTTTCAAGTGGGTCGCATAAATTTCTCCAGTCGAAAGATCGCTGTAAGCTAGACCAAAACCGCTTTTCGTTGTTACCACCGAAGTTAAATAATTAGTTTCCTTGCCTGCACTCGGCTTGTCGCTCATCATTGTTCCCGGCGTGACTAACTGAATAATGCCGCGCTTAACCATGCCTTGGGCCTTTTTAGGATCTTCCAGCTGCTCGCATAAAGCTACCTTATAACCCTTTTCCACCAGCGTATTAACATAGGTTTCCACCGCGGCGTGGGGAACTCCTGCCATTGGAATCGGATTTTTAGTTTTATTAGAGCGGTGAGTCAATGTCAATTCCAGAATTTGCGCACCCTTAACCGCATCATCTTCGAATAACTCGTAAAAATCACCGACACGATAAAAAAGAAAAGCATCGGGATACTGCTTTTTGATTTCATAATATTGCTCCATCATCGGAGTGGTATCTGTGTTAGCCATTTATTCCTCTTTTTCTTTTTATTACCTTACCTATTATACGCTAAAGCACGAGGCAAAAGAAAAAAGACCGCAGCTTAAACGATCCCTTCTTTGACTTTGTTAAAATTTATAAGTAACTAAATTTATTATTAATACCAAAAGATACAAAATGAATGTTTTTATTCAAGCATTCTAAAAAAAATCTATTTACATTTCCCTTTTTTCCAAGATGTAATACATATTTATAATTCAGTACAGTTATATATCCATATTTATAATCTAAGTTTGGTTTTAACACATTGCCTATTAATTGTTCTGAAATCACATCGTTTTTTACTAAATCATAAAAGAAATATTTGAATAACCATAATTTTTGAGCCATAAAATCAGTTTTATTTATATCATAATGCTTTGTAACACTTAAAAACATATCATTAATAACCTTTAACATTTTTTCTAAGCGATAATTTGATTTTATGTATAAAATCAAAGCAAGACACAACGTATAATCATCAAGTTTTTCATTCATGAAATTTAACAAATCCTTTTCACTTAAGTATTCTCTAGTATCAACATCAAAAATAACAAAATATAGCATAATTTGATAAATTTCCTGATTATATGAATTATTGAAAAAAACTTCAAGTTTTTCTCTATAATCCTTACTGTTTTTCAAAAAAAATTTACTTACTATGTGTTTTAGCTCATCTCTATTTACACCTAAATTTATCATTTCTTTAGTTAAAAAAACGAATTTATTTGACATGGTAGAATATTGCATTGATATTTTCATAAGCTTTATATATACATTAAAATTCGTTATGTCATCAAAATAAGTAAAAACTTTATTAATATCTTTTGAATTACTTTTATACGTTTTAACTAAAACATTACTAAGAACAGAAAATAAGCATTTTATAGCTCCCTTATTACCATGATTTTCTTCCTTTTCACACATATCTATAAAATCAGAAATTAATTTTATTTTTTTGTAAAATTTTTCTGTATCTTTAAATTTATTTAAATAGTTAAAAATATTTGTTTTATCCAAATCATGTGAAAATGGGAACTCTTCAATATATGTTTTTTTATCATTAATTATCAAATCATACTTGCTACAATTATATCTAAAAGCATTTAAAAATTCATTTTTTTGGTTATCGTCAAAATAAGAATAAAGAATATCATCTACGTATCTGTTATATTTAATTTCACCTTTATATTTAGATGAATTAGATAAAGTAGAATCTAATTCATCATCAAAATAGCACATATACAATTCGGCAATTATTGTGCTAATAAGGTTGCCGGTTGGAATACCATGTGTTTCACCATATTGTGAATTTCTTATTAGTCTATCTAGATTATTAGAAAAGCCCTTACTTGTATCTTTTTTTGATTCATCTCTCCCTGAAATAATCCATGGTATAGTATGGGTATACAGAGAAGGGTAAAAATTGGACAAATCAGAATGTAGTCTCTTATCTCCATCATTTAGTTGCATTTCTTTTATTTGGTCTGTCTTTGAAAAACTAAAAAACAATTCACCAAAATATTTAGACGTTGAATGGGTATCCTCTAAAAATTTATCAATAAATTTAGATTTGTTTTCACAAACGAAGTACACTAATTCTATATAGCTAAATATATTAATCATTTTATATTCTCGCCTTGAAAAAACAGTTTTGGGTATTGTAAACGAAATTGGCTCAGTCCATGTACTTTTGGGAACATTTTCAAAAAATCTACGTTTAAATTTTTCATCTAATAATAGTGAAACTTCATCCATATTAAAAATATCAGGTAAAATTACATCAGATTTCACATAATTACTTTCGTATATACGTTTTTCATTGTTTTTATCTTTTTTTGACTTAACGTCATAATACCCAAATTTTACCAAAAATTTTGGGGTAAATATTTTATCATACAGGATTTCTTCTTTAGTTCTTTTAACCAATATATTTCACCCACAATTACTAAAATTTTCAAATAATGGTTATATTATAAATCAAAGCACTGAAATAGAACAGGTAGCACTTCATAATTTTATATACGCCTTTTAGTTCACCGTGCTACATCTCATTTCTTATAGAAATTGTACCGCACGATTCAAATATACTTTTCTATTTTAGCTGAACCTTGCTTTCAAAATAAATTATAACTAACTTACTTTTGTCACCTACTACAATTCTCTATTACCTACATTGAATAAAACTATCTATTTATTTTCATTAACTTTGCCAAGCAATTTTTTAAAATAATACTTGATAATAATACAAGCTATGGCAATCTCGTTAAAAAATAATAGTACTTAATCATTGTTCATATAAAATCTAGCAAAAATCTTATTTCTTTTCTAAATGAATTTCGCGGTCAAACAGCTGGCGCATGTCTTCATTGAAATTATGCGCGATAAAAATCACGGCCGCCTGGGTGGAAGTTACCTGCCGTAAAATTTCCATTGTTGCCGCTTGGTCGATCGCACTGGTTCCTTCATCAATTAAAATAATTTCACTGTCATGCACTAAGGCCCGGACCAAAACAATCTTTTGTCGCTGGCCGCCGGAAACATTGAGCTTGTTAAGATTAATTTCTTCATTCAAGCCATTATTAAATTTGCCAACATCCCCAGCAAATTGCACTTTAGCAACTAATGGTGCCAGCCGGTCTTGCAATTTAACGTTAAACATTGTCATGTTATCGGCAATCGTTGCCGGAAACAAGACGGGATCCTGGGGGATATAGCCAACTTTACTTAAATCTGGCTTAATGACGTCACCAGTTTTATCGGTAAAAAGCACTTGCCCCGTTGTCGGCTGAATTTCACCTAGTAAAATTTTAAACAGGGTTGTCTTACCAACGCCCGAATCACCCGTCAGCAAAATCTTCTCGCCTTGCTTAATTTCAAGATCAGGAAAAAGCAGCCGCTCACCGTTAGGAAATTTCAAAGTTAAATCTTTAGTTTGCAAGGCAACAGGTGTTTGCACATCATGGACAGACTGCTGGGCCAGTGGTTCTGCGTCCTTAGCAATTGCTTGATTTAACGTTTCAGCACCCTTTATCTGCCCGTAGGCGCCAACCATCATGTTGATAGCCATGGTCGCATAAAAGCGAAAGCTGCCCAAAACACTGATTACCCCAAACAAAATCTGATGCCTAACAATTAACACACCGGCCATGATGAATAAAATCAAACTGAAAACTTGCGAAACTAAACCATCAACCACTGACAAACTCTGCATAACGCCCGTTTGCTTAACATTGGCTTCTTCAACTTTATGCGCCGACTTGTGCATTACCTTAAACAGCTTTTCGCCTGCCAAATAGCGTTCCAATTCGTCTAAGCCCGACAGCCACTTAGCAACCTGATCAAGATACTTTTTGTTGCTGCCCGAAATTCGCATTGAAGCTTTTTGCATTGGCTTTGCCGTTAGTTTCGGCAGCGTTAACGAAATTGCCGTCATTAAGGCAATTACCAGCAAGAGACTCCAATGAATGACTGCCAGTAAAATCATTACCGAAATTAATTCACCAGCGCCATTGAGCATAGTAAAAAAGGCCGCCAGATAACTCTGCTGATTTTGCTGCAGGTCATTGGTCAAACGATTTTGCGCCTGGCTAACAGTGTGATTTTGTCTATCATAAAACAAATGTTGGTTTAGCTGCTGACGAAGACTGATCATGTACTCCTCTTCTTGCTTACTCGACAAGTACATCGTTAGGCTATTCAAGCCATAACCTAGACACAGGACCACTAAACTTGCCGCAGATGCCAGCAAAAAGTTCCGCAGATTACGCTGCTGCGCTGCTGTCGTCTGCAAGATCAAAATTCCCGCATTAACAAGCGGCAAGGCCGGATTAAGGACATTAAGAACTATCAATAAACAGAAGCGAAACGGATTAGTTCGGTAAAAATTTTTAACGGTCATCTTGCACCTTCTTCGTAGTTTCCAAATGAATTTCCTCATCAAACAATTGCCGCACCTGCGGGGTTAGATTATGAGCAATTACTAAAACCGTTTGCTGGCTGTTAGTAACTGTCTGCATAATTTTGGCTGTCGCCTTACTGTCAATTGCACTGGTTGCTTCATCCATTAAAAGCAAATCCGGATCATGAATACCGGCTCGGGCCAGCACCACCTTTTGCTTTTGCCCACCGGACAAGTTAGCACGGTCTAAGTCAACTTCAGTTTCAGTCCCAGCAGGAAATTTAGCTAAATCGGACGCCAACTGAAATTGCTGCGTTACCTCTTCAAGTTTGCTATTCAATTTACTATTAAACATAGTAATGTTAGCGGCGATCGTTGCCGGAAACAGCTTGGCATCTTGTGCTAAGTAGCCAATTTGCGAAAAATTCGGCTTGACCTCCTGACCGTTTTTATCAAAATAGGTGATGATTCCTTGCTTAGGCTTAATCTGACCTAAGAGCACCTTGAACAAGGTTGACTTACCCGTACCCGAATCTCCTGTCAGTAAGAGCTTGGTTCCCTGTTTAACCGTAAAATCGGGATAAGTGATGGTTTCACCATGATCATATTGCACAACTAAGCCTTTAACACTAAGGCTGGCCGGAGAAGCCAGTTCCTTTTCTTTTTCAACCGGGGTTAGCAACTTAGCCGCATCCTGGCGCAATTTTTTAGTCGAGTTAATCTGGGTCATAGCCGCTGTCACACCATATAAACCGTTAAAGATTGTGTAGGCAAAACTACTGGCAACCATCCAACTACCAAAATCGATCTGGTGGGTAAAAAAGAGAATCCCGCTCCAAACCGTCAGCAGTGTTTGGGCCACCGCATTACCGCTGCCGGTAAACAGCCAAGAAATGGCCTGCACTTTTTGCCGGGCAACATTAGCCTGTGCTAAGTCATGGCTGCACTTGTCAATTTCATGATTCAGCCTAGTAAAGGCGTTGTAACGGCGCAACTCATTCAACCCGGCAAACCAATTAGCAATCGTATCTAAAAATTGCGCATTCCTTTCCGAAGCAGCCTTGGTTGTTTTAGCTGTCTGCTTTTCCATGATCTTGGGTACGAGCATCACAAGCCCGCCCGCAATCACCGTGGCAATAATTAACGACCAATGCAGCACTAACAGGGTGGCAACGGACATGATAATCATCAAAACATTACTCCAAATTTGCACCCAAGGGGCCGCGTAATTATCACTCAAAACTTGCATGTTATTACCCAAGTCGTTCTGCATCTGCGCTACAGTTTCATTATTGGCACCGTAATAATGACGTACAATTCTGTCACGAATTCCATCCAAATAGCCTTGAATTTGTTTAGTAAAAAGATAGGTTGACCACGGCGACAAAATTGTCGTCACAATCCCAACGCCAATCTCAATTAAGATCCAAAAAATAAAATCGTGCAAATTTCCCACGGCTAAAGCCGAAGTGTAAAATCGACCCAGGTATTCCGTCATTGTTGAACCAAAAGCCAAGACAACGTAGAGCAGCAAGATAAAAATTATCCGTGGCAGATTGGACTTACATAATCCTTTTAAAGTCATTTGAACTCCCCTCTAAATTAAACTTATTTTATTATTAGTGTACTTTATCATTTTTTAATTTTTTAATCAATATATTTTCAGTAATAAGTTGCTTTTAGCTACTAAGCTGTCAAAAAGTGAACCAAAATAAAATCCTGCTAATAAGATACCATAAGGTTACTCATCAACAGGATAAATTGTACAACCATAATTTCTAAATGAAATCTTCTAGCAGAATTTAATCAGATCAAAAATTACATAAAACTCAAACACCAACCATTAAGAAACATGGCCCTCAATTGTTGCAATATCTTTCTTTCCATCCATTTCCACAATTGCGGTAATCGCTGCGGTAATCCCCTTCACATCATCGCTTAGGCTCAATGCCGGGGTATCCGGACGGTCCACTACCTGCTCAGGTAAGAATGGGATGTGCATAAAACCGGCCTTAAGGTCATGAAATTCCTTATCAATCATATACTGCACCTGGTACATGATGTGGTTGCAAACAAAGGTACCAGCAGTAGTTGAAACGTAGCTCGGGATTCCGGCTGCCCGGATTGCCCGCGCCATCGCCTTAACCGGCAACTGGGTGAAGTAGGCATTCTGCCCATCTTCATGAATTGCTTCTGCTAACGGCTGGTGGCCTTTATTATCGGCAATCCGACCGTCATCAAAGTTAATCGCTACCCGTTCAGGAGTTAAGCCATAACGGCCACCGGCCTGACCGATGTTTAAGACATAATCAGGATTTTCCTTAACAATCGCGTTGTGCACCACGGTGGCACAATCACCAAAAACCGTCGGAATTTCTACCTTAACAATTTTTGCACCAGCAATTTCATCGTCCAGGCGTTTAACGGCCTCAATTGCTGGATTAATTTTATCATCACCAAAAGGGTCAAAACCCGTTACTAAAATTTTCATTATTTTTCTCCTTATTAATCACTAAAAAGCCAAGAAATACATCAAAATAATTTGAATGACCAGCATACTAATGGCAATCGGGAATTGTTGCTTGATAACCCCCAATTGATCCTTCATTTCCATCAGGGCCACCGGCAGCGTATTAAAGTTGGCAGCCATCGGGGTCAGCAGGGTACCACAATAACCTGAGGTCATCCCCAAGGCGGCAACGACAACAGCCGAGCCACCTTGAGCCACAACAAACGGGATCCCAATTCCGGCAGTAATCACCGCAAAAGCAGCAAAGGCATTACCCATAATGGCGGTAAACAAAGCCATGGCAACACAGTAAAGGCAAACACCTAAGAGGTGATTGCCAACAGGAAACAGCCCTGAAATGGCTTTGGCTGTAACCTGACCCACACCAGAAGCGGTGAAAACTACGCCTAAGGTTGCAAGCAGCTGCGGTAAAATACCTGCCGAGCCGACCGAACGCACCATTCTTTGCGTATCCTCGTAGGCGGTTTTAACATTTGACTTGGTCAAGATCATCGCAACCAGCAGCGAAACAATGGCGGCAATGCCAATTCCGACCTGACCTCCTAACTTAGTAAACTGTGCAATCACTAGGGCTAAAACTGCCAATAAAATACTTGGCAGAAAAATCCAGTTGCCGATGCGCTTGACCGTTTTGTTTGCGACCTCTTCGCTCAATTCCTTAATGTGACCAACGCGAACCTGCTTAAGCAGCGATAAAAGTGCAATTACCAGCAGCAGACCACCGTTTATTTCGTTAGGCAGCCATTGACCGCCACAGAACAAAACGGCAAACAAAAACCAAAATAAGCTGGTACCCCAGCGAACAGGATTAGTCTGATCACGCCACGATTCAATTGCAGCAGCCAAAAAGAAGAGGCCAATCAAAATATAAAATGCGAGCAATAAGTTATTAATTAAACTAGTCATTTACTTTTTTCCTTTCTGCTTCAGCTTCTTATCAAAATTATGGTTATAGAACAAGCATAAAATGTAACTAATCACAGCCACCGGAACCGTATATAAGGCAACTCCCGAGGTGCTGACAGGGTGCCCCAGAGACTTCATCGTGCTGGCGATCAGCAGGACGCTTGATGAGGCAACAAACAGGTTTTGGGCAAAAAAGTTCCCAAAGTTTTCGTTGGCGGCAGCACGCCCCTTAATCTGATCAACTTCCAGCGGAGTCAATTCGCCATTCACCTTGCCCGCAGCCTGCGCCATCGGATTGATCAGGGGCGCAATAAACTGCACATGCCCCTGAAGCGAAATTCCAAAAACACCAGCAAGTTCACGGATTGCCAAATAAATGTCAAAAATCCGTCCTGGGGTTAAATTCTTCATCTTCTTGATTAAATTAACTGCGGCTTTTTTCAGTCCGTGTCGTTCTAAAATACCGATCGTTGGCAGCGTCAAGAAGAATAACGATACCATGCGGTTATCCATAAAACCTTTGCCCAAAATCCGTAAAAATGAAACAAAGTCAATTCCAGAAACCAAGGCTGTGACCAGAGCAGCAATCACAACCACGGCTACTGTGTCCAGACCAAGGGCGAAGCCGACAACAATTACCAGCACGCCAAGTAGACTTAAATATTCCACTATTTTCCTCCCTTTTTTAAAAAACATTAATTAACTCTTATTAATAATATCACATCCAAAATAGTTTTTTTGATGAATTTCGGTCAACGACGATGAAAAAAAGCCCTAGAATGCTTATCTAGCGCCATTTTAAATTGATGTATAAATATAGAAAAATTTCAATGGAGCTTGCTCAAAACCAGCGAATCAACATCGGGTTTTATTGCACTAACCGCTTTTTATCTAAAATAAGCATTGCCATACAATAGACAACCATAAGTAGTGTAACTATCGCCGTAACCGGCAGGCTAACATTAGTAACTGCTCCATTGTGTAAAAAATCCGCCGGCGAGTAACTTACATCACCGGGCAACTTAATAAATGAATTCAAAACAAAAATAGCTATTTGTAGCACCAGCCCTGAACTCACAGCTACAAAGCGATTACTAACCCAAAGCGAAGTAACCATGACAAAAAGTGCAAATAAGCCGCCCCATACACCCGCAAACAGAATTGCCAGCAGTGCATGAATAAAAGGATGGGAATAATAAAGTGACACCAGCATTGTATTGATATTAATTATCAAGGCCCGTTTATTTAACAAATTATCCGGCCTAATATTGGGCAAGCGTAGCAGCCATAAAAGCAAATTAATAAGTAAAGGAATTACGATTACTACAAAACCGGTTATAAAAGTTACTGCAGCATATTTAAGCAAAGCGTGCTGCAATGTATTTCTTAGCTTAAACTTAGCAAATAAGCCATTATCAACATCATCTTTTAACATGACTCCCGCTGGCAAGCTGGCAATCAGCGGCAACAAAACAAAGAAAACAATTGGCGTAAAACCAAACGAATCTATCCCAAGCCATTGCGTATACGGCGTATCTTCAAGGGGAATTTGCTTTACTAAAAAGAATTGCGCAAAACTAATTATTAAGCCAATGACTAAAGCCAGCCATAATGCCCGTTTACTCAGTCGTACATATAAGAATCTCATCTTTTTCCCTTTCTATTCCAGCAGTAGTGAGTACTTAATATAGTGATCCGGCAACGGCACTAAAAAGCTGAACCTTGTTTTCTCAGTTCGTTTATCATAAGTTTCTCGCGGAACGGAAAAATATAAAGTATACAATTGTTTTTTCTTAATATTTTTAGCAATGTAATTATAGCCCACTCGCTGGCTTTTTTTATTTAAAACATAGTCACATTGATTACTAATGCCGTATGGCACGTTAAAAAACATATTATCCCTAAAATCAGGATTATCTTTCTTCAAACCATAATTAGCTGTTCCCGTTTGTTTAAGTGACAAGCGTACCTTAAGCCTAGCTTCATCCTTAGTTTCTGTTAATTTGACTTGATGCACAACAAAATCAACATGATAAGCATGAACCAATTCACCCCGCTTAAAAAACTTTTCCTCGGTTACGCCGCGCAACGCTGGATGGGCATTAACTTGTCGATAACGAAAACCAGCAGCTATACCTATTAAAAGCAAGCACAATATCAACAGACCATATTTTGATTTTTTACTTTTCATGACTAATTGTCCCCTCTTCGACAATCAAACGCTTGGTGGCAATCTGCTCAATAAAATCGCGATCATGGGAGGCAATGATGAAGGTCGAACCATTATGACTGTATTCTGTAATAATATTTATTAGTTTATCAACACTTTTGACATCAAGTGCATTTGTCGGTTCATCCAAAACAACTAGCGGATACTTGCCAAGCAAAGCCTGAGCAATCCCTAATTTTTGCTTCATCCCTAAAGAAAATTTCTTGACTTTTTGCTTGGGAAAACTGCTTAGGTCAAAATAATCGAGTAACCGGTTAAGTTCTCCAGCTTTAATGCTTTTATCTAGCTTGGCTAATAAAGCCATATTCTGGTATGCAGTAAGGTCTCCAATCAAACTAGGATTTTCAATTAAAATTCCCGCTTTCACTGGATAGGGCTCTTCAACCTTTACTTGCTTACCAGCAACAATGACTTCACCTGTTACCTTAATTAAGCCAAGAATTGCCTTCAATATTAATGTCTTTCCGGATCCATTAATCCCCTCTAAAACCGTAATCTCATTTTGGTCAATCTGGGCATTAATATCATGTAACAGTGGCCGTTTTTTAACTATTTTACCAACCTGTTTTAATTCTATAAAACTCATCTGACTTCTCCTAAATTTAAATCAACAAAATAATCAGTAATCAAATAAATAATTGCAGTAATCAATGTCGCAAGAATCAGTAGTAAAATATTGCCGCGGCTCACCCGTGCAAGCATCAGCGCGTTTAGCGGATTATTATGCCATGCAGTATATGGTGTCATAATTAACATACTGAACGGTACAATCACTCCTATCGCGGGATGCAAATTGCTAAACAATATCTGCAAAAGCAATAAAAAATAAATTCCAAGACAATTAATTACAGATAAAGACAATATTGCCTGACTATTTTTTAATTGACCTATTTGCAAGCCAGGCAATTTAAATAAAGAGGTGCACACAGCCAGCGTAAATATAGTTATACCGACATAAAAAAGCGTGAGCAGGACAAGCAAAACTAAATTTATTAGTGCAAATTTATACGGAGCAAATTGCAATCCACGTAAATGCATCGTCCGCGTTTCCCATAACTGCCGCAGACCATTCAATAAAATTAGCAGCGGAACAGCAAAATAACTAAACCAGAAAGCCGGAAAGTGAATTTCTTGAAATGTAACCCCTTGAAAAAATAAAGTAAAACCACTTGTGTACGGATTACCAACAAGCTGCGCACTAACAACACCAATTGCTAAGCAAATAAGAATTAGCCACATGATTAACCGTGTCCGAATTATTTGCCATAAATACAGCAACTGATTCCAAAATAAACGGCCCATCAAAAATCCCTCTTTTCAATAATAACAGCTAATAATGTCCCCACCACAAAAATAATGGCAAGCAAAACAAGAAATCTTGACCAAACAATTGCTTCAAAATCAGGCACAATAAAATCATAAAAAAGTGAAATTTTTTTGGCCCTATTAAGTGAAAAAGAAAAACTATTAATGACAAAAACAATAAAAAAAGCCAAAATTTTATTCTTTATAAATGCGTAAGCAGTAGCAGCAATTAATCCCAACGCAAAGCAGCACGTCCATAAATAAAGGAGCCGTAAAATTAATGACTTAAAAATATGGTTTAGCAATATAACTGAATTTGTTACTAAAATCACCCCTACATTGCCAACTAGCCAAATTATACACATCAGCACACAAGCTGCTGCAGCCCGATAAACAATCTCCCATACCAACACTTTCCGCGTTTGGCAGCGCAAAACATCATTGACCCGAAAATCAAGCGTTGCTAAAATCGTAATCAGCAAGGTCGGCACAAGTGCTAAGCAAATTGTAAAACGCGGTAAAACTGCATTCAGTAAGCTATAATCCGTATGACCATTTAACTGAAGATCAGGATACGTCGTAGCAGCAATTAGGAATGTAATCAGCCCACATAAAAGATAATTTTTTAAGTATGCGCGATTCAATAGTTTTTGCTGCTTTAAAAAATTTAGGTACACTGCTTTTCCTCTCTATCAGCTAGCAAAAACTCTTCATTTAGCAAATCACTTTTACTGTAATAAGATGGGCTTATGATATTGCCCACCCATGTTTTTAAGTTTTTGGACTGATTAGACCGATATTCCCTTAGTAATTCACCAACAGTCATTTCTGTCGCCTCTGTCTTCAAATTATTATAAGGATTTAATTATTTATATTTAACTATATCATAAAGATTTATTAATGAAAGACATATTTAAAAACTAAATTAATTTTAGATTTTTTATATAACAAAAAAAGAATCGTCCCTAGTAAGAACGATTCTTTAAAATTTTTAATAGCTAACTAAATTACATCATCCCTGGTGCGCCAGCGCCTGCAGCACCTGCGTCAGGAGCAGCAGGTTTATCTTCAGGAATATCAGCAACAACTGCTTCAGTGGTCAGAAGCAAAGCAGCAATCGAAGCGGCATTTTGCAATGCAGTTCTGGTTACCTTGGTTGGGTCAATAATTCCGGCCTTAACCATGTTCTCCCACTTGTCGTCAGCAGCATTGTAACCAACTTCAGCATCTTGGCTTTCAAGCTTGTTGACAATAACTGAGCCGTCTTGACCAGCATTTTCAGCAATTTGCCGAACTGGAGCTGCCAGAGCTTTCAACACAATGTTGATTCCTGTTTGTTCATCGGCTGTTCCACCTTTGAGACTCTTAACGGCATTTTCAACGTTAACTAAAGCAGTACCACCACCGGCTACGTAGCCTTCATCAACAGCGGCACGAGTTGAGTTCAAAGCATCTTCAATGCGGTAGCGGCGTTCCTTTAATTCAGTTTCAGTAGCAGCACCAACGTGGATAACTGCAACGCCACCTGTAAGTTTTGCAAGACGTTCCTGCAGCTTCTTCTTGTCAAAGTCAGAAGTAGTCTCTTCGATCTGCTTTCTGATTGACTCTTCACGCTCTTGAATTGCTTCACTTGAGCCAGCACCATCAACAATTGTCGTTGAGTCTTTGGTTACAGTTACGCGACGTGCTTGACCTAATTGGTCAATCTTGGTGTCTTTTAATTCCAAGCCAAGGTCTTCGGTAATTACTGTACCACCAGTTAGAGCAGCAATATCTTGTAATTGCTCTTTACGACGGTCACCAAAGCCAGGAGCCTTAACACCAACAACATTAAACGTCCCACGAACCTTGTTCAAAACAAGTGTTGGTAAAGCTTCACCATCAATGTCGTCAGCAATAATCAATAATGATTTACCTTGTTGAACAATTTCTTGCAGCAATGGCAAGATGTCTTGAATGTTGGAAATCTTCTTGTCGGTAATCAAGATGTAAGGATTGTCCAAATCTGCTTCCATCTTGTCGTTATCAGTTACCATGTATTGTGACAGGTAGCCGCGGTCGAATTGCATCCCTTCAACAACTGACAATTCAGTGTTAATTCCACGAGAATCCTCAATTGTGATAACACCATCGTTACCAACCTTTTCCATTGCATCGGCAATCAAGTCACCAACTTCTTTAGAAGAAGATGAAACAGAAGCAACTTGTGCAATCTGGTCTTTTGAAGAAACCGTGTGGCTAATCTTGTGTAACTCATCAGTTACAGCCTTAGTAGCCTTTTCAATTCCGCGACGAACGCCAACAGGATTAGCACCGGCAGTAACATTCTTCATACCTTCGCGAATAATTGCTTGGGTTAAAACAACGGCAGTGGTCGTACCGTCACCAGCAATATCATTGGTCTTTTGTGCAGCCTCGGCAACTAACTTGGCACCCATGTTTTCGTAGTGGTCCTTTAACTCAATTGCCTTGGCAATTGTGACACCATCGTTAGTAATTTCTGGATTGCCGTATGATTGCTCCAAAACAACATTTCTGCCCTTAGGGCCAATTGTTGTCTTAACAGTATCAGCTAACTTGTCTACACCCTTTAATAGGGAACGTCTTGCATTTTCTGAAAATTTAATATCTTTTGCCATCTTTTATATTCTTCCTTACTTATTTAACAATTGCTAAAATATCTTTTTCATGAAGAACTAAGTATTTTTCACCATCGTATTTAACATCTGTGCCAGAATACTTATCGTATAAAACAACGTCGCCTTTCTTAACAGTTAACGGGATTAGATCCCCAACACTGTTATGAGCACCTTCACCAACAGCAACGACTTCGCCTTCAGTTGGTTTTTGTTTAGCATTAGAAGCGAGAACAATTCCACCTACAGTTTTTTCTTCTTCTTCTTTAACTTTTACGATCACGCGATCACCAATTGGTTGTAACACGTTTGTCCCTCCTATATCATTTAAATCTCTTTTTGATGATTAGCACTCTTATTAGCTAAGTGCTAACTTACATCTATGATAATAACCTCTTTTAGAAAAAAAAGCAAGAAAAAAGTTAGCACTTTTTTGTTTCAAGTGCTAACTTCGCTCTTATTGTCGCTTTATCAAGCTTTTTGTCAATTATTTATATGGAACAGCAGCTGGTAATTGAGCGGCAGCAAGAACATTTGCCGGAATTGCCAATTGATTATTTTTACCAAAATCGGAAACTGCAACTGTAGCAGCCAAAGAATATGTTTTGCCGTATTTAGCTGAGAACTTAACTTGGTAAGACGTTAATTTTTCGCCGGTAACCGTTACCTTAATATGATAAAGGCCAAAACTAAAATGTTTCTCAAGCTGCTGATACTGCCCTTGATTCAAATATTGTTTTGCCATCGAAGCAAATAGTTTCTTGAGCTGCTTCTTTTGGTTAATCGTAGCAGTCAGTACGTAAGAATCACCATCCCGCGTCAATTTACCCTTTTTAGCCAGTTGCTTATAGAAACTGCTATTTTTCTTGGACAGAGCCGAATTAGTCACAGAATCAAGCATTGCATCATTAGACGTAGCACTTTTAACCCATGCATCATCATGCTTAGTGTAAGTAACTTTGTTCTTTGTATCAATCCACATTTCATTATTCTGGGTCTTGCCGTCAGTATTAATAGAATAATTAATATGACTGACTAGCGGATTCCCGCCAAAATCGCCATCTGCTTTGATTGTGGTTGGTTGCTTCGCAACTTTAAAGTTCATATCAGCATTTAATTTCCCGCTAGTTACTTTGCTGGCATCTTTTTTAACAATATTAATAACTTGATTCTTATTCATCGCTGCGGCAGCTTTTTGCGGTTGCATTAAACCACAAGAAAGCATCCCTACTGCAGCAACTAAACTAACAAGTGTCTTTTTTAAATTCATGATTTTTCTCCTCTTAAAATATTTAGATTTATTATATACCTAAAGATCGCTTTCTTAAATTTTATGATTAACACTTTTACCATTAAATTACTTTGACATTTCCTTCGTCATTTTTCGATCCTGAACAAGATCACCAACAGTAATAATTACCATATTTATTAGCATAATACTAAGAATAATATAGAATTCCTGCAGATGCCTGCCCGTATCCATTGGCAGGAAAGTGCCTAATAGCGGCACAAATTGCATTGCAAAACAACTGCCAAGGTCATTGATTAACTGCTGAGGCAGGGAATCCCGCACCACCGGAAACAAAACAAGTTCCGTTAACGATAAGATAAAGTTTAGAACTGACCAGATCAAATACAAATTGCTCCAGTCATTTTTCTGCCAAAAAATAATGGCTAAAAATACCAGTCCAAACCAAAAAATATTCTCTAAAATTCGGCGTTTCTTACTATTATCCATCTCATTCACCACTTGTCTTTCATTATAATTAAGAATAATGATTTTAATATTTTGTTACTTTAATTATATTATGAATTGCAAAAAAAGCAATCTGCTAATGCAAACTGCTTTCATATTTTTTACTTATTATTTTCTTTTTCTGAATCCAGGAAATAAATTAGGGTTTGCAGTTCTGTTGCCAAATCAACATTCTGCACGCGGATGCCGGCCGGTGTTGACAAGCGGATTGGTGTGAAATTCATAATCCCCTTCACCCCATCATTAATCATTTCATTGGCCGTTTTTTGTGCCGTATCTGATGGAACCGTCAAAATCGCGATTTCAATCTGCTGGTCAGTAATTTGCTTTTTTAGTTCACTCATATCATAAACCGGCACACCGCACAATATTTTTCCGGTAATTGCTTTGTTAATATCAAAGGCGCAAGAAATGCGGATATTGTTAGTGCGCTTAAAATTATAATTCAGCAAAGCATGACCCAAGTTGCCGACACCAATCAGTGCAACATTTGTTAAAGTATCCTGATTCAAAATCTTTTTAAAGAAGGCTAACAAATTTTTTACATCATAACCATATCCGCGTTTCCCCAAAGCACCAAAATAAGAAAAGTCGCGCCGAATTGATGCACTATCAACCTGAACCGCTTCAGACAATTCAGTTGAAGATACCTTTTCTTTACCTGCATCATTCAAGATAACGAGATAGCGGTAATATAGCGGCAGTCTTTTTGCCGTTGCCGTAGGGATTTTTATTTTTTCCATTTTTACAGAAGCCTCCATATATTTTTTACTTGTGAATTGGAATCGTCGATTAATACTATCTTACCTGTAATGTTGGAACTTTTGCAAGTATTTTTTTCACAAACTACCCGATTTTATCATTTTTATAGACCTTTTTAAGTCAAAAACCACTCAACTGCTAAATTTAACCACTTATCTACCCATTTCAACCATTTGTCGGCATTTTATTTCTTAGTTTGCGCAAAATTGTTAATCTAAAACCAGCACTTAAGGAAGAGGTTCAATAATGTTATTGCAAACAAAAAATTTAACTAAAAAATACCACGATAAAACTGTCGTGAATGGAGTCAATCTGCAAATCAGGCAGGGCAGTTTCACAACCTTGCTGGGCACAAATGGTGCCGGCAAGTCCTCCCTCATCAATATGCTGGTCGGCATCAGTACTCCCAGCAGCGGCACAATTAATTTGCAGCCATACACTAAAATTGGTGTGGTCTTTCAAAATAGCGTGCTCGATAACGAATTAACGGTTAAGGAAAATTTGCTCATCCGCGCACACCAGTATCCTAAATTTGACCCAAAACTCATTAGCCTTTTAGGTACACAACTAGGACTTGAAAAATTTATTAACCAGCGTTATGGCCGTTTATCCGGCGGCCAAAAGCGGCGCGTCGACATTGCCCGTGCCTTGCTGAACAAACCTGATATTTTATTCTTGGATGAACCCACAACCGGTCTTGATGTCCAGACCCGCACTGCCATTTGGAAACTACTGCTGCAATTACAGGAAAAAGAAAACCTAACAATTTTGCTGACGACCCACTACCTTGAAGAAGCCAGTCGAGCCGATTTTACCTACATTTTAAATTCAGGCAAAATCGTTGCCAGCGGCACAACCAAAGAAATAGTTGCTGCAAATGCGCAAAATGAACTGCGCTTAAGCGGAAATTTTGCCAAATTAGAAGCAACTCTTAATGAAAGGCAAATTTCCTTTAAAAAAGAAAAAGCTGCACTTGTGCTTACACCTAAAAGTGCAGCTGCGGCAGTAAATATTTTGCTGCTTGTGAACGAAAATCTAAGTGATTTTTCCTATTCACCGGGAAGTCTGGAAACCGCCTTTATGAATATTACTGGTTGGGAGATGAAATAATGTTTTACTTATGTAAAAGAAATTTACTACTATACTTTAGAAATCATGCGCGTGTTTTCTTCTCTTTACTAGGTGCACTGATTACCTTTGTTTTGTACGTAGTCTTTTTAAAAAAGACTTTTCAAACCAGCTGGCAGCAGCTACCAAATTCCAAACAACTGCTAGATCGTTGGCAAATCGGCGGCACGCTGGCAGTTACCAGTATCACAACCACGCTGAGTGGTTTGGCCGTGCTCGTCAGTGACCGCGAAACCAATGTCTTGGCCGATTTGACTTTGACTAAGCGCTCAAATTGGCAAATTCACCTCAGCTATTTAATCAGCAGCACAATCATCGGTATTATCCTACAATTAGTTCTGCTAATCAGCATGGTGGTTTACTTCCATCTTACTGATAATCTGAATTTCCCTTGGCATAATTTATTGCAAATTTGCCTGATAATTATTCTAAGCTCAATTTTGGCTGTACTTCTAAACGATCTTCTTCTTTACTTTATTAAGACCAATGCAACTTTAGGACAATTCAGCACGATTATCGGCACGGCATCCGGGTTCCTCGTGGGTGCATACCTGCCACTAGGCAGCCTGCCAAAATTTGCGCAGCTGTTAATGAAGTTAACACCTGGAACCTATGTTGCATCTATTTACCGCCAACTTTTAGTCGGCAATTCCGTTGCTCAACCCATGCGGGCTGAATTTGCCAAAATAATGGGAATCCGGTTAAAATGGAACCATCTATTAACGCTGCAGCAAACATTTTTGGTTGTCATAAGCATTTTGTTTGCCGCACTACTAGTTGACTACTTATTGCAAAAAGTAAAAGCATAGGAGTGATGAAAGTGCATGTAAGTTTTGAAAAAGATGCAAAAGTTGATGCTCATGAACCAACTATAGTTATCAAGGCTGCCGAAAAAAGCCCGGAGGTTGAGGCACTTTTACACTATTTGGACAATTATAATGAAGGTAGGCAAAGCAGCATTGTTGCTATTAAAACAAGCGAGCGGATTTTGATGGTCAAAACTGCCGAGATTATTTTCGTTGATATTTATAATGCGGCACTACTAATTTACACGACCAACGGAATTTTTCATGCTAAAGACACATTGGCAAACTTTGGCCGTAAATTACCCGCAGAACAATTTTTACAAATTTCCAAACATGCAATCATTAATGTCGATCATTTGCTGGCTCTTGAAGACAGTTTTTCCGGAAACCTAACCGCCAAACTAACCGGAGATTTTCGTACCAGTGTCAGCCGCAAATACGTCAAAGACTTGATGAATTTTTTAGGAATATAGGAGGCCCAGATGAAACGAATATTATCGGAAGCAATTTATGGGATTGGCTTTGGCGCATTTGCATATTTGATGCTCCTATTGTTTAAAACGCCCGCAACTTTTCCCAGTCAAAAAAATATTCTGACAGTTATTGTAATGAGCGCGTTAATCGGTATGCTGTCGGAAATTCTGCAAACTGACAACTTCCCTATTGTTAGGCTGCTACTACACTTTGGCCTTACTTTATTAATTGTCCTTGCCGCCACCGCTTATGAAGGCAAACTGGTGCTGGCCCTGCATTCAGTTATCTTCTGGCTTATTTTCATTACTATTTATGTTTTTGTCTGGATCGTCCTGATACTGATGAGTTATCTCCGAGTTAAAAAAATCAACGAAACTTTAGCTAAAAGAAACCACAAGAAACAAAACTAGCTTTGTAGAACCAGTGTATTTTTCACAATTCGCAATAGGGCAGATTTAGCTCCCTAAAGATTAATTATACAAATAGTAACCTAACAATTATCTTGTAAAAAATCAGGTTAAGATTATACTTAGCTACATATTTTTAAAGGAAGTGCGAACTATGTTTGTAAACAAATTAACCAAGAAACAAGCACTGCAAGTCTTTGCCTTACTGCAAATTATTATCGGCATTGTGTATTATCTTACTGTAAAAGGAAACTTTCGTTATATTTCCTTAAGCATTTTTGTTGTCCTCGGCTTACTAATTTTTATTTGCTCATTTAATAAAAAAATTGCTAAAGAAAAAGCAGTCATTAAAGAAAAGATGACGCAAGCGCAAAAATGGGATTAAGTCCTTGGTATTACGCTTATTTGCGGAGCAATATTGACCATGATTACTGAGCAACGGATCAGTGCTGGATTAATTATGATGGATGCTGGTCTTATAGGTTTGCTTAAGCCGCCAAGCGCAAATGATAAAAGAAAATCTATTTAAAATAGCAAAGGCTAGCCAAGATTTATTTCTGCGCTAGTCTTTTTTTGCCGTGATTGCCTTGCTGACACCTATTTTATTGCCTGATACTTGCCTGCAATATGCTAAAATAGGTTTTAGGTGAAAAATATGATAATTACACAAAGGCACAATTTATAAAAAATTCGGTGCCTCTATTTTATTCAAAAATGTTAACTTGGACAAAAAAAAACGGCATAATAAATAAAAATCTTCCACTGACTTTTTAAAATCATTGGAAGATTTTTTGGTATCAACACAGTTTTTATCATTTACGCTTTTTATAAATCAACAATCGAACCAGCACCATGTATCTGGGACCAGTCTGAGCTAAAGTCGCTAACCGCATCCATAATCAAATGGTTTTCCAGTCCCTTTTCAATAAACTCAGGAGCAACTGTCACTGCCTGAGCTCCGCTTTCAATTGCCTCATTTATTTGTTGAACGGTGTGGAAACTGGCAGCCAATACTTGAGTCTTACTCCCTGTTCTTGCAATGGCTTCGACAAAGTAAGAAAGAACTTCCTTAGCATTGATATTACTTTCCAGCATCCGGTTATAATACGGGGCAAGATAATCAGCACCGGCACAGATTGCTAAATAGCCCTGCAATTCGGTGTAAATCGCCGTTGCAGTTATTCTAACGCCCTCTTTTTTCAGCACCCTAATCGCTGCCAAGCCCTCTTGCGTCACAGGAATTTTAACATAGGTTTCTTTTCCCAGTTCAGCAATTATTCTGTGTGCATCTTTAATAATGCCGTCTCTGGTTGTAGCAACTACTTGTACATGCAAGGCACGGTTTGCGCCAATAATTTCCTTAATTTTTTTCAGTCGTTCGAAGAAGTCAACTTTGCCTTCTTTTTTCATAATTGACGGATTGGTAGTCACACCAGCCAAGGGAATTATTTCTTTGTATTTTGCAATCGCAGCATCATCAGCTGTATCTAACAGAAATTCCATTTCCAACACCTCTATTTATAATTTACAGTCCATTTTAATTAGCCGCTTTCATTCTACTACTTTTTGTCCTCTTGTTTCCTTGATTTTTATATTTACATTAGCACAATTCTTACCAGCCCCAAACATTTAGCATCTATTCCAAGATTAGCAAAGTAATATCTGCACCCAATATGCTAAAATAGTTTTTAGGTGAAAAATATGATAATTGCACAAGGGCACGATTTAGAAAAACAATTCGGTGCCACCACTTTATTTAAAAATGTTAACTTTTCGATTGACTCTAATGCCCGCATCGGTCTCGTCGGACCCAACGGTGTCGGCAAAACCACCCTACTCAAAATCATGACGGGTGAAGAAGAAGCAACACATGGCGACTTTACCGTTAACAAGAACATTGACGTCGGCTATATTGCCCAGGAAAATGCGCTAGACGAGGATAAAACCATCTGGAACGAGGTGCTGGAAGTCTTTGCACCACTGATTAATACAGGCAAAAAGATTGAACAGATGCAGGAACAAATTGCCGAGCAGCCAGAAAATCAGGATTTGCTCAAACAATATGACCAAATGCAGTTCAATTTTGAACAAGACGGCGGCTATACTTACCAGGCAGATATCAAGAGCATTTTGAACGGGTTTAACTTCCCCGAAAAAACCTGGTCGAAACTAATCGGCAGTTTGTCTGGCGGTGAAAAAACGCGACTGGCTTTTGTCAAATTGCTGTTGCAAAAACCGCCGCTGCTGCTGCTTGATGAGCCGACCAATTATTTGGATTTGGATACACTAGATTGGCTGGAAAGCTTTCTTAAGGGCTATTCCGGTGCCATTTTGGTTGTTTCACATGACCAGTATTTCTTGGATCATCTTGCGACCCAAATTTTCGAATTACAATTTGGCAAACTGACTGCTTTTAAAGGCAACTATTCCGCCTATCTCGCTGAACGCAAATTGCGCGACCGTCAGCAAGAAGAAGCTTACGAAAAGCAGCAGGAAAAAATCAAAAAAGATGAAGAATTCATCCAAAAAAACCTAGTGCGTGCAACCACAACTAAGCGGGCGCAAAGCCGGCGCAAACAGCTCGAAAAAATCGAACGGATTCAGCCGCCCAAACACAAGAGCAAGGTACGGATTCACTTTGCAAGTGAACGGCCATCAGGCAAGGAAGTCCTAATTTTAAAAGACCTTACAATTGGTTATCCCACAAAGACGATGGTCAAAGACATCTCGCTGCAGGTCAACAAGGGTGACCGCGTCGCCGTGATCGGACCAAATGGGATTGGCAAGTCGACTCTGCTCAAAACAATCATGAAGCAGCTGACACCTAAAGGCGGCAGCATTAAGTACGGTGCTGCGCTAGATATCGGCTATTATGATCAGGAACTGCAGACACTTGAACCGGGCAAAACCGTGATCGACACGGTCTGGGACCGCCATAAAACGATGCCGGAAAAGGATGTCCGGTCGATTTTAGCCAGTTTTCTTTTTACGGCCAAAGACATTGATAAGACCGTGGGCCAGCTATCGGGTGGACAAAAGGCGCGGTTAACTTTAACCGTTCTGTCACTTGAGCACAACAACTTCTTGTTAATGGACGAGCCAACCAACCACTTAGACATTGAAGCAAAGGAAGTTTTAGAAAATGCTCTGCAGGACTTTGACGGAACCTTGCTCTTCGTTTCCCATGACCGTTACTTTATCAATCAGCTGTCTAACAAGATTGTGGCGGTCAAAGACGGCCAGGCCAAAGTATACGAAGGCGACTATTCATATTACCTCGACGAAAAGGCCAAGCAGGATGCCACTGAGCAAGATAATAATGCACTGATGCAAAATGAAGATAAGAGCGATAGTGGTTCACAAAAATTATCGTACCAGGAACAAAAGCAGCGTGATTCGCAAAAACGAAAATTGGAACGAGATGTCAGTCAAGCCGAAGACAAGATTGACGATCTAGAAAAACAGCAGGCAGCAATTGAAGAGAAAATGGCGAATCCAGAAATTGCCACTAATTTTGATAAGTTAGGACCGCTGCAGGAACAGTTAACAGAAATCAGCCAAAAACTTGATAAGGCAAACACCGCTTGGGAGCAAGCCGTTGATGCATTAGATAAATTTGAATAACAAAAATGATTAGAGGAAAAATCTTCTAATCATTTTGAAGTGTTCTATAAAGGAACTATAGAACACAGAGCAGACATGTATGCTCTGCGTGTAATTTATGATTATGCCATGCGCCAAATTGATATATGTGTTGAGCCTGGCGAATTTATGAACCAATATGGCATTCCTGATTGGATGCTTGATGATACTAAATCATTGTTTAAGAAGAACGATGATTTGGTATTTTAGGAGGTTGAAATGTCAGATTTTGTGATGGGACTTGGCATGCTAACTGTGTTTGCTAGTATTGCTTTGTTTATTGTCGATTTGGTTAAGTTAGTAAAGAAACTGCCAGCAAGAATTAGTTATTCACTTATGCTTTTTGTGGCTGGATGGTTTATTGCATTTTTCGGTGCGGCTACTTCCATTGGCATGTTCTTAGTAATTTTGGCGATTGGCGTAATTATTGAATGGACCATTTATGCAATTAGTAAGGCGCTAAGAAAGCCTTCAAAGTATGCAACTGACAATGATAAAGCAAATTTAAAAATTACAAAGGATTTAAAACCTAATCTTATTGTTAAAGATTCTGAAGCCGAAAAAACTAAGATTACAGATAACAAAAAATCGGCAATTTCTGAAAATGTCCAAGAGAAAATTTCGACTCTTAAATCTTCAACAGATAAAATTATTTCAGATGCCGTTTTAAAGGATTGTGTGCTTAACCCTAAAACACCCAAGATACCTAAGTATCAGCAATTTTTATCAAAGCATGGCGTAGATATTGAAGATGTATCGGATACTAAATTAAAGGATTGCGTAGTATTTGATTTGGAAACCACAGAGCTTGGTTATGAGAACGATGAAATTATTCACGTGGCTGCGGTAAAGGTTAAAGATGACCAAGTAATTGATCAATTTAATAGCTATGTTAAACCTAAGAAAAGTATCCCTAGTTACATTACAAAAATTACTGGAATAACTGATGCTGATGTTGCAAATGCGGACCCAATTACTGAAGTAATGCCAAAATTTAATGAGTTTGTTGATGATGCAACTTTAGTTGGCCATAATATTATTCAATTTGATATTCCATTTGTTGTAAATAATGGTTTTGCTCAAAAGCATATTAAAGCTATCGATACTCTTCGCATGGTTAGAAGAATACGTGATGACTTTCCTGTCGCACTTAAAGATATGAAGTTCGCCACGCTAAAAGAATATTTTGGTCTTGGTAATAAGCCGCATACTAGTTTAGAAGACTGCAAGACAAATTTAGTAATTTACCAAAAATTACGTGATCATGACCTAGAATACAAAGTTCCTATTTGCCAGGAACCTGATTCTGAACTTAAAGGATTAACGTTTGTTTTAACTGGTATTTTTGATAAACCTAATAAAGATATCAAGGCTGAAATTGAGGCTCACGGCGGTTGTGTTACTGGTTCGGTTTCTACAAAGACAGATTACTTAATTGATGGTGTGCAACCTGCAAAAATTCTCAAAAACGGAAAGTATAGTGCTAATGAATGGAGGGCTCGCGAATTGCAAATGGATAAAGGCAAAATTCAGATAATAGCTTATCCGTATTTAGAACAACTTATAAGTGATCGGAAAGCTGATTAAAAAAGAACAGCAAATTAGTTTAAAATGTGAGGGATAGAATTATGGGCAAAGAAGAATTTGAAGTAAAGTATGCTAAATATATGGAAGAATTTCTTGATGAATTTGACACAAAAGAGCGTAATGATAAATTTCAAAAACGACTAGAGAAAGAAGTAGGAGAATCGAAAGATTTAGGTACTGCAGTAAGTAAGCTGGTTGCTGTTGCGTATGGTTATGGCATAGAATATTCAAGTTTTCTAGTTAAGCTTATGCTTGAAAAATTTTTAGATGTAGAGGATTAAGTAATAATAGCTTTTAATCAAATGAGCCTCTCAACAAATACTGAGAGGCTTTTTGAATGCAACAAAAAAAGCAATCGACTGCTTCCAGGTACCTTGCAAGTAGTCAAATTGCATTGTGCGTTTGTTCCATGCTATCCTTAACAAACTAATCAAGTAGTACAGGGAAAGAGCGATCTATTATGGATTTACCCGCGCTGGAAACAGCTCAAGATTTTCTTGGGCTGTCTTTGCTTATTTCAAATGCTCACATAAATCTAAATCTACAGCAATTCCTGTCTATTTATAAAATGACTCTTTAAGCTTTAATTTGCATGTAAAATTGCTTTAGTCAAAAGAGCGGAAAAATTCAACTTTTGCTTTTTAGCTTTTTGATCAGCCCATTTAGGAATAGTCAACGTCTTTTTAACAAGATCATTATTAGTTAAGTATTTTTCTACATCAGTTTTAATTAAAGTTGCAAATGAGCCAGCAGGAACTTTAAGCTCATTAATAGCGGTCGGCTTTTTAAAGGCATCATTATTTTCAATATAGTCCGCCAAAGTTAATCCAAGCGCCTCTTCAGCCATTTCAATCCCATATGAAATATCATTTGTATTAATTCCAGTGAATGCTCCTTGAACATCAGGAAAATCAATAAAATAGCCACCCTTTTTTTCTGGAGTAAAAATTGCAGGGTAAACTAAAAACATTTTTTTCGTCTCAGTCATGTTGATTCCTTCCTAAGATTTATTCTTTATAAGGCCGGCTTCTTTAAGGATTTTACGTTCAAGCCCATTGCCTAAATCCTGATTGCCATGAACTGGTACAGTAATTCTCACACCATCTTTATACAAATGATGATGTGAACCAGCAACCCTACGTTCAATCCAGCCATGTTCTAGCAACAGTTTTAACATATCTTTTCCAGTAAAAGGCATTTCTAACTCCATATTTATATTTTAACACGTATAATACGTGTTAAGCAAATAACACCACACATAATTAGTGTAACTTCCTGCTTACTAAAAATATATCATGCTTAAACATATTTTACTAGCTACATAATAGCAAGTTTGTAAAGATAAATTTGCACAACAAATTAAAAGCCATGAAGCTTTATTCCACTTCATGGCTTTTTTTAATATCACTTTATTTCAACATGCTTTTTGCATACGGCAATTCCAAGGATGGATCTGCATTCAGGGTCAAGTCAGCGAACTTACCCGCATTATACAAATTATAAGCGGCCGCCCCAATCATTGCCGCGTTATCGCCACACAATTTTAAATCCGGTAAGATCACTTTGGGCCGAATCGCTGCAGGAAGAGCTGCCAATTCCTGATTCATCCGCTCACGCAGACCCAGGTTAGCAGCAACACCGCCGCCCATAATAAAAGTTTTAGGCTGATATTCCTTAATCGCTCTGATTGTCTTATGGGCCAAAACATCAATGACGGCCGCCTGAAAACTAGCAGCCAGATCATATTTATTCAATTCTTGATGAATCTGCTCTGCATGATGATAAGTATTGATAAACGCACTCTTCAAACCGGAAAAAGAAAAGTCATAGTCATCGTCTTCCATCATTGCCCGGGGAAAATTAAAGGTATCTTTACCCTGATGTGCCCATTCATCAATTGTTTTACCCGCGGGATAATTTACCCCTAAAACCCGGCCAATCTTATCATACGCTTCACCCGCAGCATCATCACGGGTATCGCCCACAATCTCAAAGTGCAGCGGATCTTTTAATAAAACAATTTCCGTATGACCGCCAGAAGCCTGCAGTGCGAGCGCGGGATACACAATTTCATCTTTTAGCTGTGCAGCCATGATGTGCCCCATAATGTGGTCAACCCCAATCAGCGGCAAGCCAGTAGCCATCGACGCAGCCTTGGCGGCACTGACACCAATCAAGAGCGCTCCAACCAGCCCCGGTCCGTAAGTGACGGCAATCGCATCGATATCCTGCCAGCTGGCATCAGCCTCACGCAGCGCTTCTTTAGTTATCTGACTGATTACCTCAATATGGTGGCGGCTGGCAACTTCAGGCACAACACCGCCGAAACGCTGGTGACTCTTGATCTGCGTTGCCACAATTAGGCTCTCAACTTCGCGACCATTTTTAACGACCGCGGTCGAAGTTTCATCACATGAACTTTCATAAGCTAAAATCCGAATATCTTTTTTCTCACTCAAAACTTCTCTTCCCTTTCCCGGCCAAATCTGGTTTTAAACGCATAACCATCCGTAGGCCGGCAGTATGCGTATCCTGATAATAATTTTCCTGAACGTTGGTAATTGTGAAGCCAAATGTCCGATACAGCCTTTGCGCACCCAAATTATCAGACCGCACGTTTAAACTCACATATTTACTATCGTTATTCTTGGCCCAGTTCAGCATTAACTGCAGCAAGTATGTCCCCAAACCATGACTTTGCCAAGACGGATCAACCGCAAAATTAGTGATGTGGCACTCAACCGGGGCAAACCGCATTCCAATAAAGGCTACCAAATTCTCGGCATGGTAAACAACCAAATACACCGTGTTTTTTTTGCGTAACTCCGTTTTAAATGAAGATGCATCCCACGGCAAAGGACCATGATATACCTTCTGCTCCAGCGCCAGCAGTGCTGGGATATCTTCGCTGCCTGCCTGCATCACTTGCAGGGTCTGGCCCTGCACAATCGTCGCAACCGGGGCAAAAGTTGGCCGTACTTGTTTTTTCTCTGGATGAAACAAGCCCTGCAATAAATTAAACTTCTTCAACATAATTACGATCAGAGACAAATGGCTGGCCCGTTTTATTGTGCCAGTCAATTTCTGCTTGGGTCCGGCGTAAATATTTTGGCAGCAGGTCATCGGGTTCAGTCAACGGTGCCCCTAAAGCCAATTTTCCTATTCGTCCCGCATGAACTAGATTTTGTTCATCGCTGCCATAGGCATAAGCTAGCCCCAGTTGCTTAATCAGTTCATCCTGCTTGGCAAAACCGGAACCGAGAAATATTACCTTGTCACAATTAGTTTTAATTGCCCACTCCTTCACAGCCTGAAGCAGCGTCGTAATATGGTAGTGCCCGTCCGGAATCACGTTCACCAGTTGGCCGTCCTCATTGCAATAAGCACCCGCAAAATAATTATCATTTCTGGCGTCAATTCCGGCAACCGTCAGCATCTTTGTTCCAATTTGGTTAACCGCCAGGGCCTGCAGCGTAGAAATACCGGCAACCTCTTTTTCTAAAATGCTGGCAAACATTTTAACCGTTGTGATGCCGATTCGTAAGCCCGTGTACGAGCCGGGGCCGATTGCTACGGCATAGCGGTCAATATCCGCAAGCTGCAATTTATTAGCGGTTAGCATCTCATTAATAATTGGATCTAGGTGTTCATTATAATTGCGCCCTCCCTGCTCATTTTTTTCAACGATCACCTTTTCGTTTTCATTCAGGGCAATACTTAAATTATCAGTAGCTGTCGAAACACTCAAAATTTTCATTCTTAATTATTTTCCTTTTTATTCAAACTACTTTTTTATTTTAACACGAGAAAGTGCCGTCAAAACAAAGTAACTGGCAAAGATTTGCAGCCAGGGTGTGATTGTCTCTTTGGGCAGGCGTTGAATCAGCGCCGCCTTAAACTCCATTCCATACAATAAATGCACCCACAATGTGTTCAAGCCAATGTTTACGACTATTGTCACCAGCAGTGTTGCCGCAATTACGCGCCAAAGTTTTACCTGCCGGTCAAAGAAAAAGAGGCCATAAATAAGGGGGCCGACCATCGCGGACAGCGTGAAGCCAAGAAAAAAGCCGCCGCTATTGCCAAATAGCGCAGACGAAACCAAATCGCTGACACCGCCACCAACACTGCCCCAAACGGGGCCAAAAAAGTAGCCCAACATGACACTACCGACAAAACCCAAACTCAAGCGCACAGTAGCGGTGCCAAAAGCAATCTTACCCAAGATTACTTTAATTGCAACAACAAGCCCCAACAAAACAAGGCCCTGCAAGTCAATCTTCAGCCATTTTTTGCTTATCATTCAAAGTCCCCTTCCAATAAAAAAACATGACTTCTTGGTCATGCCCTAATAGTTCATCATATTTCACGCCAGGTAAGCTCACAAAGTGCCCGTGCTTTGCCTTCATCATCTTCAATCGCATGGTAAGACTTTGTCTCAGCATCATTTTCTTTCACTGTGACGCAAGAATATGGTTCCTGACCATAACGGACTTCTTGGTTAAATTTAATTTCAATTTTACTAACAACATGCTGACGCAAAAATTCACGGTCGAGCATGTCCAAAAACCAATTAAAATAATGACTATTGGTTAAATGATGGTTGGTATCTAAATCATCGTAGCGCACACGGTACTGCCTTTTTTTCTCATATTCAGCTTGCTGGCGCAGGCGCGGGAAGTGTGGCAGCTTTGGCAGCAGCGGAATATGCAATTCGTTCATCATTTTTTCGTCTGTCGCCACCATTTTACGTTTTTTCAAGTCAAACAGAACCCACTCACTCTTAACGGTAATCAGCTTATTGCCCGCCTGATCATCAATGCTAAAATCACGATATTCAAAAAAGCGGTTATATCCTTTAGCCTCGGTCGTCAAAACAACTTTTTCCGTTACGCGTGGCAAACGATTAATTTCAAAATGGTATTGGGTGACCACCCAACCAAGTCCCCGCTCATTCAGCGACTTGGTGCTGGCATCCCCATGCCAGAGCTGGTGCTCAGACACTTGCATCATTAAATCGATCAGCGATGCAAGACGGAGATTTTTATTTTCATCACATTCATCATATTCTACTTGGTGCTTTTCACTGTATTGCATTTTTACCTTCCTTTGGCTATTTTCTATTGCTCGTGGTACTTGTCATAAAGTTCATTTTTAGAAACACGATGTTCTTTAGCCACATTCTTCACCGCGTCCTTTTTGCTGCTGCCAGCTGCAACTTGGGCATCAACTAATTTGATCAATTCTTTCCAAGACAATTGCTCGGGTTCTTCCGTACTCGGTGAAACCAAGATAACAAATTCGCCACGTGGCGCATTTTCTGCAAAATATTCGGCAACTTCTTGGACCGTCCCACGGACAAACTCCTCATGTATCTTGGTTAATTCGCGCGCAGCAACAATTGGCCGGTCTGCTGGCAAAACACTCGCCAAGTTTTGCAGGGTTTTGCTTAAGCGGTGGGGTGCCTCATAAAAAATTGAGGTCGCATGCGCCTTATTCATTTCCGCAAAATAAGGTACCTGCTCCGTTTTCTTCCGCGGCAAAAAACCATAATAAGTAAAGGGCTGAGCATCAAAGCCGGAAGCAATTAATGCGGTCGCAAACGCCGACGGTCCTGGCAAAGGTACGACTGGAATATCATGCTTGATGCATTCCTGCACCAGAATATAACCGGGATCAGAAATCACGGGCATCCCCGCATCACTGATTTCCGCAATTACTGCCCCGTCCTGCATTAGTTTGATCAGTTCCGGAGCTCTCTCTTTTGAATTATATTTATGAAAGGACAACATGCGGTTATGCACGCCAATTTTTTCCAGCAAAATACCACTAGTTCGTGTATCCTCGGCCGCAATATAATCTGCCTGCTGCAGAACCTTCTTGGCCCGGATCGTAATATCTTCCAGGTTACCGATCGGCGTCGGTACAAGGTAAAGCTTGCCTTCATCTTTTGCATAAGAACTTTGCCGCTGCATGCTCTTCATCCCCTACTGTTTTTTCTTTTTTTCGCCAAAATTATCTAAGATATCAAGGCAAAACATGCAATCAGAATCGGGATCACGGTGTGAACCATAATACATGTTGCAAATATGATAGCCGGACTTGTAAATCTGCCTTAATGATTCAAGCCCGCTTCTCGTCTTGACAGCCGGTTCATTATTATTACTAGTCAACTTGTCCAGTTTCTCACGCAATAATTCATTTTCCACTTTCAATTCTGTGTTTTCCTTAAGCGTGTCCAAAATATTATTCTCAAGACTGGCAATTGTCTTAGTCATATTGGCCATCGTGTCGTGAAGCTGTTGCAATTTTGAATAAGGATCCACCATTTTCACCTACCGTTTCCACTGCAAGGCAAGATAATCGAGCAGATTACGAAAACTTACATTGCTATAACGCATTCGATCAACATCTACTAAATATTTTAACATTCTCGCACTCACTTGCGGATGTTCAGGTAAATCTTTTTGCGCCAATTGCTTAAGCTGAAGCAAAACATAATCCTGATCAAGCTTGCTGCTAGCTGCAGCGGCTAATTGATGGGCACTAACAAGAGACAAAGGATTTTTTTCTAGGCATTCCTGATAAAAATATCTACTTGTTTGATCAAGCTTAGCCGGATCATCCAGTCCAGAAATATCTTCCGGTGAAAAACCGTTCTTGAGTAAAAAATCACTTCTGCCATCGGCCTGATTACCCGCAGGAAAAACAACTGTCTGCGTACGCGAGCGCACAGTTGGCAAGATCTGGTCACGGTTGTTGGTTATCAAGATAGTAACAACGGGTGCAACCGGTTCTTCAAGTAAATTAAGCAGAGCATTAGCCGCCGGCAGGGTCAGCTTTTCTGCCTGATCAATAATGAAAAAACGGCGACTGCTCTGCACCGGGCTCTTCGCCAGCTCCTCTTTCAACGGTCGCACCTGGTCAATCCCCAAACTTTGCTTACCTTCCGGTTCCACCAGCAAAATATCCGGATGGTTGCCGGAAATAATCTGCCGGCAATTTTGGCACTGACCATCCGGCTTTTGCTTGCCAGTACAATTATCTAGGCAGGCCAGCCAGTAAGCTGTATTAATGCCTTGCTGCCGGTCACCAGTAACAAAAAGATAACTGTGGGCCAGCTGCCCTTTGTCATGAGCCGCACGCAAGCTTTGCGTTTCCGGGCCAACCTGTTTAATATCAATCTTCATCAAAAACGCTTAAATTCATCAATGGGCACAACAAAACAGGTTGCGCCGCCGACCGTAATTTTCACCGGCTGACTATTCATATCAAAGCCTGTCGGCACCATGTTGGGATTCATATACTCCTCGCGCGCCTTTGATTCCTGCTTAATAATCCGCAGCACCGTCTTGACATGCTCGTCATCAATCCCGATCAGGAAAGTCGTGTTGCCTTGACTTAAAAAGCCACCGGTAGTTGCCAGTCTGGTTTCCCGGATATTATTTTCAATAAACGCACGCTGCAGTTTCTTTGCGTCTTCTTTTTGAACAATTGCGATTACTAACTTCATTAAAATCAGTCCTTTATAAAATCTATTGGTAAACTATTTTCAATAATTTTAATACAATCAGCAACAACCTGCGTAAAATTTCGACTTGCATCAACAATCTTGATGCGCTGAGGATTGGCCTGGCAGATTTCTTGATAACCCTGATAAACTTTCTTATGAAAAGTCAATTTTTCCTGTTCCAAACGATCTTCAGCATGGGGACGCAGGCGATTGATCCGCGCCAAGCCAACTTCCGGCTTAACATCCAGGAATAGCGTTAAATCAGGTTCAACCCCGCTGGTAGCAAAATCATTGATCTGTTTAACTTGCGCAATGCCTAAATCACGCCCCACGCCCTGATAAGCAAGTGAGCTGTCAACAAAGCGGTCAGAAAAAACCATTTTTCCTGCCGCAAGTGCTGGCAGAATAACTTCCGCCATGTGCTGGCTGCGCGAAGCGGCATAAAGCAGTGCCTCGGTTTTAGCCGCCATTTTACTATTTGCAGGATCTAAAATCATCTGCCTAATTTTTTCGGCAATTTCCGAGCCGCCCGGTTCACGTGTCACTAGATATTGTGTCTTAAGTCTAGGTGCAAGTTCACGCACCACTTGGGCAACAACCGTACTTTTACCAGCACCGTCGGGACCTTCAAAACTAATAAAAAAACTTTTCATAAAACTCTCCATAAGTACATTTTACCTAAGTTACTACAATAATGACAGTTTGGACCAGCAGTTAATTGCCCAAAATAAAAAAGCCCAAAGTTTGAGCTTTTTACTGGCTGATCGCATTTGTAAAACCACTAAATCTTGTGTTGCGGTGCCGCGCTTCCTTATATAAAAACGAGTACTTGGCCTGCAAAATTTTACTGGCAGCAATATTATCATCCGACAAATCCATTGTGGTTTGATCAAGATCACTTTCAAGTGCTATTTCTGCCTGCAGCTTTTCAATCAAATCAACCAGAAGCTGGTCGCCTTGTTCTTTAACTATGTCTTTTTTTCGCATCTAAATCGCCGTTCTCCCCTGCACTGCCCGTTTCAAAGTAATAGAGTTAGCATACTCAATATCACTGCCGACGGCAAGCCCTGCAGCCAGCCGCGTAACTTTTATTCCCGCGGGTTTAATCAACTTGCTGATATACATCGCCGTTGATTCGCCCTCAGGCGTTGAATTAAGCGCCAAGATAATTTCTTTGACACTGTCCTGCTTTTGCAGGCGGACAATCAGGGATTTAATATTAATTTCTTCCGGACCGATACCATCCATTGGCGACAAGACACCATGCAGGACATGATAAAGTCCGATATATTCGCCCATTTCTTCAAACGCCATCACATCTTTAGGCTGCTCCACCACCATGATCGTTGCTTGGTCACGATTCGGATTGCTGCATATTTCACACGGATCTTTTTCCGTAATATTTCCGCAAATAGAGCAGCGCCGTAAATTCTGCTTGACCTCTGTGAGCGCCTTGCCAAAGTCCTGAACATCTTCATCAGGCATATCAAGCGTATAAAAAGCCAGCCGTGTCGCAGTCTTTTCACCAATTCCGGGCAGCTTCATGTAGGAATCAATCAAATGCGCAATGGGTAATGGATATTGCAATTAGATCATACCTTTCGTGTACTTACCTAAACTGGCCTGAGTAGCCTGATCAATCTCTTCCAGTCCCTTATTAACCGCATCAATCACTAGATCCTGCAGCATATCCGGATCATCTGGATCAATTGCCTCCGGATTAATCTTTAAATCCTTTAGTTTCCGGTCGCCGGTAAAAATGGCAACAACCAAATCATCGGCTGACTTACCAGTAAATTCCTGTGCGGTAATACTTTCTTGTTCTTGGGTCATCTGTTCCTGTAATTTTTTGGCCTGCTTCATCATCTGCTGCATATTCATGCCGCCCATACCGCCAAAATTAGGTCTCTTGCTCATTTTATCTCCTTTACACTTCTGCTTATTTAATCTTTAACAGTAACTGCATCGCCAAAAAGTTCCTTGGCCTTCGTCACAACTTCCTGTTCTTCCTTGATTTCTGCCTCATCAGCAGGAACATCTTGTTCCGGATCAGACTGCTTTTGTTTTGCCAGTAGCTCGTCTTTATGTCCCTTTAAAAATTCTGCCCTGACTTTCAGCCAGGATTCATCGGGTACCAAGACAATCTCATATTTATGCTTAGCAAATTTTTCAATCTCGTTTGTCAGCAGCGTGAGCAGGTCGCTATCAGAACTGGCCTTCTCAAACCAGAAAGCATACTTACACTTCATAACAACTTGATCACTGCTGGCAGCAACCGGCTCAAGCACATCCAGCAAAGCCCGCTGCGACACACCTAGTTTCGATTGCACGTCGGGCCAGACGTCTTTAATTGCCGTCAAGTCCCGCTTAGTCGCATTTTCAAGAACGTGGTAAATTCGTTTCCGATCCTGTTCATCATCATGCTTAACTTTCTTGAGCGGCTTTTTCGTCTTAATCTTTTGCTGTTCCGGCTCATTCTGAGAAGTTTTTGTCTCTTTAGCAGGAACACCTGCATCAATATGAAAAATTTGCTCACTAGAATGTGAACTTTGACGGCCACGAGCCAAAGTGGCTACTTGCTGAGTCAAAGTTGACACCTGCTTTTTTAACGTGGCAACTTCCGTCTGTAAGTTCAAATCTTCTTTAACTTCGCCCGCGCTATTTGCCAGTGCCTCTTCAGAAGCAGCGGCCACCAAAAATACCTCAAGCGGAATTTCCTGCTGATTGGTATAACGTAGGTCGGTTAGAGCCTTGTTGGCTAAGGTAATCAGCTTAAAGTACGTTTTCGCCGGAACCTTTTTGACCTTCTGAACAAAATCAGCAGTTAAAAAGTTGCCCGAACCGTCTTCACCCGCCTTAACAATAATTAACGATGTGGTCGCCATTTCAATCAGTTCGTCTAAAATATTTTTGACACTTGCGCCCGCTGCCAGCAACTCCTGGGCCATTGTCAGCGCGGCACCCGCGTCATGCTGCAAAAGACTGAGCAGAAGCTGCTCGATCTTTTCTTGAGCAGCAAAACCGGTAACATTGAGCGCGTCGGTATAATTAACACTGCCCTTTTCATAACTTAACAGCTGGTCCAAAATGCTTAGTGCATCCCGCATCCCGCCGTCGGCAACCTGAGCAATCACAGAAAGTGCCTTATCTTCATAAGAGATTTTTTCTTGATCCAGGATATACTTCATCCGCTGCTCAAGGTCAGCCTGGGAAATCCGTTTAAAGTTATAGCGCTGAGTTCGCGAAATAATTGTGGCCGGCACCTTCTGCAGCTCGGTCGTGGCCAAGATAAAGACAACATGCTCTGGCGGCTCTTCTAATGTTTTCAATAAAGCATTAAATGCTCCCATCGACAACATGTGCACCTCATCGATGATATAAACCTTGTACTTGCCTTGGGTAGGCGCATACTTGACCTTATCACGAATATCGCGAATTTCATCAACACCGTTATTGGAAGCAGCATCAATCTCAATAATATCCGGCATTATGCCTTGATCTGCTGCCTTGCAGTTGGCACATTCATTGCATGGCTCCCCATCTTGCAGGTTGCTGCAATTTAACGCTTTAGCGAAAATCTTGGCACAGGAAGTTTTTCCCGTACCACGCGGCCCCGCAAACAAAAAAGCATGCGAAACCGTACCACGCTTAATTGCATTCTTTAAGGTGGCAGTAATTTCTTCTTGACCAACAACACTTGCAAAAGTCCGTGGCCGCCACTTACGATATAACGCTTGATAAGCCATGAATTTGTCTTCCTAGTAAAAAACTCCTAACTCTTTAAAAGAGTTAAGAGTTTATGAATTTCTAATAAAAGGCACATGCTCAAGCGGCCTTAGTGCTGCTACCTTCCGGTCCTGACACGCTTTGGGAGTCAAACATTGCCCACAAATTATGATAACGTATTTTTCCAGTTTTTTCCACCGTTTTGCTGAATTTTTGCTTTTTTCTGTTCTGCTCGAATCGCCTGAAAAAAACTCTTTAACATTTGACTAGCCTCATCACGGTACAGGCCGCGAATTACGTTAGGATGATGGTTAAATTTGGGAACGGAAAAAAGGTCAATCACGCTGCCGGCAGCGCCAGCCTTAGGATCAGGTGCACCATAAAACACATTTTTAATACGGGAATTAATAATTGCACCGGCACACATCGGACAGGGCTCCAGGGTAACAAACAGGCTGCAGTCGATGAGGCGCCACAGGCCCAAATTGGCACAGGACTGCCGGATTGCCAGCATTTCCGCGTGACTACTGGCGTCTTGATCAAGCTCGCGGCGATTATACCCCGTACCGATTACCTGACCAGCGGGTGCAACAACAATCGCACCAATTGGCACTTCACCTTGTTCTTCAGCTTTTTTGGCTTCCGCAAACGCTAATTGCATGTACTTCTTTTTTTCTTCACTGGTAAAATCCATTTAACCCCCCTACTTTTTAACTGCTTGAAGCACGTAGTAGCCCTTATCACGCGCTAAAATTGTGCAGTTGCCATAAGTTGCCGTGAGCAATTTTCTAGCACTCGGTTCCCCCTGCTTTTTCTGGATGACAGCAAGCAAAACGCCATTATCAACCAGGTATTCTTTGGCGCCCGTCAAAATCGCGGACACGACTTTTTTGCCCGCACGGATTGGCGGATTGGTTACAATTAGGCCAAATTTTTTACTCTTATCCACTTGGCTATAGGCATCAGAAGAATAAATTGTTACATTCCGGCAGTAATTAAGCTGGGCATTCTCTTGCGCCAGTGCCAGCCCACGCTCATTAACATCTACCATTTCTACTGTTTGCTGGGGCCAGAATTTACTGGCAAATAGACCCAGAGGGCCATAGCCGGTCCCAACATCCAAAATATTACACGACGGAAAGGTCACTTCGTGCATTACTTTAATCAAAACACCGGAACCATAATCAACACGCATTTTTGAAAAAACACCAGCATCCGTCTTAAATTTTAAATCAATCCCGGCAACATGGTAGTCCACCACATGCTCATCATGTTTAGCGGTGGGATCAGCGGCAAAATACATTTGGTTTTCATTAGCCATCTTATTACTCATTTCTAAAATACTTCTTTAAATAATTTTACCAAAAATAAGAACAACAGTTAAAAACAAGGGTAGAAAAAAGTGCTCCTAACTGTTAGTTCTATGTCTAACAATTATGGAGCACTTCACTTTTACCGAACCTTGGAATTTCATGCAAGCTTATGGCATTCCTGATAGAATGTTTGATGACACTGTGAAATTATTTGAAAATCACAATGATTTATTGTTTTAGCAAAGTAAGCGTATTAATTAAAATTAATCTCTGATAAAATTATAGTTATAGATGAAAATTATTAATTTTAAAGAGGAGAACATGGTTTATATAATAATATTATTTACAACTATCGTTTTATGGTTTTTCGCAGTACGCCTTTTGCGACCGGCATATGATACTTGGAAAAGACACAAGGAAGGAAAGCAACGAAAATATGGTTGGTTTAAAATTATAATCGGTGGTTACTTCGGAATAGCGTTTTTGCTTAGTCCAATTCTCATGATTTACTCAGCTGTTAATCCATCCAGCTCTTCCACAGAATCATCAAGCACCACAGAAACTCAATCTCATGATGACTATGAACAAAAACAGAAAGACAAAGAAAAAGCTGAACAGAAAAAAGAAGCTAAGGCTAAAGCAAAGCAAAAGAAATTTAATGCCGAAGTTAATCGAGAACTTAAAAAAGGCCTAAGTGAAGATCAAAATTTCTTTGCTAAAGGCGATAAAAGATATAACTACGCGCCTTTTATTAACTCAATAAAATATACTGGTGAAGATGATACAGACAGAGCCAGGGCCCAAGTTAATACAAACTTTGCTAGTCTGGATAATGAAAGCAAAAGTATTGTAGCTGAAAAGGTCCAAGGAGTTATAGGTGCTGCACTTGCAGTTGTTAAAGATGATTACATGCAGGAAGAGCAAGACCAAGGTGCAGGTTTATTTTTCTATTTAGGTAAAAGAGCTGTGGGCCACTCAAGGATGTTAAGCAGTCATAAATACAAATGGTATAACTTGGATTAATTTTGAGGAGATAAAAATGAGTTCAAATAAAGAAGACAAGACTAGTTTTTTAGAAAATTTAGCAAAGATAAGTGAAGGTATGGATGAAATTCATTCAGCATTTCAGAAAAAAGTTCGTTGCCCTAGATGCAGGTCCACAAATGTTTCAGCCATAGGCCAACACAAGAAAAGTTTTTCGGTTGGCAAAGCTGCTGCTGGCACAATTCTTACTGGTGGAGTCGGAGCATTAGCCGGTTTTGCTGGCAAAAAGACCAAGAAAGTAGACATGATTTGTATGGATTGTGGTCGCCAATTTCAATATAAAAAGTAAACAAAAAATCCCTCGTGCATAAACACGAAGGACTTAATGGCTACCTAAAGTAATCGTCTTTAGGATTTACGAGACGAATCGCCTTTGAAACAATTTATTATTGGTTTAGTATCTAGTATACTGGCCAGCATTATTTCCGAATGGCTAATCAACCATTTTAAGAAATAATGTCAAAGAGGCTGTGGACAATACCACAGTCTTTTTTTATTAAAAAGCCTTCAAGAACAGCCTGGAAAACTCATCTTAAAAGCTAGTAATTGTGGGCAAAATACTGAATAATTCAGTGGTTTTTGTCTACCCTGTTTTATCATATTTAGGAGAAATTAAAAATGGCAATTACAAAACGCGGCAGCAAATGGCAAGCTCGCTTCATCTAGTACGATGAGCAAGGCAAACGTCATAGTAGATCTAAAGCTGGCTTTAAAACAAAATCTGAAGCTTCGAATTGGCTGGCGGATATTAAAATTAAGCATAATTCTGGCGTTGACGTTGTTAAGAATCCCGTTTTTGTAGATTATTTTAAAGATTGGTATGAAACTTATCGTAAAAATTCTTTAAGTTATATGGTACACAGCTTAAATATCGAGCTGCATACAATCATCTAAAAAAATATTGGGGCAATACAAAAATTAAGAATATTAGTCGCAAAAGTTTGGCAATAAGTTGGGAGAGAACCTGTCTGCCGATACTGTGAACAAAAATTGTGCCCCTTATAAAGCTTGTGTAAAAAATGCTATGACAGATGAAATTATCACTCGTGATTTTACTTTTGGTGCCCAAATTATTGGTAATGAAGCTCATACCAGAAAGGACAAAGTTAAATTTTTATCGCTGGCCGAAATCAAGAAATTGTTTGCTGTCGCTTTAGACAATCGATCTACCAATTCGACTAGCACATATATGATAATCACGGCAATTTTAACTGGTGCTAGAATTAGTGAGATAAAAGCTCTGCGTTGGCATAACATTCATTATGATAAACATACTATTGACATCCATCACAGTTACAGTGAAAAGCTCCACCAACTTATGCCAACTAAAAACGAATCTTCATACCGTACAATCAAAGTTACCCAACAATTGCTAGATATTCTAGATGAATTAAAAATTAACAAAACTGATTTTGTTTTTGAAAACAAGCGATATCAAACTATTCCTTTAACTGGTAATGTTAATAATGCACTTAAAAAATTAATGATTAAGGCTAATTTATCAAGCCCCGCGTTTACTGTCCACTCATTGCGTCATTGTCATGTGGCCATGCTTCTATACCAAGGAGTAGATATTTATGCAATAAGCCAACGCTTAGGACATAAAAATGTAAACATCACTTTGGGTGTTTATGCGTACATGATTGAGGAACTAAAAAACAAAAACGATAAAGAAGTAGAGGACAAAATAAACGATTTATTTAGCAAGTAGGTACACGTTTGGTACACAAATGGAAAAATTAAAAAAACGCACAGGCTCTAATCGTTGAGCTTGCGCGGTTTTTGTTAAGTTTGTCCAGTTGGACCGTAACTATTTAAGGGTTACAGTTGCGCCAACTTCTTCAAGCTTAGACTTGATGTCGTTAGCCTCATCTTCAGAAAGACCTTCCTTAACGTTCTTAGGAGCGCCATCAACAAGATCCTTTGAGTCCTTAAGGCCAAGGCCAGTAATGTCACGAACTGCCTTAATAACCTTAACCTTTTCTTGACCTGCTTCAGTCAATTCAACATCGTAAGTTGACTTAGCAGCTTCAGCAGCGCCAGCACCTGCAGCAGCAACTGGAGCAGCAGCTGAAACGCCAAATTCATCTTCAATAGCCTTTACCAGGTCGTTCAATTCAAGAATTGAAGCACCTTTTAAGTCCTCAATAATCTTTTCATTATCTAAAGCCATTTATGTATCCTCCAAAAAATTAGTATTTAGATATTATTTTCAACATTATTCTGCAGCAGATTCATCTTTAGAATCAGCAACAGCCTTAACAGCATATGCGAAGTTGCGCACAGGTGCTTGCAATACAGAAACAAGCATTGAGAGCAAGCCTTCACGGCCAGGGATAGCAGCAAGCTCCTTGATTTCTTCTTTAGAAGTCAATTTGCCTTCAAGCATACCACCCTTAATTTGCAAAACTTCAAAGTCATCTTCATACTTAGAAACAATTCTTGCTGGTTCAGTAATATCATCAGCATCATCAGTATAGACAACAGCGGTTGGGCCAACAAAAGTATCGTCTAAACCTTCAATGCCAGCCTTCTTAGCGGCCCGGCGAAGAAAAGTATTCTTGATAACTTTCATCTTAACGTCGTTATCGCGAAGTTCTTTACGCATGTTGGTAACTTCTTCAACAGTTAAACCAAGATAGTCAATTATTAAAATCGCCTTGGCAGTCTTAAGCTCTTCTGCAAAAGCATCAACCAATTTTTCTTTTGCAGCAATAGTAGCTTTACTCAATCGAATTCACCTCCGTTAGTAAAAATTGATAAATTCTCTAAAGGCCGAAAAAAACTCCATGCCAAGCAAGACATGGAGCATTCAAAATTCTTCATTATCTTCTGGCCTCGGCGGGATTTTAAGACTTTTCGTCACCCGAGTCTTAGGTAGAATCTACTCTGATAAGTATAGCAGATCAAACGGCTTTTGCAAAGCCATTATAATTCTTTTTTCGGATCATTCAGTTCAATCAATTTGCCCGTTGTTTTATAGACAACCCAGCCTGCCAGATTGACAATGTGGTCACCGATTCGCTCCAATAGCCTAATAACAACAAAGTAACTAGCAGAGGCAACGGCTGCGTTCGGATCTTTTTCAATGCCATCAACAATTAATTTGCGCGCTTTAATATAATCCTTAATCACTAGCTCATGGCTGCTGACAACTAAACGCGCCATTTTTTCATCATCTTGAACATAGGCTGTTAAAATTTGAATGAGCATGTGCCGTACCTGGTGGGTCATTCCCGAAATGATTTCCTCAACATCAGGGATCCGTGGATTACCTTTGAGACGAACTGTTTCCAGAGCAATACTCAAAGCATTTTCACCAATTCGCTCCAAATCAGTAGTTGCTTTCAAGATACTGATAACTACCCGAAAATCGGTTGCTACTGGCTGCTGCAGCGCAATCAGATCCAAGGACTTCTTTTCAATCCGCAGAGATTTTTTAGGAATTTCAACAGCATTCTCAATCATCCCCTTGGCAGTTTTCTTATCATGATCAACAAAGGCACGCGTCCCCTGATCGATTTGATCATTGACAAAAACACCCATTTCCATAAATTGTTCGTTTAATTTTTTTAATTCATCTAAAAATATTTCGTGCATTTTTCTTCCTCAAAGATTTAACCAAAACGGCCGTTTAAATAATTACTAGTGATTTCATTTTTAGGAGCAATGAACATTTCTTTAGTGGAGCCAGACTCAATCAAATCGCCGTTCATCAAGAATGCAACCTGGTCGGAGACACGGCTGGCCTGCTGCAAGTTATGCGTTACCATGATAAAAGTATACTTTTGCTTTAAATTCATCAAGGTTTCTTCAATTTCCATGCTGGAAATTGGATCAAGCGCGCTGGTTGGCTCATCAAGCAAAACCACTTCTGGCCGCACAGCCAAAGCCCGTGCGATACAAATCCGCTGCTGCTGACCACCGGAAAATTCTTGCGCATTGCGCTTTAAATTGTCCTTGGTCTCTTCCCAAATGGCTGCCTGCTTCAAACTCTCTTCAACACGCTGACTAATCAGTTCCTTGTCTTTAATGCCGGAAACTTTCAGGCCATAGGCAACGTTATCATAAACCGAAAAGGGAAATGGTGTCGGCTGCTGAAAAACCATCCCTACTTTTTTTCGTAACGCGACCAAATCCATTCGCGATTGATAAATATCCTGGTCTTCCAATAAAATTTTACCCGTGATCTTGATATTAGCAATATCATCATTCATCCGGTTTAAGCAGCGCAAGAAAGTCGATTTACCGCAACCCGACGGGCCAATCAGTGCCGTTAATTCCTTTTCGGGAAAATCCAGACTGATTCCGTGCAGGGCTTCAAACTTACCATAACTTAGTCTAACATTTTTGGCAGTGACAATATTTTTCATTTTTTATCCCCTATCCAAAACTACCCTGAATGTACTTCTCAGTAATTTCACCCTGCGGATTAGTAAAAATCTTAGCAGTAACATCATATTCCAGTGCGTGACCCAGATGGAAAAAAGCCGTATAGTCACTGATTCTTGAGGCCTGCTGCATATTATGGGTTACCATGATCATCGTATATTTGCTGCGCAGCTGCTTCAACGTATCTTCCAATTTAGACGTAGAAACCGGGTCCAAGGCACTGGCTGGCTCGTCCAAAAGCAAAATTTCCGGCTTAATTGCAATCGCCCGTGCAATACATAGCCTTTGCTGCTGACCACCGGACAAGGCCAAGGCACTTTGGTCAAGTTTATCTTTAACTTCGTCCCATAAGGCAGCAGCCCGCAAGCTTTCTTCTACTATTTTATCCAGCTCTTTCTTGTCTTTTAACCCATGCGATTTTAATGCATAAGTGATGTTTTCACGAATCGATTTGGGAAAGGGATTCGGCTTTTGAAAGACCATGCCAATCGTCTTCCGCAGTTCGTAAACATTGATATTATGCTTATTGACGTCCAGCCCATGAAACATGATCTGCCCGTCAACCCGGGCCACCTTGTCATTCATCCTGTTTAAGGACCGCAGAAAAGTGGACTTACCCGACCCAGAGGCGCCAATTAAAGCCGTGATTGTATTTTTTTTAAAACCCAAACTGACGTCAAACAATTTTTGTACGGTGCCGCCGTAAAATACACTTAGGTCGCTGGTAGATAGTGCTAATTCGTCGTCATCAAAAGTTTTAAGGTAAGCTTTTTGTGTTTGTAAATCATCCATTAAAATCACCTTACTTAGCCTTAGCGGCTGTGAGTTTGCGGTACAGCCAATTACCGAGTGTCCGCGCACCAAAATTAAAGATAATGACAACAATTACCAGCAAAGCGGAAGTTGCTGCCGAAACAAGCGTTGCGTCAGGAATAATTCCCTCTGTATTAACCTTCCAAATATGGACGGCCAAAGTTTCTGCTGGGCGCATCACATTCAAAAAGCTGGTCGGACTGAAGATATTCCAATTGGAATAATCAATCGTTGAGCCGCTTTGCCCCGCGGTATAGATCAGTGCTGCCGCCTCGCCAAAAACACGGCCGGCACTTAAAATAATTCCGGTTAAAATTCCAGGCAAGGCTGCGGGCAGAACAATCCCGCGAATCGTTTTCCAATTAGACAAGCCTAAAGCAAGGCCCGCCTCTCTTTGCGACTCCGAAACCCCATTAATTGCCTGTTCAATATTACTGGTCAGAATCGGCAGGTTGAAAAAGGTTAGTGCCAAGGCACCAGAAATAATTGAAAAACCTAGACCAAATTGAACAACAAACAGCAAATAGCCAAACAGACCAACAACAATTGAAGGTAAAGAACTCAGAATTTCAATCGTTGTCCTGATTAACCGGGTCAGCCAGTTATCCTTGGCATATTCCGCCAGATAAATGGCCGCACCTAAGGCAATCGGCAGGGAAATCAAAATTGTCAAAACAAGCAAGTACAAAGAATTAAATAATTGGTCGCGCACACCGCCGCCAGCCGCGAACGATGAGGCAGACGATGATAAAAAATGCCAGGAAAGATGGGGAACACCAGCAATTAAAATATCACCTAGGATGCCTGCTAAGATTAAAACAACAATACCAACAAAAATATAAATTAAGGCTGTTGCAACCTTATCATTTCGTTTTGCATTCATCTTATTACCTCTTCTTTCCGACTAGCCGCACTAAGAAGTTAAACACTAAAGACATCAAGAGCAGCAGCAGTGCCAACGACCACAAGGCATTGTTCGGTAAGGTTCCCATAACTGTATTCCCCATTTGACTGGTCAGTTGGCTGGTCAAAGTGGCTGCCGGACTAACCAAGTTATACGGCATCAAAACCGCATTACCAATAACCATCTGAACAGCGAGAGCCTCCCCAAAAGCCCGAGCCATGCCAAAAATAATTGCCGTCAAGATGCGCGGCGTGGCTGCCCGCAGCACCACGTGGTAAATTGTCTGCCAGCGTGTTGCTCCCAAGGCTGCCGAGGATTTGCGCAATTCATCCGGCACCGCCTTAAAGGCATCAACTGTCAAAGAGGTAATCGTTGGCAGTACCATTACAAACAAAATCAGAGTGGCTGCCAAAATTCCGAAGCCAGTGCCGCCAAAAATCATTCTGATTGCTGGGACCACAACACTCAAGCCTAAGAAACCATAAACAACCGACGGAATTCCGACCAGCAATTCAGTAACCGATTGTAAAAAGTTGGCGCTTTTAGCAGACGAATACTCTGTCATAAACAGCGCAACCGCAATTGCAAACGGCGCGGCGATCAAGGCCGCAATCAAGGTGACCGCAAAGGATGTAACAATCATGGCCGCGGCGCCGACATGCTTGTTGCCCGCACCCGGATTCCAGTCACTAGAAAACAAAAAACTAAAAAGATTGACGTGGTCGCTGAAAAAGGTCGCTAGGCCATGTTCACCAACAAAACCGATGATTGAAACCACCAACAGGCCTATCAGAAAAATAGCCAGCAGGGTCAGACCCCGGCCCCAGTATTCTTGGTGGGTTTCTTTAGATGGCTTAGTTAATTTTTCAATATCAACACTGTTGGGACCGATTTTTTTCAGCTTAACGTGAGGAACTTTTTGCTCAGCTAATGCTTGATTGACAACTTCTTGTAAGTCTGTTTCTTTTTCACTCATAATTATTTACCTATTTCCGTAATCTTATTATGACTGTCACGCATAACTTTCATTTCATTGACGCTAAGATAACCAATTTGGGGAATTAGGTTCTTTTGAACTTTTTTACTCAGCATGTACCTGAGAAAAGCTGCGGTGGCCTTGTTAGGTTTGCCCTTGGTATACATGTGCTCATAAGACCACAAATGCCACTTATTATCAGGAATATTTTTATTTACCGGCTGGATGTGGTCAATGCTCAGTTTCTGGATATTGCTGTCTTCCGCATAAGGAAAAGAAATGTAAGAAATCGTTCCCGGAGTAGAATTGACAATTTTCTTCACAGTACCATTGGAATCCTGCTCTTGCGATTTCATTGCGTCTTGCCCCTGCAGAATCAAATCTTCAAAAGTGGCACGAGTACCGCTGCCGCGGGAACGGTTGATTACGATAATATTCTCTTTTTTGCCGCCGACCTGCGACCAATTGGTAATTTTACCGGTAAAAATTGCCCGCAGCTGCTTAGTCGAAAGATTTTTAACACCAACATCTTTATTGACAATCGGAACGATGCCCACAACCGCGACCTTGTAATCATGCAGCTGGTTCGCATTAATTCCCTTCTGCGTGTCCGCGAAGACATCAGATGAGCCTATCTGCACGGCGCCTGCCTGTACCTGACTGAGGCCAGTACCGGAACCACCACCCTGGACGACAATATTGCTGCCCGAGTGTGCTAAACGATAGTCATTGCCTGCCTGTTCGGCAAGGGGCTGCAGCGCACTTGAGCCCACGATGGTAATCTTGGAGCTGTCATTGCTGCACCCGTCTAAGAGCGATACTAACAACAATAAGAAAATAACTAGTTTTGGTAAGGTTTTTCTTTTCATTCTATTTTTCCTCATAAATTATCATGACGCTATTGGTCCCTTCAAATGATAATTTTATTATTAGGGAACAATGTAAAGAATGACTACCGTTTAATGTAAAAGTTATGTAAATTTTCCAAATTTTAGATAATTTTTACATGATTACGGTTAAACATTTATAATCCATTATAACCTGAAATAAGTTATCATTGGTAATAGAACTATCACCCGCTGCAGCCGCTTGCAGCCTGAGGTGCACTCCTCCACTGCGCTCTGCAGTTGCTTTTTTTAATACCGATCTTAGGTGTAAAATAAAGTTTGTTTAATTATTTATGAGGAGGACCAGATGAAAAAACGAATTTTAATTGTCGAAGATGATCCTGCAATTTCAGAATTATTGCGCTATAACCTTGAACAAAATAACTTTCATGCGCTGACAGCATTTGATGGTCAAGAAGCCATGGAATTGCTTAAGAGCGTTTCTTTTTCACTCGTACTGCTAGATTTAATGTTGCCGAAGATTAGCGGGCTTGAAATTATTAAGCGCTTACGAGCAGATAAGAATAAGGTGCCAATCATCATCTTAACCGCAAAAGATAGTCAAGAAGACAAGGTGACAGGCCTGAATCTGGGCGCCGATGATTATGTTACTAAGCCCTTTGAAATCACAGAATTAATTGCCAGGGTTAACGCCGTTTTGCGCCGACAAGGGGCGGAAGCAAACCATATTAATACAAATGCACCGCTGCAAATTGATAACAACAACTTCCAAGCAGTGGTGGCAGGCAAACATATCCTTTTAACTAAAACTGAATACAAGTTATTCAAATATTTGTATGATAACGTCAACATTACCCTGACTCGCGAACAAATCGCGCAGCACCTTGGCGACATCTCTACTTTTTCATTGCAGTCTTCTCGAGCAATTGACATTCAAATCAGTCATTTACGCGACAAAATTGAACAAAATCCTAAAGAACCTAAGTATCTGCAAACTGTGCGCGGCTTCGGCTACCGCTTAACAATGTGAGGCAGTCAAATGAAGCAAAAAAATAAGGTCTCACTGCTTTTATTGGTGCTGGGGATAATCAGCTACAGCTTGTGCCTATTTACAACTACGGAATTTGCCAAACAGGACCAAATTAACCACCTAACAGCTTTAAAAGCTGATTATGCACTGCTTGATAAGGTAAGCAGCCGTCAGACACTTACGGCTTGGGCTGACCACCATCAAATGCAGATTGTAACTAATTCCAATAAGCCGCGTTCGGATTTGCAAGCATACGTGCACAAGCTGCTGCCGCAACAAAAAATGGATGATAACCTTCCAACCTATATAACCTATTACCACCAGAAAAAATACTTGTTTTGCCTGCTGGATACGACCAAAGCCAGTCCCCAAAAAGTTATCGTGAAAAGATATCGGTCCATCTGGTCAATTGCCAACTGGTTAATCCTTTTTTCAATTATTTTTGGCGTCATTTGGGCCTGTATCATTTACGGGCAACGTACACTGTTCAATGAAGAAAATCTAAAACGATGGACACTTAAGCAAAAACTTGACCAGCTGCTTTCAAATAAAAACGAAAATGCATACCAACAGCCTTCAAAAAAGCAGGTAACAATAGTAGAACTGCAGCAGGCGGTTGCATTATTGGCAAATAAAATGGACAAACTCGCAACCGATAATTTTCTTGCCAAGCGGCAGTTTAAAAGTTTAATGAAACATCTGCCCGTCGGGGTGATGCTGCTAGACCACAACGGCAATGTAATTCTGCATAACCAGGCAATGGCCGTGATTTTAGGCAAAAACATTTCTGATGAACCTCACTATTTTGACCAGGATATTACCACCGAGCGGTTGCAGAAAATGATTAGGCACACCATGAAGCAAAACCGCAACCACCACCAAGAAATCCAATTGACCAACGATACTAATAGCCTAGTTGATGCAAATGTAATCCGAATCACCCACACAGAAGAAAGGGTGCAGCGCCAAGTAATTGTAATCCTTTATGACCTAACGGAATTTAGGCAAGTGGAACAAGAACAAATCGATTTTGTGGGTAATGTCAGTCATGAACTTAAAACTCCAGTCACGTCCATCATTGGTTTCACTGACACATTGCTAAATGGAGCAATGAATGACCATGAGCAGAGTGAAAAATTCTTGAAAATTATCAAGCAAGAATCCTTGCGTTTGACTAACCTGATTAAAGATTCGTTGACACTGACCAAGATTGATCAGAGCACTCAAAATAAACTAGAACGAATTGACCTCAGGAAACTGGTTAATCAAACCTTGACTGAATATGCTCAGGCAAGTAAAAAAGCCGCTGTTACGGTCAGCTACCAAATTCAGGGCAACCCGTGGATTAGTTCGAACAAACACACACTGACACAAATTATCCAAAATTTGACTAGCAATGCAATTAAATATACCCCGCCCAAGGGTAAAATTGCACTTTTACTTAAGCACGACGAAATTGACAACTATTTAAAGCTTGAAGTCAGTGACAACGGCATCGGAATTGCGCCAGAAGATCAGGCACACATTTTTGAACGGTTTTACCGGGTGGATAAATCGCGCAACAAGAAAATTCCTGGTACTGGGCTGGGTCTGGCAATTGTCAAACAAGCCGTCCAGGCTCTCAACGGCAAAATTTCTGTCACCAGTAAGCTCGGTGTTGGTAGCTGTTTCAAGATCTTGCTTCCGCTGTAACAACACTTAAAAAGTGTACAAAAAAATAAGACTAACAGAGAAATATAATTCTCCATCAGTCTTACCTATAAAGCTGAGCTTTTCTCAGTTTTTTTAATTACGTGATTTAATAAAAAACTAGTCCAAGTTTAATGGGTCCAGTTTGATCCCAGGACCAAAGGTTGCAGCAACTGCAACACTCTTAATGTATTGTCCCTTTGCTGATGCTGGACGTGCACGTAAAATGACGTCACGCAAAGCATCAAAGTTTTCAATTAATTGCTCATCAGTAAAGGAAACTTTACCGATTGCCGTATGAATCGCTGCTTGACGGTCAACCCGGTATTCAACCTGACCAGCCTTAACGTTCTTAACGGCCTTTTCGATGTCCATTGTAACCGTACCGGTCTTCGGGTTTGGCATTAAGCCTTTAGGCCCAAGAATCCGACCCAAGCGACCAACCTTTGCCATCATCATTGGGGTTGCGATTACAACATCAAAGTCCAAGTACCCGTTTTGAATTTTTTCTACCAGGTCATCTGAACCGATTTCGTCAGCGCCAGCTGCCTTAGCCTGCTCAGCTTGCGGACCTTCAGCAAACACAACAACCTTTTGTGTCTTACCGGTACCGTTAGGCAAAACAAGTGAACCACGGATTTGTTGGTCGGCTTGCTTAGGGTCAACGCTCAAGTTATATGAAACTTCTACTGAAGCATCAAAGTTGGCATATGAAGTCTCTTTCACCAGCTTAATTGCATCTGCTACCGAATATAATTTCTTTGAATCTACTTTTTTAGCAGCATCCGAATATTTTTTACCATGCTTTGGCATGTGATTTCCTCCTTAATATGTGGTCAAACAAGTTTTCGTTAACTCTCCCACCTAAATTGTTATAAATAACAGGATTAGTCTTCGACTTCGATACCCATACTTCTAGCGGTACCTTCAACCATACGCATAGCAGCTTCGATATCAGCAGCGTTAAGATCCTTCATCTTGGTCTCGGCAATTTCCTTCACTTGATCCTTGGTTACTTTACCAACTTTCTTTGTGTTCGGCTCACCGGAAGCTTTCTTGATCTTAGCAGCTTGCTTCAAGAGCACTGCTGCTGGCGGTGTCTTAGTAATGAATTCGAATGAACGATCTTCATATACTGTGATGACTACAGGAATAATCATACCCTTTTGGTCAGCAGTTCTTGCATTGAAGTCCTTTGTAAAGCCAACAATGTTAATTCCTGCTTGACCCAAAGCTGGACCAACTGGGGGTGCAGGAGTTGCAGCACCGGCCGGAATTTGTAATTTAACTACGTTAATAACTTTTTTTGCCACGGTCAAAACCTCCTTGATTCCGTGATGTGGTTAAAATGGAAAGATTCCGTTCTTTCCTCCCACAATAATAAAAGTACTGTTGTATTTTATCATCGTTTACGAATAAATTCAACAGCCCATGTTTTTACTTAATTAATTTTCTTAACCTGATCATAATCAAGCTCGGTTGTGGTGGCCCGGCCAAACATGTCAACAGAAACAAATAACTTGTATTTGTCCGGCTGAATTTCGGTAATCTTGCCGACCACACCGTTAAAGGCACCGTCAATGATCGTTACGCGCTCGCCAATTTCAAAAGTGATGGCTGGCCGTTTGGCAGGTGTGCCCTGCTGCCGCAATAAGCGGTTAATCTCGTCATCAAGCAGCGGCGACGGCTTCGACCCACCACCGTGTGAACCGACAAACCCCGTAACGTTGGGCGTGTTTCTGACAACGAACCAGCTTTCATCGGTCATCACCATTTCAACCAAGACATAGCCGGGGAAGATTTTTTCCTCAACCGCTTCTTTTTTGCCGCGGACCTTTTCAATTTTTTCTTGTTCCGGCACCATCACTCGAAAAATATAGTCCTGCATCCCCATGCTTTGCGCACGCGAAAGCAGATCAGACTTGACTTTGTCTTCATAACCCGCATAAGTGTGCAGAACAAACCATTGTTTTTTTGCTGTTTCTACCATTATTATTTTCTCTCCTTGAATTTTTGCCAAATAAAAAAGCCTCCAAAAATACACGAGGGCTTTTCAACTTGCTTAAATTATAGCACTGATCAACAATTATTTCTATGATTATAAAAACCACTGTGCAAGACTGGTAAACAGCCAGTCCAAAGCACCCAAATAAATTGCAAACAAAATCGATACTACGATAACAATTATTGTATCGTGACGATTCTGCTTAGCACTTGGCCAGCTTACCAACTTCATTTCGTGTCCAACGCTCTTCAAAAACTTAAACAATGCCCTACCTCGTTTCCTTATGCAACGTCTTTTTTCCACAATGCTTACAGAATTTATTCAACTCAAGCCGCTTGGTGCGATTTTGGCTTGCGGTGATTGAATAATTACGCGCGCCGCATTCGCTGCAGGCTAAGGCCGCCTTTTTTACTGCCATAATCTCACTCCTAAACTTCTTTATTTTAGCAAAAATTTGCTAATCAAGCAATTATTTTAAAAATACCTTGAATCGCAGCTTCTTATTGCCATGATGTTCAACTAACTATTTAATGACTTGATATTGTTTTTGATCTTTCATCAACAAAATAATTCTTTTCACTATGACCATAACCACAAATAAAGAAAATTATGGCACAAATAACTTACTAGTTTAAATAAAGCATACATGATAGCTTTCAAAAGAAGCGCTCCAACTGGATACTTGAAATTTTTTGATCTGTATCAACAATTTTGATATTTTTAGTTGCTTTGTTTTGTCTTGTCTTAATAAGAGATGAATGCTTTGTCCGTCCAATTCTTTTTTCATAGAATGCAAATTCAGCAAAGTTTTAGATACAAATAAATCTGAACTTGTATGTTTTAGTCCAATCGCTATAATTTTACTTTTTGTAGACACGAAGCCGTCATATTCAAAAGAATAACTAATTTGCATATCTTTCGTTACCTTAACTTTAATACTAGTAAAAAAATACGGAAACACTTCTTTTTCTAAAAACAAATATGAGCTTTTTAAGTCTTTCATATGATACTTAAGCAATTTATTTGTTTTAGGGTTATATTTTCTGAAAAGATTATGTGGTATTTCTGACATCTATATTTCTTTCCATCGTGAAACAAACAAAAAACGCATCACCCTTAAAGTGACACGCTTAATCAGTTTTTAACTGAGCCACACAGTTTACGCTACATTAACAAATGCAGCAACCATATCTCTTTTAAGGCTAAAGAGCTTAACCTAACGTTAAACGCACAGATTTAACAATAACTTTTGGCTAGGTACTAATCAAACCTTTACTATGATTATAATCAATTTTTTATAAACTGGCAAATATTTGAAACAATTGGTTAGAATCAGAACGCCAGACAAACAAAATAGATATATAATGAAGTGAAGTTAATTATAACAATCATCTTATTTACCAGTTAAGGAGAACAATCATGAATCAGCACCCAAACTACTTATTAAATAAAATTTCCGGCCCCACCGATTTAAAAAAATTATCACTAACACAATTGCAACAGTTAGCCAAAGAAATTCGCACCCTAATCATTGAAAAAGATACTGCACTTGGCGGGCATTTAGGTCCAGACCTGGGAATTGTCGAAGCCACAATTGCTTATCACTATGTTTTTAACGCACCCAAGGACAAGATTATCTGGGACGTTTCCCACCAAAGTTATCCCCATAAAATGTTAACGGGACGCGCACAAGCCTGGCTGGATCCGGAACACTATCAGGACGTTGGCCCATATACCGATCCCGAAGAAAGTCCCTACGATTATTTTGCCATCGGCCACACTTCAACTTCAATTGCATTGGCCACAGGCATGGCTAAAGCACGCGACTTGCTGGGCGGTCACGAAAACATCATGGCCCTAATTGGTGACGGTGCAATGACCGGTGGACTGGCCTTTGAGGGTTTTAACAATGCTGCACGGGAAAAAGGCAACCTAGTCATTGTTGTCAACGACAACCAATGGTCAATTGATAAAAATGTCGGCGGCTTGGTTACTGCTCTCAAAAAGCTGCGCGCTTCAAACGGCACCAGCCCTGAGAATCCCTTCACGGCGATGGGCTTTGATTACCGCTACGTTGCCGATGGTAATAGCCTTGAAGCAATGATCGCCGCATTTAAAGCTGTCAAAAATATTGATCACCCCGTTGTACTGCACATTAACACGCTGAAAGGCAAGGGGTTTGCGCCTGCACTTAAAGATGAGGAGCACTATCACTGGGCTTCAGCCGACTTACTTTCAGGTAAAACGAGCAACAAAACAAAAGCAGATGCAAATTCTGTCGCAATTGATGTTCTCAAAGACGAAATTACTGCCGGACAAAAAATTATGGCCATCAATGCCGCGATCCCGGCTAATTTCTCCTTAGATGAAATCAAAATTAATTATCCAGAAAACTATCTTGATGTCGGGATTGCTGAGCAAGACTCAATCGCCGTGGCTGCCGGCTTTGCCAAAGAGGGCGGCATTCCGGTGCTGTTTGAAAATGCTAGCTTCCTGCAGCGGGCATTTGACCAGCTGTCTCATGATGTTGCCGCCAATAATTTACCCGTAGTAATGATGGTTGGCCGCAGCGGCATTTCCAATCAACCTAAAACGCACCTCGGCCTGTTTGATCAAGTACTGCTTAGTAACTTACCCAATTGGCTTTATCTTGCGCCAACCACGCTTGCAGAAGAAAAGGCAATGATGCACTGGGCAATCAGGCAGCGGCAGCGTCCGGTAGCAATTAAGATGCCCGCCCAAGCAGTTCCTGAAGATAATTTGACTGGCACCCTAACAGATTATTCCGAAATCAACTACCAGGTTAAGCCAGGAAAAAAGGTGGCGGTTTTGGCTTTGGGCGACTTTTATCCGTTGGGACAAGAAGCTGCCAGCCAGCTTGGCGCAACCTTGGTCAATCCCCTGTCTGCCAATATTTTAGACAAAAAGACATTGGCGCAACTAGCGCAGACTCACCAGCTGATCATTACCTTGGAGGATGATGTTCTTGATGGCGGCTTTGGTCAAAAAATCGCATCATATTTAGGAAAATCCGCTGTAAAAGTTCTTAACTACGGGCAAAAGCGTGTCTACACCGATCAAACACCACTTGATCAGCTTTACAAAGAAAATCACTTGACGGTTCCGCAAATTATCGCTGATACCCAGCAAGTACTAAAATAAATATTCCGTAATTATTAGATATAAAAGAGGAAAATCATACTAGATGGTCTTCCTCTTTCTCATCTTTTTAAATTATAAATATTCGGTTCACTGTGTTAATCAGTATTTTTTCTACTATAATATTAGCCACCAAAGTAAACACGCTGAACGTCAGGATTTGCCAGCAATTCAGCACCGGTTCCGGTCAGCTGGACGTTGCCCGTTGCCAGCACATAACCGCGGTCCGCAATTGCCAGCGCCTGCTTGGCATTTTGCTCAATCAATAAAATAGTTGTGCCCTTTTTATTTAATTCTTGAATAATTGTAAAAATTTCTTGAATAAAGAGCGGTGACAAACCCATTGAGGGCTCATCCAAAAGCAGCAGTTTTGGCCTGGCCATCAACGCCCGCCCCATCGCGAGCATCTGCTGCTCACCACCGGACAACGTGGCCGCATCCTGATTTTGCCGTTGTTTCAAAATGGGAAAGCGCTCGAAAACTTCTTTATAGGTGGCGAGTGTTTCTGTTCGGTTATGCTGTAAAAAAGCACCCATTTGCAAATTTTCTAAAACCGTCATTCCGGAAAAGATGTGCCTCCCTTCAGCAACCTGGGAGATTCCAGCCGCAACAATCTGCGGCGCCTTCATCTTTTGAATTTCCTGATCCTGGTAAACGATCGTGCCTTCCTTAGGCTTGAGCAATCCAGAAATTGTCTTAACAATTGTTGATTTACCGGCACCGTTGGCACCAATAAGGGAAACAATCTCGCCCTTATTGATTTCAAAGCTGACGCCTTTGACCGCCTGAATAACTCCGTAATTGACATGTAAATCCTTAACTTCAAGCATTGCCATCTAATCGTCACCCTCTCCCAAGTATGCTTTGATAACTGCCGGATCAGCCTTGATCTTTTCCGGCTTTCCGGCAGCCAAAACTTGCCCTTGATCCAGAACATAAATTCGCTGCGCCAGATTCATTACCAGCGACATATCATGTTCAATCAGTAACACCGTGATCTTGAATTCTTTTTGAATATACTTGATCAAATCCGTTAAATCAGCAGTTTCTTCCGGGTTCATCCCTGCAGCTGGTTCATCCAAAAACAGAATCTTCGGCTGAGTAGCCAGGGCCCGCACAATTTCCAGGCGGCGCTGCGTTCCGTACGGCAGATTCTTGGCTAACGTCGTCTGCTCATTTTCCAGGTCAAAAATTTTCAGTAACTTCTGTGCGGCGGTCTTCATTTCCTGCTCAGTCCGGTAGAAACTGGGTAAGCGTAATACTGTCGTCAAAAAGCCTTCATGATACTTGTTGGTCATTGCCGTTAAGACATTGTCCAAAACAGTCAAGTCCTTAAAAAGACGAATATTTTGAAAGGTTCGGGATAAACCTAAGTCTGCAATTTGCGTCGCCGTCTTACGCGTTAAATCATACGAATGGTGTTCCGTGTTCAAGGTTATTTTTCCGCTTGTTGGTGTCACCATCCCCGTTAACAGATTAAACAGCGTCGTTTTCCCGGCACCGTTCGGGCCAATCAAAGCAATCAATTCATTAGCATCTAAATACAGCGACACATCATTAACGGCAACTAGTCCGCCAAACTTTTTTACAACATGGTCAACTTCAAGTAAATGTTTCATGCGCTAACTCCTCTGCTTCCTGGTAAAGTGCTGACCCAACTTCTTTAATGATAATTCCCGGTTGCCTAAAAGGCCAGACGGTTTAAAGATCATGATCAAAATTAGGGCAGCAGCGTAAATCACCATTCTTAAAGCACCGAAGTTCTGCAGAACCGTATCCAAAATACCCAAAACAATCGCTGCAAGAAAGGTCCCGGTCATGCTGCCGACACCGCCCAAGACAACAATCACCAAAATTGAGATTGACTCCATAATGCCGAAATCACTTGGGGCAATTGTCTGCAGGTAAGATGCGTGAAGGCCGCCAGCAATAGCCGCAGTCGCTGCACCTAGGACAAAAGCAGCAAGTTTCCACTTGGTTGTGTTGATGCCCATTGCTTCAGCAGCAATATCGTCTTCGCGCACAGCCTTGATTGCCCGGCCGCTGCGGGAACGGACAAAGTTCAGTAAAACAATCGTAGTCAGGCAGACCAAGACATAAACCGTGGCCCAGGTACAATATTGGGGAATATTAAACATCCCGCTTGAACCGCCGGTAATCTTCAAATTATTGATCACGTTGCGGATAATTTCCGCAGCTCCCAGCGTGGCAATTGCCAAATAATCGCCGCGCAGACGCAAAGTCGCAAAACCAACAATCAAAGCCACGATAATTGACAAAATCATTCCCACAATCAGCGAAATGAGAAAGCCGAGATTGCTGTCCATGCGCTGCGTGATAATTGCCGTCGCATAAGCACCAATCGCCATAAAACCGGCGTGGCCCAATGAAAATTGCCCGCTAAAGCCGATAATCAGGTTTAGTCCTGTTGCCAAAATGATATTAATGCCGATCGTTACCAGCATGTTTTCAATAAAGTTGTCAATTACCCCAACCGCAATTAGAGCATCAATCAGGCAAAAGCCCGCAATCATAATCAGCAGCCAGGCTAAAATGTATTTCCAATTCTTTTTCATTTTGCCACCTACACCTTTTCCCTAGTATTTTTGCCGAAAATTCCGGACGGTAAGAAGAGCAAAATAATAATCAAAACAAGGTAAACAACGGCATCCTTATACGCCGACAAGCCGATTGACTGGAAGAATGTCTCCAAAATTCCGATCAAGAAGCCGCCAACCGAAGCACCAGGAATAGAACCGATGCCGCCCAAAACGGCAGCAACGAAGGCCTTAATCCCAGGGGTCATGCCCATCAATGGGTCAATTGAGTTGTAGTACATCCCAATTAAGACACCGGCGGCACCAGCCAAAGCCGAACCTAAAGCAAAAGTAAAGGAAATCGTGTGGTTAACATCAACCCCCACAAGCTCGGCTGCCTCCGGATCGACCGAAACGGCCCGCATGGCACGGCCCATTTTGGTTTTTTGAATAATAATTTGCAGCAAAACCATTAAAATCAGCGCGGTCGCTAAAATCAAAATTTGAATGTTAGAAATCAGCACACCGCCAATATTGAAATTAAACTGCTTAATTACCTGCGGAAAACTCCGCGGATTGGCGCCGAACAGATAGGACATTCCATTCTCTAATAGGAAGGAAACCCCAATTGCTGTGATCAACACCGCAATTCGTGGGGAATTACGCAGAGGCCGGTAGGCAAAATATTCAATCACCACACCCGACAGTGCGCCAATAACCATTGATGATAATAAAGCACCGATGAAGTTTAAATGCCAAAAGTTAATAACATAGTAAGCCCAGAAGGCCCCTAGCATATAAATATCTCCATGAGCAAAATTGATTAGTTTAATAATACCGTAAACCATCGTGTAGCCCAGCGCTAACAAAGCGTAGACCGCACCCAGCGACAAGGCATTAATTACCTGCTGCAAAACAGTTTGCAAATTGACCATCCCTTACTTATTTAACACTGAACGCCTTATTAATTTTACCGTTGACCAGTTTTACCATCGTGATCGGCATTTCCGGATCGTGCGTCTTATTCATCGTGATCTTGCCCGATACTCCCGGGAAATCTTTTAATTTGGCTAAACCATCGGCAATTTTAACTGAATCGTCAGATTTTTCAGATTCGATCGCTGCCTTAACCATGTAAACCGCATCGTAAGCTAAAGCTGAAAATGTTGGGGCCGCTTCGTTATAACGTGCCTTATAAGCCTTCATAAATTTAAGTGCAACTGGATTCTTCGTTGCTGCGCTGTTAGAAAACGGCGTCGTGTAATAAATATTAGTGGCGCTCTGACCAGCAATTTGTACAAACTTCGGATCAGCCATGCCATCACCGCCAAGGATCGGTACTTTGATGCCCATCTGCCTTGCCTGCTTAACAATTAGTCCGGCTTCAGTGTAGTAGCCAGCAACATAAATTGCATCAACTTTCTTAGCTTTAAAAGAAGTTAAAACGGCGTTAAAGTCCTTATCACCTGCTGAATAATTCTGCATATCAACAACTTTACCCTTGAAAGTCTTCTTAAAGGCCTTAGCTAGCCCAGTACCGTAGTCACTAGAATTATCCGCATAAATTGCTACTCGTTTAGCATGCAGCGTATCATCGGCAAACTTGGCTGCACTTGTTCCTTGGAAGTTATCCTGGAAGCAAGCCCGAAAGACAAACGGCTGCACCTTGCCATTTTTCTGCAGGGTATAATTAGGATCCGTAGCCGAAGGACTCAAGCCAACAACGCTTGCCTTGGTGACATTCGGAATTTCTGCAGTTGCAGCATTAGTTGTCGCCGGTCCAACAACAACTGCTACTTTATCTTTATTTACCAATTGGGCAGCAACTGAAGCCGAGGTCGTATTCGAACTCTTGTTGTCACGGGTAATCAGTTTAATCTTTTTCTTGTGGCCGTTAACATTGATGCCGCCAGCTTGATTGATCTCAGAAACAGCAAGGTCAATCCCGTTTTTTTCAGCGTTGCCATAACCAGCCGTTGCCCCCGACAATTCCATGTTCATTCCAATTTTAACAGTCTTGTCATCCTGCTTTGTGCCTTTTGAGCTGTTTTTCGCTACGCTACAACCAGCAAGCATCATTGTTGCCGCCACAGCTGAAAATACCGTCATTAATTTTTTCGTCGTTTTCTTCATAATTCCTCTCCTCTACCAAATAATCATGAATTACATAATTAATGAAAAACCTCAGTCAGATTAGTGACCGAGGTTTAAGTCTTACTGTCAGCCCCGGTCAATGATAAACGCAAACTAGGGCTTAACTTTAATTGTGCACAAGTCAAGTCCTCACCGCAGCAAAATCTCAATCTTTTGCACGGAAAACAAATTAATAATAATTTTTGTAGTAATTCCTTGGTTTATCATTAATTTATCCTCCCATGTATATCATTTTTATTTAATAAACAAAATTATAAACTTCTATTTCCGGCTGTCAAGTTTCTCAGTAGAAAAAATTTTTTGCACATTATGTTTGCTTTTTTTAATTATTTGACACTAAACGAATTCGTCACCTTGCCGTTAGTCATCTCTTCAACAGCAATCGGCATTTCTGGGTCATGGGTCTTGTTGACGGTAATTTTACCTGTAACACCATCAAAGTCCTTAATCTTGGCTAATCCGGCAGCAACTTTCGCTGAATCATCAGATTTCTCAGATTCAATTGCCGACTTGACCATATAAACCGCATCATAAGCTAAAGCTGAAAATGTTGGTGCAGCAACATGGTAACGGGCACGAAATGCGTTCATAAATTTTACAGCAACAGGATTTTTCTTAGCAACCTGAAGTGAAAATGGTGTCGTGTAATAAACATTGGTTGCACTCTGTTTACCGGCAATTTGTGCTAGTTTCGGATCGGCCATGCCGTCACTGCCAACGATCGGCGCCTTGATACCAATCTGCCGTGCTTGCTTGATAATCAGCCCAGCTTCGGTGTAATAGCCTGGAACATAAATTGCATCGATTTTCTTTGACTTAAACGAGGTTAGAACCGCATTAAAGTCCTTATCACCTTCTGAATACGTTTGACTGTCGACAATTTTTCCGGTAAAAGTCTTCTTGAAGGCATTGGCTAATCCTGTACCATAGTCACTGGAATTATCGGCATAAACGGCAACTCGCTTAACCTTTAATGTTTGTGCCATAAATTTAGCGGCACTTTCACCCTGGAAATTATTCTGGAAACAAGCCCGAAAGACATATGGCTGCACCTTGTCGTTCTTTTGCAGCGTATAACCCGGATCAGTTGCCGACGGACTGACGCTGGCAACAGAAGCTTTGGTAATATTAGGTATTTGGGCCGTCCCCGCATTGGTCGTTGCTGGCCCGACAATTGCAGCTACCTTATCCTTAGTTGTTAATTGCGCAGCAATTGAGGAGGAAGTGGTCGTTGCCGTTTTATTATCACGGATTACCAGTTTGATCTTTTTCTTGTGGCCGTTAACATTGATGCCGCCGGCCTTATTGATTTCGGAAGTTGCTAATTCAATTCCCTGTTTTTCCGCATTACCGTAACCTGCAGCCGACCCGGATAGTTCCATGTTAACCCCGATTTTAACGGTATCAGCATCCTGCTTATTACCGTGGCTACTGCTTTTGGCGCCGCAGCCCGTTAGCATTAACGCTGTCGCAGCAGCCATTACTGTCATCATTGTTTTTCGCATCTTTTTCATAATATCTTTCTCCTTAAACTAACTTCAGCCAAAATAAAAACCCCGTTCAATAATGAACGAGGCTCTATTTACCAGCTAAGCCCCGTCATTAAGGAACGCAAACAAGGACTTAACTCTGATAATTACCAATATAAGTAATCTAGTTAAGTCCGATAGCGCAACAACAAGGCCTCTATTTTTTGAGCAGAATATACTCTAATGTCTAAAAATTTTATTATTTGTTTTTCCATTAAAGTACCCTCCTCTGACTTTCATCTATATTTAACAACTAAATTATAAATGACTCATTTCTAGTGTCAAGCTAATTTTAAAATCTTTTTTATCTTTCCAAACGAAAAGACAGTCACTTAATTGAGCAGCTGTCTTCTTTAGTGGTTAAACTAATGCGTAACCACCGGGCGTAGAACATCATTATTAGTTGGATTTACTTCTTAAGATTTTTGTTGACGAAGGCTTCGATCTTATCATCAGAGTCGTTCAAAAATGGAAGCATATCTTCTTCCGTCTTAATGGTATCTCTACCATTCTTTTCCATGAAATAGTCCCAAAGGGCATCCCTGACCGGAATCTTTGAATCACTCCAGTCAAATACTTCATCCATGTAACGGTCCAACAATGCAGTTTTTTCTAGTTCTGCCATCTTAAATTACCTCCTAAAAATATTCTACAAATCAAATTATAGCCTCGTTGGACGTCATCTTCTAGTAAAACGCTAATTAAGCAGCACTTTGCGCAGCTTTTGCATCACGCGCGACCTTGCCCTGATCAATGTCAACCGGTCAATTTCTACTTCTTCTAGGCTGACTTCACCCAAAATAACTAGCAAAGCCTTCATTTCCAAATTCGATAGACTGTCTAAAAATTCTGTATAACTTTCACTCGCCGGAATTGATAAAAAATAATTAATTTGCGGCATAAAGCTGCATGCGTCCTCCGTAGTTAAAAATGCTTCCCACGAGATGGCTTCTTTAGAAGCGCGCCTGCGATAAGCCAAATCACGCCGCAGCAATGACGTTGCATGATTATTCAACCGCCTCTTAAAATAAGAACCAAAATGCCCCTTATCCGGCGAATAATCTATGGCCGCCTGGTGGCAGACAATCATTGCTTCTTGGTCCCAATCCTGGTCATCATAATCGCGGACAAAGTAGCTTTTCTTAACATTATTGATCAACGGTTGATAATAAAAGCACAGCTCGGGTAAGGCCTGATCATCATTTTGCCGAATGCGCTTGATTAAGGTCAGTTCTCTTTTTGGATTCATTTTAAGTTTCGCCATTTTGTATTCCTCCTTAAATAATCATTTATGAAGGAGCTTATAAAATGACGGATACCAAAAAAACAAAACTGATGTTCAAAGCTAACAGAAAGAAAAAATTGTTTTGGCAAAGAAAAAGCAAACGTAAATATGTAAAAATAAGATTACATAAAAGTTTGCAAATTTTGTGATATCTAAATGAATTTAACTATTTTACCGAATTTCTGCTATTCAGCATCTGGTAAAGCAAAATTCCCGTAGCAACACTGGCATTTAGCGATTGCACATGCCCCACCATCGGTAAGGTAAGTGTTTGATCCATTTGCTTTTTCAGCAGAGGAGCAATCCCTTTGCCTTCGTTACCAATTACCAGAACAGTTTTGCCCTTAGCATTCCACTGCCGGTAGTCCGTTCCCGCCATATCGGTGCCAAACAGCCAGTAGCCACGCTTTTTCAACATTTGTGCTGTCTGCACTAAATTATTAACACGGCAAACAGGCACATAGTCAATCGCTCCAGTGGAAGTTTTAGCAACCACAGACGTTAACCCAGTTGCACGGCGCTTAGGAATAATCACGGCATCTACACCCGTTGCGTCACAAGTCCGCAAAATTGATCCTAAATTATGGGGATCCTCAATCGAATCAAGCATCAATAAAAAAGGCTCTTTATTGTCTTGTTCAAATTGCTGGAGCAATTCATCTAAAGCAGCATATTTAAAACTTGAAACAGCCAAAACCAAACCCTGATGATTCTGTCCTTGAACTAAGCGATCAAGTTTATTTCGCGGAACTTCCTGCACAACCAGCCGCTTTTTCTTAGCCAAGCCATAAACCTGATTAGCAAAACTTTCTTGTGCTCCCTGCTGTAAAAATACCTTGTTGATTTTATCCGCATTCTGCGTTTTTAAAAAATCTAACCCACTGTGCCGGCCAAAAACAAAATCTTTATTTTCATCAGTCGAATTTGTATTCATCGATTCCACCATTTTCTACCGTTTCAATACACCACAAGGTCAGTTCTTTAATTCGCTCATCTTTACCGAGTAAATCAAGATAGCCCCAGACCGCTTCAAAGCCGGTCGAAATCTGGTATGTCCCTAAGCTCGTATTCTTCGCCTTGGTATGACTTTTAGCATTGCGACCGCGGTGAAAAATTGCAATTTCTTCTTCCGTTAAGCGGCCTTCATCCTGCAACTTGGTAATCAGTGCTGCCTGTGCTTTAGCCGAAACATAATGGGTGGCTTCGCGCTGCAAAACTTGGGGACGGACAATCCCGCCTTTAAGCAAATGCCGCCGGATATAAACTTCATAAACCGCATCCCCCAAGTATGCCAGCGTTTGGCCACTCAGCGTATCCGGATTAATCTCTTCTTCCACCAATTTTTTTATTTTAGTCACGTGTCCACCTAGTCCCTTGCGGGGTATCTTTCACGGTTACCCCCAGTTCTTTTAACTGATCGCGCAATTGATCACTCAATGCCCAATCCTTATTTTTACGCGCAGCGTCCCGTTTTAGTACAAGTGCGGTAATCTGGTCATCTTCTGTACCTGCTGTTTTCGCAATTAATTTTTCTGTATCAATGCCAAAAACACCCAGCCACGACTTAAGTAAATTATTCAGCTTCGCTAACTCATCCTTATCAACTTTAGCTAAATTGAGATTTTCATTAATCAGTGGTAATAAATTATAGAGTGTCGTCAGTGCATTCTGCACGTTGAAATCATCATCCATCGCTGCTTCAAAGTCAGTCTTCGTTGCCGCAACGGCTGCACGCAAAGCCGGTGCAGACAAACTATCTGTAGCATCAGCCAAACGATAGTCAAGTTCCTGCAAAGTATTTTTAAAGCGTTTCAGGATAATTTCCGCCTGCTGCAAATTTTCTTGTGAATAATTGATTTGCTTACGGTACTGCACGCTTGCCATAAAGAAGCGCAGCACCTGCGGATCAACCGTTTTAAGCAAGTCATGAACCGTTACAAAATTATGCAGTGACTTGGACATTTTTTCCTGCTCTTTACCAACCGTCACAAAACCATTATGCAGCCAATAATTAACAAATTTCTTACCGGTCGCAGCTTCACTTTGGGCAATCTCATTTTCATGGTGGGGAAATTCCAAATCCTGACCACCACCGTGAATATCAATCGTTTCGCCCAAATACTTGGTCGACATTACCGAACATTCAATATGCCAGCCCGGCCGACCCATTCCCCAAGGTGATGACCACGCAATTTCATCAGGTTCTTTTTGCGCCTTCCACAGTGCAAAATCAATCGGATCTTCTTTGCGTTCTTGTTCAACTTCATTAATGTGCTGGGAAGCTCCTTCTTCAAGGCTGCCAATATTTTGCTCGCTTAGTTGCCCATAATTTTTAAATTTTTTAGTACGGTAATAAACGTCGCCGTCAACTTCATAGGCATAGCCCTTAGCAAGCAGCTTCTCAATAAAAGCAATAATGGCTGGTATTTCTTCGGTTGCCCGCGGATGCAGACTTGCGGGTTCAATATTTAACGCCTTTGTATCTTCCAGATAGGCATTAATGAAACGCTCAGCCAGTTGCGGAACACTGATTCCTTCGGCCCGCGCCTCGTTAATCATCCTGTCGTCAACATCGGTAAAGTTAGACACATAATTAACCTGATAACCCCGATATTCAAAATAGCGGCGAATGGTATCAAAGGCAATCGCGCTGCGGGCATTACCAATATGAATGTAATTGTAGACAGTCGGCCCACAGACATACATCGAAATCTTGCCCTGATGTAAAGGATGAAATTCTTCTTTTGTTCTCGTCAGCGTGTTATAAATTTTCACGAATATTAACCTTTCTTAAAATATATGCTCTCTTTATTTTAGCAGAACTATAGTGAAAAATAATTATTAAAGCAAAAAATGCCTGATCTGCTAGCCTTCGGGCCAACAATTAGGCATTTGCACAATTGCTAATTAATTCTAACTAAGAATATCCCTTACTAAGGTTTTTCTTAATAAGAAGAGGGCAAACACAATATCGACAAGTATTTGAACAACAATTGACACCAGCGACAAATCATTAAGCGCTGTCGTCGCTAAAAAGTTAGCACCAAAATCTGCCGCAAAATGGAGCACCATTGGCAAGAGCAAATTCTTGGTCCGCAAATACAGTGCACCAAAAAGCAGGCCAGTACCGGCCGCGCCACAGGCATTCAAAACGGTATCAGATAAAGTCATATCCGAGAAAAAGAGGTGAATACAGCCAAACATTATGGCACTGAGAAATAGCGCCTGCAAAATGCCATGCCTATGCTGGCTAAAAACCTTAACCAAAGTCAATAATACGATCCCGCGAAACCAAATTTCTTCGAAAATTGCAGGGCCGAAGGTAAAGCAGAGATTAGACATATCGGTTACATTAAAACCAATTTGCAGTGTAGAAAAATTATAAAGATAGAATATCAGTGCAGCAACTGTGACAATAATCACGTTCCATGACCAGTGCCAATTATTAAAAGACAATTTTTCCTTAAACCAATATTTATTAGCAAGACAGAGCAGCCAAACAGCAATTACATATCTAAGGACGGTAAAAATAATCAGTAGGTTATTACCAATCTGCCTACATTCGGCTTTACCAATTGCAGACCAATGATATAACACAGACGCAAATAAACTGGGGATAATCATGCACAGAAGCGCAATTACCGTAAAGGCTACCAAGATACCAAGCCAAATAAGAATTACCGACCAGACACTCTTGTTTTGTTTTCCTAAATTCATTAAGACTCCTTTAACTAAATTTACTATAATTACCTTCACAAATGATTTAAATTAATTTAGACGATCAGTAATTATTATTTACACTTTCAAATTTTGAAATTTCCCAGAATTTTAAATTTGAAGCAAATAAATTGCTCACTTATTTAGCAACTGCTTTAGCTGTTTATTTCCCATAAGATACAAAATATTTGTTCCCAATTTGAACAATTTTCGTGAGCAATGCATCAAAAGGTGCTTGTTTTTCGTTCAAAATCATTCATAATTGTTCAAAATCGTTCATAATACCAAAATATTAATACAAAATAATGAAATTAAAAATCTATCTATCCAAATGAAATCATGTTACAATACAAGTGTAGACAAAAAAGAAGCCCCAACACAAAAGGGGACATCTTTTGAACTACAGCTCCCGCTTAAAGAGCGGTGGTCAGTAATAATAACTAAAAAGCTACCTGTAACTAGCCAAAGTTAAAACAAGGTAGTTTTTTAGTGCCGTCATTTTTTGTGATGATTGTCGATATATGTCAACAACATCAGCAGAAACGATCCAAATGCAAACAGAGTTGCAAGCAAATCGGTAACGCTCATCGGTCAAATTCCTTTCTGTGGATTTTCGTACCATTGGCACCCTCTCCTTTTTTAGAAAAATGACCACTACCCTTAAAACTCTTTGCTGTGTTCATGATTAATTATAGCAAAAAAATTATTATATTGCTTTAAGCTTTATGAAATTTATAGTCACAAAGCTATCTATCCAAGTGAAATCATGTTACAATACTGATGTAGAATAAAAAAGAAGCCCCATTACAAAAGGGGACATCTTCTGAACTACAGCTTCCGCTTAAAGAGCGGTGGTCAATTATAGTATAACTAAAAAGCTACCTGTAACCTACCAAAGTTAAAACGAGGTAGTTTTTTAGTGCCGTCATTTTTTGTGATGATTGTCGATATATGTCAACAACATCAGCAGAAACGATCCAAATGCAAACAGAGTTGCAAGCAAATCGGTAACGCTCATCGGTCAAATTCCTTTCTGTGGATTTTCGTACCATTGGCACCCTCTCCTTTTTTAGAAAAATGACCACTACCCTTAAAACTCTTTGCTGTGTTCATGATTAATTATAGCAAAAAATTATTATATTGCTTCAGCATTTGAGAAATTTGCGGTAACAACTCTACCCATTCAAAAGCAATCAGTGCGTTTCCCCAACACAAACATAAATTTCACCATTATCTAATACATGAGCGCCAATAGCAATTTCAGTTATTTTTGCAGTTGTTAAGTTCTTCTTTAAACTTTTAAAAGCTTCATCGGCAAATTTAACAGAAGACCCATTAAATGTTCCTGAGTAACCAGTATAGCCAAGAGAATTTTCATTTACTAGTTTTAAATTTGCAATATTCTGGCCAGCATTTATATCTTGCAAAAAAGGATAGAAGTTACAAAAACGACAGCCACTTAGACTGTCGCGATTAAGAATCGTTTTTATTTTTTGCTTGTCACAGAAGCAAACTCCGCTAACCTAGCTTCGCAATTCTTTAACTGCCAGCTGGCTAACTTAACTTGCGCCAAAGTAGCTGTTTTAGAATCATTAGCAGATTGAGCCAGCACAAGCGCCACTTCATAATTATCTCGCAAAGTGCCGGAACCTTGAGGAATCTCTATTTTCTTGTTAATCAAAGTTGTTAATTCCAGCTTATCATCAGGCGCAGCCACGGCAATATCGTCCTGGGCTTCTGTCGCCGTGTTGAGTGGCGTTAATTTGGTATAAGTAACAAATTTAACATCACTTGTCTTAACAAATTCAGTATCAGAAATTGCCTTATTATCGGCTGGCTCATCCAAATTTAGTACATGATAGAAAAGCTCAGCTTTTTGCTCATCCGGCACCCAAATATACATCAAGCTATCAACATTTATTCTCTTTCCCGGTTTAAAAGCGGTTTTGCCTGCATCTTTTTTGCCATCAATCGTGTAGACTGGTGTTTCTTTAGTTGGAATGACACCATAGAGGAACACATCCGCTGAATTAATTGGCTCTAAATCAGGTCGCGGTTTAGCACAAGAATATGCGGTAATGTATTCTTTAGGGTAATTATATAGCCGATAATATTCTGAAACTTCATCATCATCGTCCTCTTTATCATAAATCTTCAGGCCAACCTTAATTTTCTGTCCCTTTTTTAACTTTCTAGTTTTGTCGGACATATCCAAATTTTCTGTAGTGGCATTAGCAGCCAGCGTGACATAGACCGGACCGTCATAAAATTGTTTAAGTCCATCAATATAGCCGACATTATCAGCTCTCAGATAGCGATTGCGACCCAATGAATAATATTCTTTGCCCTTGATTTTTTTGGTTGCCAATGCTGTTTTAGTTTCTGTCCCCACATTAGAGGTATCACCACTAACAAGGTAATATTTTTGTTTAGCAGTCTTCGGCTGCACTTTACCAGCATACTTAACTAAGATATTCTTAGCCAGGCTTTTAATGTTTTTACGCTGACCATTCTTATTATAAACAGCTGCCTGATGATTAAGAAGCAGCTTCCCTTGTTGCAGGCTCTTGCCATTAACGGTTGCAATATCCGAATCTCTCAAGAAGGTCGTTTTGTCCAGCTGGTAATAAGTATGGCCCTTAAGTTTTCTGGTTTTACCAGTATAGGTTATCTTGTCGTAACTTGCGGCATACCAGTAACCCTGCTCATTTCGATGCATATCGGGGACACCAGAAGCTTTGCTGATCTTGACACGTTGCCCATTTTTATTATAAAAATATGCATCCCGCAGCAATGTCAGCTTATTCTTTTTGGCTGCTTCTACGACCTGCACGTTACTGCTTGGCAAAATTGCCGGACTGGCAGCAAGCAGCACGGCTGCCATCCCAGTAATAATTTTTCGTTTAAAACTCATTTTCAGCTCCTACAAGTTGTCGCCGCGTTCAAACTGATATTTAGATGAATTCAGTGTCTGCCGGACAAGCGAGCTGAGTAGTTTCTTGGTTTTCTTCGTGATCTCCGCAGCCGTCTTAATATTTGCATTGGTCAAATACTTAACCAGCGCTGTCCCCACGTCTGCCTTCGCCTCGCGATCAATTTCCTCAATTCGGCTTATCGCATAGCTTTGACACTCATCCCGGTAAGCGTTGACCTGATAAATAAACTGGTGGTAGCGCGGCTCAACCACAACCTGCAGTACCTTATACAACCAATATGCACTCCGGTCAGGGTCAACCATCTGGTCGGCAACCTGGTAATTCGCCGGTGTATCATCGATATTGGTATAAAAAGGTACATAAGGCGAATAAGCATAAAAGCCCATATTAAGCCACTGAACGGCCGCAAATTTGGCCGGAACATCGTTCCTAATCTGCAAGATACTGGATTCCTGATTACGGTCCAGAGCAATTGCCCGAAACATTTTCTGCTCTTTCGGGCTGCCCGATGCAAAAGTGCCCATCGGATCATACGGTGTTTCATTATAATGGCTGGTCAAAAAGCGCTGAACATCCTCAACACCGATTTTCTTTTCCGGTTTTCTTGTAAAGGGCATTTCCTGGCTGGTTGGTTCCTGCACAACATGCGGATTAAACAGTTTCTGTCCGTACCACGTCCGCGGTGTGTTATAGTAGCTGTCCGCTTCATCTTGCGTTCCGAAAATATCCCGAAAGTTGAAACTGTCATCGTTTGCCGCATTTAAATTATTTTTGCTCACAAAATCCTGCAGGGTGGAAGCAAACATAAAGTTATCCGCATCAGCAAAATCTACGTTTTGAATGACCATTAGATTCGGACAAATTGCGTAAGAATCGTCGGGAATGCGGGCTGCCACCCATTGGTGCCCGGCACCAGTTTCAAAGTACCAGACTTCTTTGTTATCGGAAAAAGCAATGCCGTTACTCTCACCGGTGCCGTATTTTTCAATTAATGCTCCAAGACGTGCAACGCCCTCACGGGCTGTCTTAACAAAAGGCAGGGTCAGATAAAGCATGGAATCCTCGTTAATCCCAGCCTTAACCAGTGGATCGTGCCCCAAACAGCGAGCATTCGTCATTTCCGTTTCGGTCGCCGACATGGCAACATTATATTCGTTGATCCCCTGCTCATCCCAGCGGCCGGCGCTGCTGTCAGCAGTGGGTGTCGCGGTCCACTTGCAGCCCTTGCCTGTAAGATGCATTTTAAAACCATTATAATTTGAAACATAGTCTTCATTGTAGGTTTTAGCAGGATTCAGAACAAAAACTTTTTCATTTATGCCGCCATACCCGTCTTCATCACGGGCAATGATGGTGGAACCATCAATCGTTGCGTCTTTACCGACCAAAATTGCTGTACAATTATCTTTTTTCATTTCGTCCCCTCTTCGCTTAGTAAAAATATATATCTATATTCTACTATTAACTTGCAGGTTGTGAGCAATTTTTACGTGACCATTCTGATAATCAAACAAATATCCGGGCTGAACATTAAATAAATAGACATTAAAATCCAGGCTGCCGTCTGTTGACACGGCCTGCAAGTTAATGCCCCGCGCCATCAGCTCATTACCGCGAAAAATCGGTGTTGCCTGGTAAAGCACTTTTTTATTTTCCCGCAGTGCTTCCCGGACTTTACTTTCAAAAACTGTTTGAATCCGCTGGTTGGAAAAAGCCGACTGTGTGAAAAGATTTTTAGGATTATTTTGGTCACCCGAACGATTATCGGGCTCATAATTACCCTCCTGGTCGATGCCCGCGGACACGGAATAAGCAATCAAATGCCCCCGATTATAGATTTGTTCACCATCACGGCGGTTGTAATGCCAGGCCGTCGGTTCAATAAATTGCCGCACCCGCAGACTATCATTGGCCACATTTCGTTTTTCAATAAAGGCGGTATTGGAATGTGAGGTGCGGTTCAGACTGTCCAGATCAGAATAAATTACCCGGTTAACCTTCCAGGCATGCTTAATTAGGGTTGATTTATCATTGTTGACAGTTATGTAGGCAGCGCCGCCGCTTTTAAAATCAAGCTTGGCCAGCTTTTCATAATCTGCGTGGGACAAGCCGCCATAAATTTTATTGGCTGGTTTAGCCTGCCTCAATTCTTTGCGCGGCGAAACCTTGGTCGTTCCATCCGTGAAATCCTTGACGGTCTTGCTCCCGTTCGGATCACTGCCGCCCTTGGTGCCAACGCCCCAAAGCAGCGCAATAATAATGATAACCAGCGTTAATAAGCTATTAGAATTTTTCTTTTTTCTGCGTCTTCTTGCCATCAGTCTGCTCTTTCTAGATAATTCAAGAGTAAGTATAGCAAATCGAACATTTGTTTGCAATGAAATTATGGTATTAAAAAAGTAATAAAGTGCTCCATAATAATTAGCAGAAGCACTTTTTTAACCTAACCAATTCTAATTACCTGATCAAAGAGCTTAATTGAAGATTGGCTCAAATTATGCGCAATAAACAGAATCGTGGCATTGCTATGACACAATCTTTGCAAAATCTTTTCCGTGGTTGCCTGATCAATTGCAGATGTCGCTTCATCCAGCAAAACAAATTTATACTCATGAAGCCAAGTTCTTGCCAGAACTATTTTTTGCCGCTGGCCGCCGGAAACATTCAGATTGTTTAAATTAATTCTGGTTGCTAATTTATTGGCAAATTTATCAAGGTCGTCTTTTAAATAAACATCCGCAACAATTTGTTTAACCCCTGGCTCTAGTTCATGATCAAACATGGTTATATTGTCGCTAATCGACGCTGGAAACAAAACGGGTTCCTGTGGAATGTAGCCTATTTTAATTTTCTCTGGTGAAATATTGCTGCCATTTTTATCTTTAAAAATAATTTGCCCCTTATCAGGATTAATTTTATTGCCTAGCAGCTGAAACAAAGTGCTTTTTCCGCTGCCCGACGGTCCTAAGATAAGAACCTTGTCATTGCTCTTAATATTAAAATCAGGAAAAGCAATCTGCTTGCCATTCTTAAACTGATACGAAAGATTGGTAACAGAAAGGGTTGCCGGTTCAACGACTTCTTTCTTGGTAGACAATTTCGTTCTATCCTTTTTAATCGCCTTATTCAAATCGCCAACTGAAGAAATCTGTCCAAGTTCATTGGTCAGCATCTGGAAACCGCCAGTCAAAGATTGGCTAAAGCGTTGAACCGTTGCAATCACACCAAAAATAATCATGTGTTTCGTAATCAAGTAGGCTGTAATTGTCAGCAGAGTAAATTGTAAAAACAAGGAAGTAGCTTTGTTCAAAATGCTAAGAGCCTGAACGGTCTTAGTTCTTTTAACATTAGCACTTTCTAAATTTTCAGAAGCATGTGCCATTTCCTGAGACAATTTTTTGCCCGCCATAAAGTTTTGCAATTCGGCTAAACCGTTTAACCACTTTTCCGTCGTATCCAAATAGCTTTTATTTGCTTGTGAAAGTTTATTTGCCGCTCTTTTCATCATTGGCCTTAACAATTGCGGCAATTTAAAATTAAGCAACGCTAGAATGAGCACAGCAATTAATAAGCTCCAGTGAAAAGAAAATAAACCAATCATTGCAAAAAGCACTTGTGCTAAATAATAGGGAATATCGGTATAAACGCTTAAATCCGAAGACTTAATGATATTCAGGTCATTAGTTAATCTGTTCTGCAACTGACTAACCGGGTGATCCTGATTATCATAGAAATAATGCTTAACCAGCTGCTTTCTCACGAGATGATTGTATTCCTGAATTTGCTTTTCAATCCAAAACTGACAACAGTTCATCCCAAGATAACTAAGCAAAAATGCGACTAATTCATAACTCATAAAAGTTAAAAAGGCATGCCAATTCTTAGCTCTAATGAAGGTGAAAATGTAAGTTGTAAGATAGCTAGTACCAATTACTAAGCCCGAAGTAATAAATTCTAAGATTAACAGGGCGATCATTCTTGGTTTATTAATCGAATATAATCCTTTAAAGCTCATTGCTGTCATCTCTTTTACATAAATGAATCTCACGGTCAAATAAATTTTTTGTCGCTTGGTCAAGATTATGTGCAATCACAATTATTGTTTGTTTACCTGCCAACAATTTGGTCAGAATCTGCTTACTTGTGACTTTATCAATTGCACTAGTCGGCTCATCGGCTAATAAAATTTGTTTTTGTCTAATTTCATTTCTTGCCAGAATGATTTTTTGCTTTTGCCCACCAGAGATATTGGGATTATCAAGGTTGATTTTAACTGTCTTTCCTTTAGCTGTTTGCTGAAGATTTTGGGCTAGCTCGACTTCTTTGAGAGTGTCATCAACTTGAGAATCCAAATTTTGGTCAAACATCGTAATGTTTTCTTGAATGGAAGCCGGAAAAAGTGTGCCGTCTTGAGGAATATAGCCTATTTGAAAGGCAGCACGGTTCTGCGTCTTGCCAACATCATCTTGGAAAACAATTTGCCCAGTTGCTGGTTTGATTTCCCCCAGTAACAATTTAAACAAAGTTGACTTGCCAACGCCGCTATCACCAGTTAATAATATCTTCTCACCCTTGGTAATTGTTAAATCCGGATAAGAAATTTTTTGCCCGCTGCTGTAAGCAATACTTAAATTTCTGGTCTTGATTGCAGAAAACTGTGCATGCGGACAAGTTTTATTATCCAAGCAAACTCGTAAATGTAAAATTCGCCCATTAATTGGTTTAGCTGATTGCATTCTCGTTAACGAAGTTGTGATCGTTAAAATGCCGGCAAAAATACTGGATGAAAAATTCCCGACGGCAAAGATCGCTCCAAATGAAATACTTCCTTGAAAGAAAAGCAGTGCTGCTTCAACTGTAATTGCGATTTGTGAAAATGAATTAGCACAGCCATTAATGAATTCAACAATCGACCAAATCTTTTGCCGCCTGACATATGTCTTTTCCAAACCCCAACCTTGCTTCTGCATTACTGTGTCCAAAACAGAAAAAGCCAAATACCGCCGTAATTCGGCCAGTCCATTAAACCAATTTTGAATATTAGCCAAGTAAGCTGTATTCTTTTTAGCAATTTCTTCAGTGGCTGCCGCAGTTTGCTTTTGGGCAAAACGCGGAATATAGAGTGTAACAAGTGCCAGAACGACTGTTAAGAGGACCAAGCGCCAATTTAAAATGAACAGTGTTCCAATAGAAGTAATAACTAATAAAATCGAATTTAAGATATTGAGGAGCTGATTAGCATAGCTATCAGTTAAAATTTGCAAATTATTGTTCAGCTCATTTTGCATGTTGGCAACAGCTAGCGGCTTATTTTGATAATAATGCTTAATCATTTGCGACCTAATCTGGTGAATGTAATCCTGGATTTGCTTGCTAAATAAGTAATTTGCCAATGCAGAAAGTAGGTATCCGCCAAATTGCATGACCAGACTAGCAACAACAATTAGTACAAACAAAAATAAATTATTGCCGCTTAGTTGATTGTAAGCCGTAATAATAATATACGAGCCGTAAGTAATTGCTAGTGCATTGGCAATTTCTAAAAGCAAAATTGTACTAGCTCTTAAATAATTGATCTTGATTAAACCTTTTAACTGCATAATTCTCACGCATTCTGCTTATGAACAATTATTTTTGCTTGCAGACAGTCATCTGTCTTGGCAAACATTTTTGCTAAAAACACATTTCTTCCTAAATGGATATTAGTTCGTTTAAAGATTATAAATATTATACCAAGATAAAATTATTTTTAAATATATTTAATTTTCAGTTAATAATTTCAGGGATTTATGTAGTATTCTAGAAAGAGGACTTACTATTTTTAGGAGGAAAAAATGTTTTCAGAAAAAATACTTAAAAGGTGGCACCTGTGGCAGACTTGGGCACAGATTGTTATCCTGCTGACATACAATTATTTCACCAAACTTAACATACAGCATCTAGGTCGAACCGCCAAACTAAGCCAATTAATTTTAATTAAATTTTGCCTGCTGTTAGCCTGCTTGGAATTTTTCTTATTAAAAAAAACCAAGAATCCAACCAGTGGCTGGCAGCAGTTCAATCACTATTTTCAGGCAATTGCGGTCACCTTCACCTTGCAAGAAAGTCTAAACTTTTTGCTGATGATGCTGGCTCATTTCCATATCTTAACAAGCACTTTCTGGGTGGCTGCGGTAACACTGTATTCTTTTGTAATGTACATTCCAATGACCATGCTGGCCTTGGTAAAGATTCAAAACAACTGGGGGCGGATCATCATTTTATTCGCAATTCTATTTGGTCTGCTCGTCGGCACGCCAAGTTCCATTGCGGAGGGTTTAAAATATGCTAAACCACTTAAAATTTTAACTGAATCGGGGTTAAGCGGCACTTTTATCCTAATTATTGTCACTGCAATTACCATGCGTGAGTGGGGGTTCCACAGTCCTCACTGCAAAATTAATTCTCAGGTAAGCAAAGGGATGCTGCTGGGGCTTTTGCTGATCATTGTGGCAACGACCCTCTTCAACGGCTTTTCAACCGCAGCGTCATTTAACAATCTTTTTACGGCCTGGAATTTCAAACTGGTCAAGGTCAACTGGAAATTAGCACTGACCGCCGTCGAAGCCGGAATTGCTGAAGAGTGGCTGAATCGATACTGTGTTTTAAATTTACTAGCCAGAATTTTTAAAAACACCAAGCAAAAGTTAATTTTGCTGGTTGTCACTGACGGAATTATTTTCGGGCTTTTCCATTTCGGCAACTTGACGGCCCAGCCCCTGTCTGCCACTTTAGAGCAAATGTTTGCTGTCGGTTCCTGGGCTTTGTTCATAGCCGCCCTATATCTCTACACAGATTCACTGACAATCACCATGATTTACCACGGCTGCTGGGATTTGTTGGCATTCTTTACCACCGGCACAACCCACGAAAGCGTGCCGACCACATTTGACTGGCAGCTGGACATTGTTTTTTTAATCATTTATGCTGCTTTAGCCTACTTCTTGATTTCCGGTAAGCGCAAAGAGGTAGTTGAAAATAATTTACACCAGGCAGGATTATGATTCATTAAAAAATAAAATATTCTTTTAAACTAATTCACTGCCGATGGCTTATTGACAACGGGCGCATCAGGCGGTTTTTCTGGTGGATCGTCAGGCGGTTTTGGCGGCGGTGCTTTTTAAACTTTCTCATTCAAAATATCCTAAAATAAAAACGGAAAGGCTCTCACCTTTCCGTTTTTATTTATCTTCTTGCCCAATCATCCAGCATATTCAGAAAAAAACTCTCAGACCACGAACGAATCTTGGCTCCCTGTTTACTGAGATCGCGGACAACTTTCAAGTCTTCATTTTTCTTATCAAAAAAGTCATGGTCGCCGCTAATCACATAATCGGTCTGCGGTGTCACAGCCTGGTCCACCTGCCCGCCTAAATTGCTGACCATCGTCGCCGCTTCCGCTTTATCCATTGCCAGATTGCCGGTAAACAAAACTCGTTTATTTTTAACCGGATTATGGAAACCATACTGCAACGGCGCAAGTTCTTTTTCAAGTAAATCGATATTTTTAACATGCGCCTGAGCCTGCTCAAGCAAAGCGGGCGTAAAATTATCCCGAAAGTCATCATAGACTTTTTTCGTATCAAGCGAATCAGCTAAACCATGGTGCTCCTCCACTTGGGCAATCCCGGCCCGCTGCATGCAGTCCAGCAGGCGGTTGTGCTTTTCATGTGGATAAAAAGCACGAGCCAAACGCAAGACATCAACATAATCATTATTAAGTTCTGGCAGGTGAAATTTTTTTGCTAAGTCATACAAAAAATTTAGGTCAAAGTTGACATTGTAGCCAATGATAACGTCATCCCCGATAAATGCCCGAAAGTCTTTCATGGCATCAGCAACCGGCACCCCTTCACTAAGCAGCCGCTCCTCGGTAATTCCGTTCAGTTTGGTAATAAATGCGGGGACTTTATTTGATTTGGGGTAAAATGTCAGATTGGTATATTGGTCAACAACTTCGTTATTGACTACCTTAATTGCCCCGAGCTCGGTCACCCGGTCGCGGTATGGGCTAAGCCCCGTGGTTTCGATATCCAGCAGCGTGTAATCGGTCAAAAAAGCAGGCCGCTCCTGCCCCTTGCCGCGCAGTTTTTCCTGGGCGCCTGAAACATGCAAGACACCATTTTTAACAAAAATGCTCATTTTTCTTCCTATTCTTTTGCTAATTCGGTTAAAGCCGTGGTTAAATCTGTATCAAGTCCAACCGCCCGCTCCTGAATGGCATCCGGCAGTGCTTCTTGGCTAAAATCAGCCGCAACATACGACCAAGTCGGGTATTGTTCCACCAATTTAACAATTGGTTCCGCTAGCTGCGGGCTGGTTTCATCAACACCGAGTTCCAAAAAGACCAGCTTTTGCTCTTCGTGACCGGTTAAAAACCAGCGAAAAACGGTATTGGCATCTGTGTCGGGAAAGAAATGAGGCGTCAGCGGCATGTGCAGCTCCAGCGGCTGGCCGCATTTAGGGCATTTTGGCACGAATTCATCTGTCACCTGCTTGCCCGCTTTCAGCGCAGTCATGATTTTGCTAACAACCGCACCATCATCATAAAGACCGTGATTGATGCCACTTGAACACTGCATTTTTGTCCAATCACCAAAAGCATTAAAAATGCGCTTGGGATTAAAGCCGGCGTTTTCAAAAAAATGCCCAAAAGTAGACGTTGCAATAAAATATTCTTTGCCCTGCAAAACGATTTTTAAAGCGGCCATCGCCTGACTGGGCTGATAGTCATGCGAATACTTGCTAATCAACTGACTCCAAACGGCCCAGGCCTCATTCCAAGAAGCAAATTTTTGATCCAGCGCGTCGCCAATTGTCCGCACATCATATTTGATAGCAAGCTCTGGAAAAGCAGCAGCAAAATCCTGGCTGCTTAAAATATCTAGCCCCTCAGCCTTGGCAAATCCGTTACCTGCGGTCACTATCACCGCGTCGGCCGCTGCCAGCAGCTGCTGTGCATGCTTAATTTTTGTCATTTAATCCTCTTCTTTACTATTGCTGATAGCTTGTAAAGGAAATTTTACCATTATTAAGTTCACCCAAGAAAACATCGTTAACACTGTTAAAGCCGGCCTTCTTGACTTCTTCCTCAATCCAAGACTTATCCTTATGAATTAATTCAAGCACATCTTGGTTGATTTGACCATCACTAATTAATGGGAAACGGATATTTGCTTCATCATTCTCGATCACTGTCAGCTGGCCGTTTTGTTCAAAAATACAATTCTTAATCTTTTCCACCGAATAAATGCCCTGGCTGCGCAATTTAAACATTAATTCATTAGCCGAAATTCCGGCCTTCATGCAGTTGGCCACCAGCACACGCCCGTTCTTGATGACCTGCACGGGCTTGCCGTCAATCAAGCCGCGAATCCAATTATTATGGTCACGCGCAAATTTCAAAATAAAGACTACTAAAGTCCAAACAACCAGAACCAGCAGGAATTGCAGAATGGTGATACTGGAATTATAGATCAAACCACCGATAATCCCACCAAGAACGTAGTTTTGCAGCTGGTCTAGGGCTGTTGAAGGCGCTAAATTACTCTTACCAAAAATATTGATCTGAAAAATCAGCGTTAACACGCCAAGTGCAAATTTAATAAAAAGCTGTGTATAATCCATTTTTGTCTCCTACTTCTTAATTACCCGATGATCAATTACGTGCGCCTGCTTCAGCGTATAGCTGTTGTTGTCGCCATTCAGCGTCAGCTGGTAATCCTTGTTCTGTGAATCAATCCGCACGATAATTCCGTCCTGCAGCGTGGTTGAATTAACCATCACATCGGACTCCGCCACGCCATAATCTTTGGCTACCGACTTAATAAAGGGTACAACTTGCGCCGACTGTGATTTTTGCGTGTTTGTCTGAACGTAACGTTCATACTGCGTTCCCGCAAACAATAACAAAAATAGCAGCGCAATGATACCTAAATCCCGGTAACGGGTATCGAGACGGTGCCGTAAATAGAGCACCGCAAAAATAATCATTAAAACAGCAGCGACCAAAATCAGCGTGTACAAAATTGTTTTGTTTTGATCTTGGTTTTCCTGAATAAACTTAAGTGTGTAAAAAGTCATAATGCCTCCCAAATTAGCGATAAATACAGATCTTATTATTCGCTTAGCTTTATTTTAGCATAACAAAAAACTGCTAGAAAATTCTAACAGCTTTCTCACCAACTTTATTTTTAACTTTGCGAAGCGCCTGTTGCTGTGTCTTCACTGGCGGCAGTTTTTTCTTCCTTCTCGGTTTCGGACTTGGTTGAAGCACCACTCGTACTATCGGGATCAGAATTGCGCCGGTAAGTTGCACCCGTCGCTGCATCCTCATCAACGACCAGCTTTTGACCAGTGGTCTCGCAGAAATACTTTACGAGCGGATAGAGGTCCTGCACCCATTCATAAACGCCGGCATAATTGCCTTCGTCGTCTTCTACCCGCTTATAATAATGCAAAATCAACTTTTGCAAATTACCATTCGGCACCGGCATGTAAACATCGTCATGTCCCGCCTCCTTGGTGCGCAAGGCGTGCACAACTTTTTTGGCTTCGGGAATAACGTCGCCAATATCCGGGTGAACATCCTTCATCGTATCGCCGACCTGCGCCGGCACACGCTTGGCCTTCATTTTTGCATTTGGGTCAACCGGCCGGTTGTACCACAAGAATTGGTTGTTATCATCAACAAAACTTAATTCACCGATTGTGCAGCGTAACATCCAATTAAGCTGGTTGACTGTGAGCAGACCGCTATCAAGCTTGACATAATCATCGCCTTCTGCCGCGTGCACCTTCTTAGCCGCCTTGTCCAGCCAATCCGGATCTTCTTTATCCATACCTGTAACCGTGTAGCGCGACTTGCCTGTTGCAGCAAAGTCTTCTTTAAGATACTCGTCACGGTTCATCTTTTTTAACCACTCTGGTTCTGCCATAATTATTCCTCCTTACACCAATAATTAATTAAATTATACAACAATATTCCACCAATAATACTACTATATATTACCTTAGCGTAGCCTTTGCCCTTTTACAGATAGATAGTCTAAAATAGAAAATAATAAGTTAATTAAGGAGAAAAATATGAAAACTGGAACCAAAATTATCACACTAGACAACGGCTACCATCTTTGGACCAATACTCAGGGGCACGGCGACATTCATTTATTAGCGCTGCACGGCGGCCCCGGCGGCAATCACGAATACTGGGAAGACACCGCCGACCAGCTTAAAAAACAAGGATTGGACGTGCAGGTAACAATGTATGACCAATTGGGCTCACTTTATTCCGATCAACCCGATTTTTCCGATCCAAAAATTGCTGACAAATATTTGACTTACGAATACTTTTTAGACGAAGTTGATGAAGTGAGAAGAAAGCTGGGCCTTGACAATTTTTATCTGATTGGTCAAAGCTGGGGCGGGCTGCTCGTACAGGAATATGCCGTAAAGTACGGTCAGCATTTAAAGGGCGCCATTATTTCGTCGATGGTTGACGAAATTGATGAATACGTTGCGTCTGTCAACCGGCGCCGGCAAGAAGTGCTGCCGCAAACCGAAATCGACTTCATGCACAAATGTGAACAAAATAATGATTATGATAACCAGCGCTACCAAGACGATGTTAATATTCTGAACATTAATTTTGTTGACCGCAAGCAGCCGTCCAAGCTTTATCACCTGAAGGACATTGGCGGCAGCGATGTTTATCACGTCTTTCAGGGCGATAATGAATTCGTCATCACGGGCAAGTTAAAAAATTGGCACTTCAGAAAGCAACTGAAGAACATCAAGGTGCCGACCTTACTAACCTTTGGTGAACATGAAACCATGCCGATTGCAACTGCCAAAACCATGCAGAAGGAAATCCCTAATTCAAGATTGGTAACCACCCCAGAAGGCGGCCACCACCACATGGTCGACAATCCGACTGTTTATTACAAGCACTTGGCCGATTTCATTAGGGAAGTAGAAGCCGGAACATTTAAGGGTGAATAGAAAAATCGTAGGAAATACTGCGAGATTAAGTAAATACCATTTAAAAAGAACGTTAGTTTTTTATTCTAACGCTCTTTTTTTAAGTTAAATTTTTCTAATTGGCTTAATTAAAAAATACCACTTTCTGCAATACGACTTAAATACATAAAAATAATTCTTAGTTACCAGTAAAATAAGCAAACAAAATCTTATATGCTTCTACATGATTCATATTATTAATAATTCTAAAGTAAATCTCTTCTCCAAGGCTCAGTATCTTTGTACAGATCAGCCTTATTAATCGCATTAAATAATTTATTCTTATGGTGAACAACCTTTTTAGCAGCTACAATACAACTCGGGAAAAGATGATTAGGATCCCATCCATCATTTTCCGAAAGCACTTTACGCGCTTCTGCAAAGAACGCATATTTATAATCTGAGGAAATATTAACTTTAGTTATACCTGTTTTAACAGCATCAGCAATCTGATCATCAGGATTAGAAGAGCCACCATGCAGTACTAAAGGAACATCAACTTTAGCTAATATTTCTTTTAAAATATCAATTCTAATTTTAGGAGTAACATCTGAAGGATAGATACCATGTGCAGTCCCAATTCCAACAGCCAAAGTGTCAACGCCAGTTTCATCAACAAACTTTTTTGCGTCATCAGGCTGAGTATAAATTCCATTCTGTAAATGCTCTTTGATATGGTTACCAGTCTGACCTATGGTTCCAATTTCGCCTTCGACTGTAACTCCAACAAGATGACACATTTCAACTGTCTTTTTAGTAATTGCAACATTATCTTCCCAAGTACTTAGAGAGCCATCAATCATTACAGAACTAAATCCATCATGAATAGCTCTAGCAACATTTTGTATTGTATCACCATGATCTAGATGCAAGACAAAAGGTACCTTACTATTTTTTATTCTTTGAAGTACATAAGCAAAAAAGTCGTCTTTTGCATACTCAAGTTCGGAAGGATGTACTGCAATTATTCCAGGTGCATTGTCATCTTCACATTGTTCAACTGCTGCTTTTAAAAGTTCCGAATTAGAAACATTATATGCTCCAACTGCAAAGTGATTCTTTTTAGCTATTGGAAGCAACTGATTCATATTTATTAACATATTTTTTCTCCTTAGTATTAAACTTTATTATTCTTTATTACTTGAGCCGACAATTTTAATATATTTTTTTACAGTATCTATAGCAGGCTGAATAGTCGTTTCAACAATTTCTACAAAATCGCGATCTGGATTGTTTTTATATTGTTCACATAGTGAATCTGATTGTGCTTTCATTACATCAGAGCCAATGTTTACTTTATTTATTCCAAATTCAACAGATTTAGAGATATTTTCAGGTCCACATCCAGAACTTCCGTGCAAAACTAATGGCATATTTGTAGCCTTTTTTATTTCTTTTAAAATATCAAAATTAAATTTTGGTACATAATCTTTAGGCATTATGCCATGCGAAGAACCAAAAGAAATAGCTAATGCTGTTACTGGAACTAACCTCACAAATTCTATTGCTTGAGCTGGATCAGTATACATCTTTTGATTAGTGTATTGACTATTCTTCACAGCACCCATAGCTCCCACTTCCGCTTCAACAGAAACATCATTTTTTTGTGCTATTTCACATATTTCTTGGCAGTTTTTTATATTTTGTTCAAACGTGAGCTCTGAAGAATCCATCATTACACTAGAAAATCCAGCATGGATCGCTTTGACAACATAATCCTTAGACTTACCATGATCTAAATTTATTGCAACATGAACCTTTGCTTTTCTAGCTAAGTCAATAACACACGGAAGGACTGTTTCCATACCAAGGTGTTTTTGTAAGTGTTCCATCAAAAGATCAATAATAATTGGTGAGTTCATCTCTTCCGCCGCGGTAATTACTGCATAAGCGCTTTCTAAATTAAAACAATTAATTGCTGCAACTGCATAATTTTCTTTGTTAGCCTTTGCTAACATATTAGTCATTGATACATACATATGTCTCTTTATTCCTCCAATATAATAATTAATTTTCTTTAATATCACTTAAATCAATGTCATTTTCAGTCTGTGCTGTATCCTCTTTTTCTTTTACTGGATTTCTCTTTAAAAGGAGTAAGATGAGTGCGGTTATTAAGCTTCCCACAAACAAATCTAAACAAAAGATCCAAGGATGGGTCATTGCAGGAACAATAAACATGCCTCCTGACGGGACTGGACTTTCCACTCCAAATGATAAATTCATTCCGCCCCCAATAGCAGCACCTATCGTACAAGCAGCAACAACTCTAACTAAATCTGCCATTGCAATTGGAATACATCCTTCTGTAATCATGCATATTCCCATCGGAAAGGCAATTTTGATATTATCTTCTTCCTTTTTCCCATAAATTGGGTGCTTGAAAAGTAGTGATAATACCCATGACAAAGTAATTCCAAAAGGTGGAACCATTGAAGCTAAAATTTTTACGGCTTCTGGTCCTTTTATTCCTTGCAAAAGCAGTCCATCACAGAATAATGATGCAACCTTATTAACAGGACCACCAAAATCAAAAGCAGCCATTCCTCCTAAAATTCCACCAAATAAGAATTTAGCTGAACCTTGCATACTTTGTAGAAATTCTGTTAACCAGTCAGTCAACCAAACGATTGGTTTTCCAAGGATAAAAAACATTAAGAACAAAGCTGCTATCGAAGCAAGCAAAGGGACAATTAACATTGGCTTCAATCCCTCAGCCCACTTAGGAACTTTAATATATTTCACTAAAAACAGTACTATCCAACCAATAACAAAGCCACCAAGTAGACCACCTAAGAATCCGGCTCCAATATAATAAGAAATAATTCCTGAAAGCAACCCGGGAGCTATTCCTGGTCTATCTGCAATCGAATATGCAATAGCTGCTGAAATAACTGGGGCTAACAACATCATGCCCCATACCCCCAGAGTGGTAAATGCATCTGGTATGCTCAGCCCATTTTTAATTTGATTCATATTCGTAATATTCGAGCCACCACTTAAATTGCCAATTGCAATTAATAATCCAGCAGATACAACCAGCGGAAGCATATATGATATAGCCGTCATTGCATGCTTTTTCAACTGTAATTTTTTAAACATAACTAATCATCCTCTTTCATTTTTTACTTTTTCTACTAATAATTCAATTAACTTAATAGGTGATTTTATAACTACATTAGTCGGAACTTCAAACACTTTCTTTCCCTTAAATCTTTCTTTACCGCCTATTTTTATATCAACTGCTAAAATAACAAAATCAGCTTCTTCGATCTCCTTAGGAGTTAATGCATTTTCAGTTCCAATAGTTCCTTGAGTTTCAATATGTACCTCATGTCCCAATTTAGTAGCAGCCTGAATTATTTTCTCTCTTGCAATATATGTATGAGCTATTCCAGAAGTACACGCAGCAACACCTACAATTTTCATTTTTTCGCCTCTTCTTTACTTAAACATGTTAATTAATTCTGTTTTGGATTTTACTTCATGTAATTTTTTAACAAAATCATCATCTGCTAACAAAATAGCCACATGTTGCAATAATTTTAAATGCAATACATTAGCATCTTCATCTCGTACTGCAAACAATATTATTACAGTTACTGGTTGATTATCTAAGCTCTCCCATTTTATTGGTTGATTAGAGATTCCGATTGCAAGAGAAGTTTCTAACACAGCTTTTGATTTTCCGTGTGGAATTGCAATGCCTTGCCCCAATCCTGTAATACCTTCAGTTTCACGATAAAAAACATCCTTAACAAATTCTTTTTGGCTTTCTAATTTTCCATTTTCCTTCAGCAATTGTGCTAACTCATTTATTACCCCTTCCTTGGTACGAGATTTCAAATTTAAAGTAACAGTATTTTCATCTAACACTTTGGAAATATTTATTGCATTCACTTTGTCTCCTTTTTGTTTAACTTACTTTTTTTGTTTAACTTTGTTTACAAATGTATTGTAAACGATTTAATTACTGATGTAAAGCTATTTTGAAAAATTATTATTATTAGACTTTTTAGAAGTTAAACATTGTCAAACACATACATTAGTTATATTATATAAATTAAGTTGAATTTTATTTTAAGAAAAAAACAAGTAACTGTTTATAATATTAATCATTTAAAAATAATTAAGGGCAAATATGAAAATAACTAGACAAAATCGCATTCTTTCTTTACTTAATAATTCTGAAAATAAGACATTATCAACAGAAAAAATTGCCAAGGCACTTAATGTAAGTTCAATGACAATCAGAAGAGATTTAAATGAATTATCAGAAAAAAAATTACTTTCTAGAACATATGGCGGCGCTTCATTGATCGTAGAGCAGTCGACTAATGAAAAAAATCATATTCAAAAAAAAGCAAAAATAGAGATAGGAGTTGCCATAGCTTCACTAATTGAAGAAAATACAACTGTATATTTAGACGCTGGAACTACAGTTGCAGCAGCATGTCAATTTCTTCCATTAAATATTGGCGTACAGTATATAACTAATTCTGACCTTGTTTTTCGTTATCTTGTTGATAAAAATGCTTACGTTACTCTTACAGGTGGTACATATAATAAATCTTCCAATCAATTTATAGGATCTGTAACCGTTCAATGCATACAGAACTTTTTCTTTGATAAAGCCTTTATAGGAATTAATGGAATATTTCATGATGAAGCAGTAACTTCAAATTTTTCTGATGTTAATATTAAAAAAACTGTTTTAGCACATTCAAAAGAAACGTTTATAGCAATTGATAGTAGTAAAATAGGCAAACCTAATCCCTATATTTTTTCTAATATTAAAAATGTAGACGGGATAATTGTAGATTCTAAATTAAATAGTTATCAAAAATCTATTTTAGGAAAACAAACAAAAGTAATAAGAGCAAAAGCTTTAACATAGACTATGACCACTCGCAAAATATATGGTTTATACAGGTTGGATAAATCTTTAGTTTTAGTCAGAGTTTCGACTGCGAACTTCTATTTTTGAGCTAAAAAAATTAGAAATCACGCTTTTTCTGCGTAATTTCTAGCTTTTAAGTTTCAATTTAATAATTCGTCCGCATTTTTCCACCAACTTATTTTTTGTTCTTCACCAGATGAATCTCGCGGTCAAACAATTTCTTCATTTCATCGTTAAAACTGTGGGCAATAAACAGCACCGTTGCATCACTCTTTGTTACCTGACGTAAGATTTCCATTGTCGCCTTCTGATCAATTGCACTCGTTCCTTCATCAATCAGGATAATTTCACTTTGGTGAACCAGAGCCCGCACTAAGACAATTTTTTGTCTTTGACCGCCGGAAATATTCAGCTTATCCAGATTAATTTCCTCATTCAAACCATCGTGAAACTTAGCAACATCCCCAGCAAATTGCACTTTTTCAACCAGTGGTACCAAATTTTGTTTCAATTTAGCGTTAAACATCGTCATGTTATCGGCAATAGTTGCCGGGAATAGCACTGGTTCTTGCGGAATATAACCAATTTTACTCATATCGGGGTTAATTGCTCTTCCTAATTCGTCCTTATAAATCACCCTACCCGTTGCCGGTTTGATTTCGCCCAACAATAATTTGAACAGAGTGGTTTTACCAGCTCCAGAATCACCGGTCAACAGGATTTTTTCGCCCTTTTTCACATCAATATCAGGAAAGGTCAGTTTTTCACCATTAGGAAACTGCAAACTTAAATTAGAAATTGTTAGTGCAACTGGTGTCTGCACCTTTACCGGCTCAGTTTCAGCAACTGGACTAGCCGATTCCGCAATCTGCTTATTCAAAGGCCTAATCCCCTTAATTCGGCCATATGAATCAATCATTTGCTCAATTGAACTAGAAAGATAGTAACGACAATTGCTGACAGCTATCAATGCCCCGAATTGAAGCTGATTATGCGTAATCAGCCAGCCAGCTAGCACGAAAAGCAAAAAGCTGAAGATTTCAGAAACAGCGCTGGTAAGCACCCGTAGAATTCGCCTAACACCAACTTGCTTAACGTTTGCATCCTCTAATTTTTTCGAACTCGCCTGCATCACCTTAAAAAGTTTAGCTCCGGATAAATAGCGGCGAATTTCGGCTAACCCCGACAACCATTTTTCCAAATTATCAAGATATGCCTGATTAGCAACAGAAATATGCGTAGTTGCTTTTTCGAGCCGCTTTGCTAATAAGTTGGGCAGCAAAAGCGAAACAAACGTCATTAGCAAAACGGTCACAAGTAAAAGCCAATGAAAACTGAGAAGCAAGACAAAGGCAGAAATGAAAAAACTAATGTCCATAACGATATTGCTCCACGATGCAAAATAATCCCAAGTTGCCTGAACCAGATCGTTGGTCAAACGATTTTGTGCCTGTGAGGCTTGATGGTCAGCCTGATCATAGAAATAATGGTAATTAATTTTTCGACGCAATGTTACGTTGTACTGCTCAGACTGTTTAGTAAACAAGGAGTTAAACCAGCCTTGAACAAAATAATCAGCTAAAGAAAGTACAAAACTAGCAGCAAGCAGCCAAAAAGCAGACGCAATCTGCCATTTCTGCGCGGCTGTTGTCATTAGAGCCATCAAGCCAGTTAAGGCAATATGAGTTGCAGGAAAAAATGCCGCAGTGAAAATCAAGAGCATACAGCGTAGTGGATTCTCTTTGAAAAAGTCTTTAATCGTCATTTGCTGCCTCCTGTGATTTTCTCTAAATGAATTTGGTAATCAAACTGAGCGATTAATTCTGGGCTAAAATTGTGGGCAATCATCAGCAACGTTTGCTTTGACTGAAGTAATTCATGGACAATTTTGGCAGTTGCCCTGCTGTCAATTGCACTCGTTGCCTCATCCAGCAATACCATTGGTACTTCATGAATTTTTGCTCTTGCTAAAACCACCTTTTGCTTCTGTCCACCCGATAAATTATTTTGAATTAAATCGACCTGCGTTTCTAAGCCAGCGGGAAAATTAGCTAAATCCGGTACCAGCTGCATTTGCTGCGCAACTTGCGGCACTTTTGCCTTTAATTTATTTGCAAACATCGTAATGTTGTCAGTAATATTGCTCGGAAATAGGCTGCCATCTTGGGCAATATAGCTAACTTGGGCTTTCTTAGGAGTTATGGCTTTCCCTTTAGCAGTCAAGTAAGACACTTGCCCTTGCTGCGGTTCAAGCTCGCCTAACAATACTTTAAACAAAGTTGATTTGCCGCTACCCGAATCCCCCGTCAAAAGCACTTTGTCGCCTGGCTTGATCGTAAAATCGGGATAACTAATTTTTTCGCCATTTTGATATTTCACAACCAAATCTTTTACCTGAAGACTGTTAACAGGAACAGTTGCTGGTAATGATTCAGGCACACGCAATTTTACAGTTTCATTCCGTAATTCTTTGGTTGAATTAATTGCTGTAATTGCATCAACTATCTCCCACAGTCCGTTGAAAACACTAGAACAAAAACCAGTAGCAATTATCCAGCCGCCTAGGTCAATTTGGTGATTAAAAAACAAGACTAGCGCTAGACCCGAGATTCCTATTTGCCCCAAAACATTGCCAATTCCGTTAATGCCAATCGCTATCCCGTGCAAGTTTTCCTTTTTGATATTAGCCTGTGCTAATTTTTGGCTATCACGGTCTAATTCCTTGTTCATCCTAGGAAAAGCACGATAACGCCGCAATTCACTTAATCCACTAAGCCAGTGTTCAATCGTATCTAGAAAACGGGAATTTTGCCTAGACGCATCGGCAGTAGCTTTTGCCATCGGCTTTTTCATTATTTTAGGTAACAACATAACAATTATCGCAACTATAACGGTTGCTAAAATCAAGATCCAATGTAATGAAACCAAAACGCCGATTGACATTGCAACTATCAGTACATTTTCAAAAATACTGAACCAAGGCTGAGCATAATTATCAGCCAAGATTTTCATGTTATTGCCAAGCTCATTTTCCATTTCTGAAAGTTTACTTTTGCCACTGCCATAATAATGGTGCATTAATTCGTCGCGCACCTGGTGCAAATAATCCTGAACTTGCCGGCTGGAACTATAGACAGCGAGCGAATAAAAAGCTGTACTTAAAATTCCGGCGATTACTTGAATAACCATCCAGAAAAGAAAACTGCTAAAATTTGCAACTTTGAGACTATTTGTGGCAAACTTCAACACATATTCCGTCACAGTCCCCGAGAATGAATAAATGAAATAAACAACCATAATGAACAAAGCCCGCGGCCAATTGCTTTTGATAATCTCTTTAATGTTCATTAATTCTTCCTTTCTAACTCAGTAATATACTTTAATTGATATTCATTAAACCCTAATTTTTTACAAAAGTAATGTTATTTGACCAAATGGTCCATTTTACCAAGCAAAATAAAAAGTTCTCCTGCCGCTCAAGCAAAAGAGCCTATATAAAATTATTATGGCTCAATCCAACTAAATTATTTATCTTCAAAAAGAATGTTATTTTTTTGAGCTGAGTTTTTTCCCCCCGGATTCATTTCTATTCACGTAAAATTTTTATCCTACTTTTTATTCTTCACCAGATGAATTTCCCGATCAAACAATTTCTTCATCTCATCGTTGAAACTGTGGGCAATAAACAGCACCGTTGCGTCACTACTTGTTACGTGGCGTAAGATTTCCATTGTCGCCTTCTGATCAATTGCGCTGGTTCCTTCATCAATCAAGATAATTTCACTTTGGTGAACCAGAGCCCGCACCAACACAATTTTTTGCCTTTGACCGCCCGAAACATTCAGCTTATCCAGATCAATTTCTTCATCCAGGCCATCGTTAAACATAGCAACATCTCCGGCAAATTGCACTTTTTCAACCAGTGGTTCAAGCCGATTCTTCAGCTTGACGTTAAACATCGTCATATTGTCGGCAATTGTTGCAGGAAACAGGATCGGTGCCTGTGGAATATAACCGATTTTACTCATATCGGGGTTAATTGCTCTTCCTAATTCATCCTTATAAACCACCTTGCCCGTTGCCGGTTTGATTTCACCTAACAGTAATTTAAACAGGGTTGTTTTGCCCGCACCAGAATCACCAGTCAATAGGATCTTTTCGCCCTTTTTCACATCAATATCAGGAAAAGCCAGGCTCGCACCATTAGGAAACTTTAAGCTTAAATCAGATGTTGTCAAGGCAACCGGTATCTGCAGTTTTTCTTGCTTAACAGGCGGGATCCTCGCAGCCGTAGCGGCAATCTCATGATTAAGTGCTTTCGCGCCCTTCATCTGTCCCTGTGCAGTAACCAGACGGTTAATTGAATTGGTCAAGTAGTACTCGCAATTGCCAACAGCGGTGATTACACCAAAGATAGCAACGTGCTGCACAATCAATATTCCGGCTAAAGCATATAAGAGCCCCGAAGAAATTTCCGAAACAAGACCGGTAACGATCGTTAAGCTTTGGCTAATTGTTGTTTGTTTAACATTAGCATCTTCCAATTCTTTAGAAGATCTAGCCATTACGTGAAACAGCTTATCACTAGCTAAGTAGCGGCGAAGCTCATCTAGACCTGAGAGCCATTTTTCAAGACTATCAAGATATTTTTGATTACTGTCAGAAATCTGCATCATTGCTTTCTGCAACGGCTTCTCAATTAATTTCGGCAGCGTTAATGAAATGGCTGTCATTAGGATGATCGTCAGTAGCAGACTCCAGTGCAAAGTCAGCAAAAAAGTAAAAACTGCTAATAACATGCTGCCTTTATTGACCAGCTGTAAAAATTGTAACAAATAATTTTGGGCATTTTGTTTTAAATCATTAGTTAAGCGATTTTGTACCTGCCCAATCTGGTGGTTTTGTCCATCCGCATAAAAATGCGCGACAATTTCTGCACGCAAGCTAAAATTATACTGTTCCACTTGTTTAGCAGACAGATAATCTGCAAACGATTCAATTGCATAGTCACCAGCAAGAATGACAAAAGAAACAATTTCTAATAACAGCCAAATTTTAAAATGCCGGTCTTTAATTGCGGTAGTTTCATACATAACCAGCATGGTATTAAAAATGGTGAACCACGGCCGAATAATGGTTATCATAATCAGCAGACAAAAGCGCATGGGATTTGCTCGGTAAAAAGCCTTAATTGTCATTGTCCTGTCTCCTTTCCTTAGCCTGTAAACGGATTTCATAATCAAACATTTTACGTAATTCAGGACTAAAATTATGAGCAATCATTATGACCGTCTGGTCGGAATTTAACAGCTCATGAATAATCTTGGCAGTTGTAGCTCTATCAATCGCACTGGTCGCCTCATCACACAAAATTAGATTGGCAGGGTGAAGCTCCGCACGCGCCAAAACAACCTTTTGCTTCTGCCCACCAGATAAATTATCCTGATCCAAATCAACCACTGTCTCCGCGCCATTGGGAAATTGTGCCAAATCCGTTTGTAACTGCACTTTGGCCGCCACCCGTTTGACACCAGTCTGCAATTTTTGGTTGAACATGGTGATATTATTGGCAATCGTATCGGGAAAGAGACTCGAATCTTGTGCAATATAGCCAATCCGGGCTATATCAGGTTTAACCACCTGTCCATCCTGGCCGGTATATATAATCTCGCCATGCGCCGGTTTGAGTTGTCCTAATAACAGCTTAAACAAGGTGGATTTACCGCTGCCCGAATCGCCGGTTAGCAAAACTTTATCGCCGCCTTTTATGGTAAAATCCGGATAGGCAATTTGCTCACCATTGTCATACTTCACAAACAAATTTTTACCGCTGACCCCAGTAACAAGAGCAGAATTGTGTGTAACTTTTACCGATTGTAGAAGCCTGCTTGTTTCTGCACGCAATTTTTTAGTGGATTTAATCTGCGTCACCGCACTGGTAATTTGCCACAACCCCGCAAAAATTGAAAAGGCAAAACTCCCTGCAATCATAAAACTGCCGAAGTCTATCTGACGGGCAAAAAATAGTAGACCCGCACAAAAGCTAATACCGGCTTGCCCAATTGCGTTACCTAAACCGTTAAAAGCCTGAGCAATTGAGTTCTCTTGTGCCCGCTTAACATTCGCATCTGCCAAATTTTTACTGCTTTGCCTAAGCTCCCGGTTAAGGCGACTGGAAGCACTGTAGCGCCGCAATTCATTCAGGCCGCCAAACCAATTTGCAACGGTATTCAGAAAGGTCGCATTCTTTTTAGCGGCAACGGAAGTGGCAGTGGCAGTTTTCTTTTCCATAATTTTGGGCAGCAGCATGACAATTATGCCAGCAACAATCGTTGCCAAAATCAGGCTCCAATGCAGCGAAAACAAAACGCCAATTGACATTGCCATAATGATAAGATTGCTCCAAATGCTGATCCAGGGCGTGGCATAGTCATCGGTCAAAACCTTCATGTTGTTAACCAAATCATTTTGCATATCCGCAACTTTTTCTGAACCCGCAAAATAATAGTACTGCAGCAATTTACTCCGAAGTTGGTGAACATATTCTTGAATCTGTTTGGTAAACAGGCAGGTGGCAAGCGGCAATAGCAAAACCGTTAATAACCCCATACCTATCTGAACAAGCAGCCAAAAGAAAAATTGCGGTAATTTGCCGCCCGCTAATTCATTAGTGACATATTTAAAAACATACTCCTGCATCGTTCCAGCATAAGAATAAACAACGTAAATTCCTAACACCAGAATTGCTCTTAGCCAGTTAGTTTTAATCAGTCCTTTAAGATTCATTTCTAGCTCCCTTCTCCTCATAATTTTATTAAACTTTAATCTTACCCCAAAAGCAATACCATCTGACTAAGTAGTTGCTGCAACGCGCTAAGTGGTCAATTTTTCTAACCAAAATAAAAAGCACTCCTGCCTTCCAAGCAAAAGAACTTCCGTTAATTCCTATTTAGTTACATCAACCCATTCAAATGGTGTCGTAAATTTTTCCAGTTCTTCCAAAGTCAATTTAATGGCCGAATTGGGCAAGCCAGCAGCCGGATAAATAATTTGGTGTTTCTTAAGGCTCTCGTCTAGATAAACCTTGACCCCAGGTTTCAAGCCAAACGGGCAGACACCGCCTGCGGGATGCCCGATCTTCTCTTCCAGTTCATCGAACTTGACCATCTTTGCTTTTTGCCCAAACTTCCCCTTGTATTTGCTGTTGGCAATTTTAGCACCGCCCTCGGTAACGATCACAATCGGTGCTTCCTTCAGTTGAAACGCCATCGTTTTGGCAATTTGGTTGGGATCAACCTGCAGGACATTTGCTGCCTCCTGTACCGTTGCTGTTGTTTCATCAAAAACATGTATTCGATCTTCCATGTGGTACTTTTTAAAATAGTCTTCAACATCCGTAAATGACATGCGTTCATCCTCCTAAGTTTAGCTTATTATTAAAATATTATGACTAATATTTTAGCATAATCTAAAATATATTTGGAAGTTAATCGAAATAATATCCTTGTTTGCTGCCAAAATAAAAAAGATATTGGCGAAAATTCATATTTGACAGTAACAGCAGCATTTAAAATACCGATGAAAAATAATTTTTCCACCGGTATTTTAATTTCTGAAAATGATTCTAATTAATGCTTATCTTTTTCATAACGTGTATTAAACAGCGGGCTGAGCGGCTCATTCTTTTGAATACACTTAATTGCATCCCCAATTAACGGGCCAACAGACACGAGCAGCATCTTGTCCAGCTTATTTTCAATCGGTTGGTTAATCGAATCTGTCAGCACAAGATTTTTAATCGGTGAGTCATTCAACCGCTTAATGGCAGGCCCTGACAAAACCGCGTGGGTTGCGCTCGCATAAACCTCTGTCGCTCCGGCATCAATCAAAGCTTGCGCAGCCAGCGTAATTGTTCCAGCCGTGTCAATCATGTCGTCAATAATAATCGCACGCTTGCCTTTGACATCACCAATGATATTCATGACTTCGGCGACATTGGCTTTCGGCCGACGCTTATCAACAATTGCAATCGGCGTACCCAAAAATTCTGCTAACTTTCTAGCCCGGGTTACACCACCATGATCAGGTGAAACAACCACAGCGCCTTTTTCCAAGTGCTTGGTTAAAAAATAATCAGCTAATAAAGGAGCGCCCATTAAATTATCAACCGGAATATCAAAGAAGCCTTGAATTTGCGGTGCATGCAAATCCAGCGAAAGAACGCGATCAGCTCCTGCCGTTTGCAGCATATCGGCAACTAACTTTGCTGTGATCGGTTCACGCGGCCTAGTTTTCCTGTCCTGGCGAGCATAACCGTAATACGGCATCACGATATTAACGCTATGCGCACTAGCACGCCGCACCGCATCAATCATGATCAGCAGCTCCATCAGGCAATCATTGACAGGTGCACTAGTAGACTGAATCAAATAAACATCCTTACCACGAACAGAATCATCAATGTTAATTTGAATCTCACCATCACTAAAGCGTTCAACACTCGACTTACTGAGCGGAATGCCGATACGCGCGGCAATCTTTTTCGCCAAGGGAACATTCGAATTAAGGGCAAACAACATCATCTTGTCTTTATAAGACATAATTTCCTCCATCAAAACATGTTAACAACTTATATTTTAACAAAAGTTGCAGAAAAAGCACTATCAATAACTATTATTCAACTTTATTGTCCGACATTCAAGCCTCAACTGTATATTAAGATACAAAAAAGCAAATGCTTTTTGTAACATTTGCCTTTTCCATTATTTTCTATCTAAAACTTGCCCAACACGGCCATGGTTAACCTGAAGCAATTGCTTCGCAGCGTCCCTGTCCTTACCAGTTTTGATCATGACAATCGCCAAAGCAACATCGTTAGCCGTGTCTTTCAATGCTGCCAGTGCTTTTTCTTTACTTGCACCAGTTGTAGCGCTGATAATGCGGCAGGCGCGATCAACCAGCTTGGCATTAGTTGGCTGCACGTCAATCATCACGTTTTGATAAACTTTGCCTTGCCTAATCATCACTCCGGTTGAAATCATGTTTAAAATCATTTTTTGGGCAGTTCCCGACTTCATCCGCGTAGAACCGGTGACAACCTCGGGACCAACCACGGCTTCAACTGCCACCTTCGCATGCTTGCCGATTTCCGAATCTGCAACACAGGCAATAGCAACCGGAAAGGCGCCCACCTGTTTTGCATAATCAAGACAACCAATAACATATGGAGTGCGACCACTAGCAGCCAGACCTAAAACCGTGTCTTGCGCGTTTAAATTGAGTTCACGCAGATCCTTTTCCCCAAGTTCGGGTGAATCTTCCGCGCCTTCAACTGCACGATACATGGCACTTTTACCGCCGGCAATCAAGCCGACCGCCCGTTCAGGCTTAATGCCATACGTTGGAACTAATTCCGCCGCATCAAGCACACCTAAACGGCCGCTGGTGCCAGCACCCACGTAAATTAGACGGCCGCCCTGCGCGTAAAGCTTTGCGGCCCGGTCAATTACCCTGGCAATTTGCTCATCCTGACTGCCAACTGCCTGTGCCACTTTTTGGTCTTCGGCATTAATTGTCTTAACCATTTCAAGAGTCGACATAGTGTCAATGTGCATTGTCTTGGGATTGCGGGTTTCGGTTACTAAATTTTTAATTTCCATAATTACCTTCTATAGCTTATTCAGCAGGTGAACCATCTTCATTAGTGGCAACCATTGCTGATTTTGGAACGCCAAAGAAATAAGTAACTACAAAACCGCCAGCGTATGCAGCAAGCAAACCTAAACAGTATGCCCAAGCTCTTCCGTTTACAATCAACGGAATTAGCGGAATACCTGAAGTACCAATTGCTGAGGCACCGACGCCGCCCAAGGCACCGATAACAGCTCCGCCGATACCACCGCCAATACATGCGGTAATAAATGGACGTCCTAAAGGAAGTGAAATACCATAAATTAACGGCTCACCAACACCTAAGAAACCAACGGGTAAAGCTCCTTTAATCATTTTAGTTAAATGTTTGTTCTTTCTGCACTTAACCCAAAGTGCAATCGCTGTTCCAACTTGACCGGCGCCTGCCATTGCCAAAACTGGCAGTAAAGGCGTGCTGCCTGTCTTTTGAATCATTTGAACATGAATAGGTGTCAGGATTTGGTGCAAACCAAACATAACCATTGGTAAGAATGCTGCACCTAAAATGAAGCCAGAAAATGCACCACCAACTTTTAGTATCCAGTTGATTGCTCCGATTAAGCCATTTGATACCCAACCAGCAAACGGCATGATCAGGAAGAGTGTCACTAATCCCATAATTAAGACAGTCAGTAATGGCGTAAAAATAATATCAATGGAGTCTGGAATATGTTTGTGGAAGAATTTTTCTACATATGATAGCAGCCATACACTAATCAAAACACCAATTAATCCACCTTGATTTGGTGCGAGCGGCTGACCACTGAACAAATTAGGAATTGTAGCAGGCGGGGCCAAGTTGAACATTACAATACCACCGATAATTCCACCAAAACCTGGTGTTGCACCAAATTCTTTCGCTGCATTAATACCTGCAAAAATGTTTAAATAGCCGTACATTCCATTAGCAATTACGCCTAAAACATTTATTGCTAATGCCCAGCTTACCGGCAACATTTTTGCAGTCATCATATTCCGAAAAATGCCAGCAACACCGGAAATTAAACCAGCACCAACAAAGGCTGGAATCAATGGAACAAAAATTGCAGAAATATGTTGTAAGGCTGCACGCCACCAAGTTTTTTTCAATGCTGCTTTATGAGCTGCATGAACTTCGTCAGCCTTTGCAGTTACTTCGTCTTTTCCAGATTGATAAGAGCTTGTTTGATTAACCGTAGTTGGGAACTCGTCATTTTCTTTAACGCCTGCTAAATCTACCATATAGGCTGCAACTTTAGTATTAACGCCAGGGCCAACAACAACTTCTAGTGTGTCACCCTCAACAACTCCAAGGACGCCATCAATTTTCTTTAAGCCATCAACATCAACTTTGTCATTGTCCTTAATCTTAATTCGAATTCTTGTCATACAATGATATAATGATTGGACATTTTCCATTCCACCAATATGGGCATAAATTTTGTCACCCAACTTAGTGTATTTATCTTCGCTCATTATTTTCTCCTTTTAGATTTATCATAATTGTCTCTAGACCAATTCAAGTAAAGCGCAAATAACAACTTTATTTGCTCAAAGAACTATCTATACCAAATATTATTTATTTTTAAAATGTGCCTTATAGTCTTTAACCGATGATTGTGAATTTTTAATTGCTTCATAGCACCGGTCAAAATCACGACTAAAATACAAGTAAAACAGGACATCAATTACGTAAAATTGACCCGTAATCGAGTTTGTCGCCCCAACACGAACATCGGGTTCAATCGGCTTGCAAGTAGTCAGTGGAAGGTCTGCTAATTTATAGAGGCTGTTATGCCCAAATTTTGTCAAAGTAACTGTCAGAATACTGTTTTTTTTTGCATAATTTGCTAAGTATAAAACTTCTGGTGTTTCGCCCGAATTAGAAATCAGCCACAATGTATCTTCCTTAGTAGCATTGATTAACTGAGCAAGAAAAATATTAATATCTTGTCCTAATACTACATTTGCACCAATTCTTGACCACTTCTGATAAATATTTTGGGCAGCCAGCGCCGATGCCCCAACTCCGAAAACATAAATTGTTCTAGTTTCAAGCAAACGGTTAATGACCAAATTGCAATTTTTATGCTTGAGCAGATCTTTTGTTTGCTTGATATTCGTCATCTCATTTTCAATCAGTTTATTGCAAATCGAAGTAAATGATTCATTCGCCCGAATATCAAGTTGACTTTCTAGGTGCTTATCTTCACTGGCTAAGTCGCCAGACAGCATCACTTTCATTGCCGTATATGAATCAATATCAAGTTTTTTAATCATCCGTGTGACCGTTGCAGCACTTACGCCAGCTCTGACAGCCAATTGACTAATACTAGAAGCCATCGCAACTCGTGGATTTTTTAAGATGTAATCTGCAACCTTCAATTCAGCCGCAGTTAAGCTACTTTTTTCCGCAATAACTCTATTTTTAAAATCCATTTGTAAACAGCTCCTATAAGTTAAAATATTTTACTTATATGTTAGTTTACACCCAATTAGCTTACCCACCTCTTTTTTAATGTTTCTTTCACTTTTATTTGCTTTTTTACTTGAAAATCACCTCTGTTCCAGCGTCAATGAAATCTAGCAGGGGTAAATCTTTTTTAACCACATGACCGATAACATTGACTTTTTCATCTGGAGGAAGAGCGTACTTGGCAATCTGTAGTTCACCCTGATAACGTAAATACTTTTTATTGTCACAAGTCACGGTTCCCCGCGGTCGCGGCTGTGGGTCTTCTTGCGGCATGGTAGAAAAAAGCTGTCTAGCTCGACCCTCTTCAAGTCGCACCACATCCCGAGCAACATCCGGTCGATTATGCCAGGTATTGGCAGATAATTTCGGCAGATCGTTTTCAAGATGTAGTGTCAACGCTCCCTTTTCAAGATAATCTGTGAAATTAGCTGCTGCTTTACTCGTTAACGCGCCATCTCCCACAAATACGTGGTCACAGCCCCAAGCCTTTAGTTCCAGCATTGCCGCTAGCGGATTGAAATAACGATGTTTTTCTAGTGTTGGCAGGCCCGCATAAATTGGACCCCGTTTTTCAGCATCACCTGCAATAAAAGCCATTGTCTGCAATCCAAAATGATGAAGCCAAGCATTTTTGTCCTTCAGCCAAGCAGCGTCTAAGCCGGTTTCAGGACGAGGATAATAATTGTGCCAAGCCTGAAGATTAGCAAAATCAGCATTAAAAGTTTTCAAAGCATTAATATTTTCTTCAGTAATCGTGCTGGCATTCAAAGCAATCGGCATCATCCGCGATAGCTTCACCACAGTTTGATAGTCAACCCCAGCATCAATGCGCAATCCCGTTAATCCTAAGGATGCAACTTGCTCTGAATTTTCAATAGCCACACCTAAATTATTCAATCCAGCTTCAGACACATCCGCCACAACTGCTAGATCGAGCTCCTTACACCACTTGGTTAACTGCGCCAAATATTGCAGAACTAAATTAGGATCGTTTTCGGGAATGTGAAGCGACGTAAACACAGTTGTAAATCCGGCATTACGCATCATGAGCAGGTAATCATAATCTGCAGCTGTCAAAGTCCTGTTAAGATATACAGAAAAGCCTAACATATTACCTCCTTAATTCATATTCTAATTTATGAATTCGCTTACATTATATCTTATTAGAAAAAATTTTTCAATATTTTTATAAAAAATTAGATTTATTTTTTCATAAGTGAGAAATCATGTTCAACTCATAACTTATTTTTGTTGAACAAATTTATTATAGTTAATTTACTATACCAATTCAAATTAAATTTAAATTATTCTTTTTTTATAAGTAAAAATAGGTTTATACCAATTTTGAAATATTTTCTTTACAAATAATAATTTTGGCTATATAATCATTCTCAAAATCGTTAGCAAGAAAGAAGGTCCATTTTATGTGGGAAACAATTGCTGGAATTGTCGCTATGTTACTAGGTATTTGGGAATTTTATGCAACTTACAAAGCATTTAAAGGCCTGCAAAAGCACGGAACAAATAGTAATTTTATCTTAGTGGCACTTTGGAGCGGTTTATTCTTAGGTTTTATATTCTTTATGGGTGGAATAACACTCATCTTTCACGGATATTAATATTTTTTGCAAATTAAAAATCCTGCTATGAGTTTTAATACTTATAAACAGGATTTTTTTAATTACGATGGATTTTTATCCATATTATTCAGCTTTAATTTCAGCCTCAGCTGCTTGTTCTTTCTTCAATAATACGTTGTCGTAATGTTTGATAAACGGATACCAAACTATGAATGCCACAACTGCACAAACAACAGAAAGTACTGCCCCTTGCCAACTAGTGGTGGCAATGAACCCATTAAGACCAACTGGCGTCGGCCATGGTTGTTGTACTTTGATTATTGGAACTAAGCCCGAGGAAATACCTAAAAAAGTAACAATTCCTGATGCAAGCGGTGCACCAATAAACGGAACTAACAAATCAATATTATAAACAATCGGCAACCCAAACAGAATTGGCTCGTTAATGTTAAAAATTGCCGGTACAATCTCTACCTTACCAATTTCTTTCAACTGAACCGAGCGAGCACGCAGCAACAACCAAATTGCCAAGCCAAGCGTAGCACCAGAACCACCAATTGTAATAAAAGCATTCATAATTTCACCGGCAAAAAAGTGGTGAGCTCTTATCTGTACATTAGCATTAGCCTGCATATTTGCCATAACAATTGGTGTATAGAAGGAACTAATAATCGTCGCCCCATGGATTCCAAACCACCATAAAAAGTGAATCAAGAAAATAATGATTAAGAAGCCCCACCAGGTATCTGTAATATTACTAATAAACGAAAATGGAATAAACAAAACCTTAAATAGATCTGTCCCCATCATTACCAATATTAAATTTATCGCAGCAACAATTGCAGCAATTAAAAATCCTGGAATCAATGCACTAAAAGAGTTAGCAACACCTGACGGTACCGATTCAGGCATCTTAATGCGCCAGTTATGTTTAACTGTATAACGATAAATTTGCACTGTTAACCACGCAATAACTAATCCAGTAAAAATTCCTACAGCGCCAATCCGATAAATTCCGCCAATCGCCGCTGATTGGTAACCACCAGCAAGCAGCTTATCCTTCGTAAACAGCGTAACAAATTGGATTGAGCCATTCTTCCAGACTAATTCAGGAACTGTAATGAAGAATGCCATTAAGAACATCATTAAACCATTAACAGGAATTAAATCAAGGTGCTCCTCAGTTCGATAAATTCTCGTGTATGAATACGCAAACGTTCCTGAAAAGACTAATGCTAAGATTCCCATTGTTGCGTTATAAACAGCCTGAAATAAATTAGTAAAACGACCAATAGTACCTGCATACCATGCGGCAAATCCTGGTATTGGAAATGCTGATGGCAAAACCGTCAAAATTAAAAATATAGCCCCGACAATCGAAAATGTAATAACGCTATAGCCCGCGTCCATAATTGCACGTACAAAACGCGTAGCCGCAAACCTTCCCGCTATTTCAGCAATTCGATCTTTCATTGGCTTTCCTTCTGCCTTTGACATATTAACCTCCCACAACAAAAATAACAAATAATAACTTAATAATAAGATTATACATCGAAACGCTTACAAATTAAAGTTTATTTTGCGTTTTCGAAGGTTTTTATTACGTGGGCATACCGATCAATATTTTTGTTAATCTTACGAATCTTAAGCTCACATAAGACACATATTATTATTCCGATCAGCAAAAAGCCGATTAACAAGAATGTGGCGTTCTTATTATTTAAGAACGGAAAGAGCTTCAATTTTAACGGTGACACAGTAAGCAAAAGTAAAATAACATTCACAACTATCTGCACCCAAAAATATATTCTCGTAATCGGCACATCAAGTTTATGGTTATGCATCTTGCTTAACTGTTCAATCGCTGCAACACCAGAATAAATGGTCATACTGCCCGCGACAATATCTCCTAGCAAGCAGTTATATCCTAAAGAAATAAACAGCCAAAACAAATTCGTAAATAAAAATAGAACCACCATATATCTTAGGAAAAGATACCTGCTAAAATACAGATATTTGACGCTGTCTTCATGTTTTTTACGTTCAACCTCTTTTAGTTGCGCTTCGTGCGTTTTGCTCATTTTTCTTCTGTCCTTCATAATTATTCCAATTCATTAATCTTAATCCTAATAAATTCTAACTTCAAAAACAGGCAAAGTAAATATAGCGTTTTCAAATCATAATATTTCTTTGATTGCTTTTGCTACACCGGCATGCTCACAGTCAGCCGTCACCATATCAGCTACTTTTTTAACATCAGGTACAGCATTGCCCATCGCAACACCACAGCCAGCATATTTAAGCATGGAAATATCATTGCTTTCGTCGCCAATCGTCATGACGTTTTCAGCACTTAAGCCTAAATGCGAACATAATGCTGCTAAACCTGTGCCCTTATTAATGCCCTTTGTCACCGCCTCTAAATAAATCGGCTCAGTTCTAGTCAAATCAGCCTTATCCATCGCGTCTTTAAACAAAGAGCTTTTGACAAATTTATCTAAATGTTCCGGGGGATCAAGATACATACACTTATAAATCGGCAAATTTGCCATCTCTTCTTTAGTCCGGTAAGAAATGCCCATCTTCACAACTCGCGAATTATAAACCGTATAATAACCCAAATCACGATTAGCAGTGTAAATTCGATTTGCGCCCACCGCCTGAAAATGCAGCTTGGCTTCACGTGCAATTCGTTCCAAATCAAGATAATTTTCATAACTTAACTGCTGCGCAAAAATTTCATTTCCATTAGTTGTTTCAACCACTGCGCCGTTAAAACCGACGATGTACTGATCCTCTTTTTCGGTCATTCCCAACTCTTTCAAATACTGCTGCGTACCAGAAAGTGAGCGGCCAGTACAAATAACCACCTTGATGCCCCGCTGCTGAGCCGCAAAAATTGCGTCTTTGACTTGAGGCGCTATCTTTTTCTTCGCATTAACTAAAGTATTATCTACATCAATGCCAATTAATTTTATCTCTGCCATATAAAAGTCCCTAATATCTAACCTAATTAATTTTACTATACCAGCAAAATGCCATAGAGAACCTAATCCCTATGGCATTTTCTATTTTATTCTTACTTATACTGCAAAGCACGTGACAATCGCTCCAGCAAATAGACGACTGGAATTTGTGTCGTTAAATTAATCGTCTGTCCGATAATCTTATACTCCAAATGATAAGAAAAATTTAAGTCTGAAAGCTTGGCAATGGTATTGTCTTCTTCATTAGTAATACTAACAATTTGAGCACCTTGCTTCCGAAAATTTTTCACTTGTTCGATTGTTGGTTGGCCTTCACCGCTGACCGATAACACAATCACCGTTTTATTCTGGTAAGAATCGCGACTTAAAATAATCGGATAATATGGATCATCAATTGCAAACGCATTGCGTCCGTTGTTAACAAATTGACGCGCACCATAGTCGCACAAGTCACCAGATGTACCAATACCAAAAAAGATAAAATCTTTAGTCTGGTCAGCAATCTTTTTAAAACTCGCGATTTTTTGGTCATAATCTATCAAGAAATCCTGGTCAAAATAATATTGTGCCTGATAAGTAATATCGTCAACCACTTTATTTCTTTTAAGCTCGATTTTGATTTCATTTTGCAAATCAAAATAGTGTTTGTAACCCAAAGTTTTCAGTGTGCGAACAACAGAAGCGGGCGAAACCTGTAAAATACCGGCCAAATTGCGCAAAGTTATATCCTTAACTTTATCTTTATTAGCTACAATATAGTTATAAATTCGTAATTGGGTTGCCGTTAATTTCTGCTTCATTCGCAATACTTAGTCCTTTAGTTCAATATTATAATTTATGGCTTTTCAGCTTCCATTTCTTCCTTTAGTTTAGCACGATCCATGCTCTTGAAGAAACCATAATAAATTAATGTATCCATTATAATATTAAACAGCTGCATAACGCTACCAGAAATATGCCCAGTGGCCAGAAAACCAGACAAAAGCGCCGGTGTTGTCCATGGCGGGTAAATTCCAATCGTTTTTGCAACCCAGCCCATCTTCATTGCCGTATAAGTCGTGATGATATTAGCCACAGGAGCTACAACAAAAGGAATCGCGATTCTGTAGTTCAAGACAATTGGCACACCAAAAATAACTGGTTCATTGATATTAAAAATTGCTGGTCCAATCGACAATCTACCAATTGCCTTCATTTCTTTATCTTTTGCAAAGAATGCCATTAAGATAACAAAACCTAAGGTTGCGCCACAGCCACCGATTCGAACAAAATTATCAAAAAATGTCTTAGTAACAATATTAGGAACAGCTTGATGAGCTTTAAAAGCAGTATAATTAGCTGCTAACGCGGCATACATAATTGGATCAATAATTCCAGCTATCGCATTAGCACCATGGATACCACAGAACCAAAGAATACATACGACTAATTCAATGATGATCGCACCACCTAATGTATTAGTGATCTTACTCATCGGCTCCTGTAAGAAGAAAGTAATCACGTTAGGGATACTCTTCATCGGCGTTGCTTCAACACCTATACGTATTAGCCAAACGACAAATAACGAAATTGCGCCCGGAAACAGTGCAGCAAATGAATTGCTGACTGCCGGCGGTACTGAATCTGGCATTTTAAATACCAAATTTTTATGCATCATCCAAACATACAAATCAGTTACAAACAAGCCAACTAACATTGCTGTAAAAAGACCTGCTGAACCAAGTTGCCCTAAAGGTATCGTTAATTGACCAGCCTCGCCGACCTTTTGCATTGGAATCGTCAAAATATAGGCTGCTATTGCCACAATCATTGCTGAAAAAGCATCAATATCCTTATAACTTTTCGCCAAGCTGTATGAAATACCAGCAACAGCTATTAAGCCCATAATACTAAATGACGCGTTAGTAATATATTGCACCACTTCAGTCCAATGAGGATTAAATGTATGTGACATTAAATTCAAATACCATGGCCATGGAAATTGACCAATGATCATGAAAATTGAACCAATGATAATCATCGGTACGGCTGCCGTCATTCCGTCTCTTAATGCAACCATGTGTCTGGCACTAGAGACTTTGTTGAAAAACGGTATTAGCTTTTCATTAAGGAAGCTGCTTCCTTTTTTCTTTTTCATCTAAATACCCCCATCTATAAATTTACAATTACGAACATCGCAATCGCTTACAGATGATATTAGCACTATGTTTCATAAAATCAATAGTTTTTTTGAAACATGTTTCAAATTTAACGAAATATTAACCGCTTTCTCAATAAGATTGCTTTATAATATGGGTGTTGGATGATAATAAATTTTTTATATAAAGGAGACTTAATAATGTATTCAGCAAAAATGCCAAAAGGCTTTCTTTGGGGTGGCGCCGTTGCAGCACATCAGCTTGAGGGTGCGTGGAATGTTGACGGCAAAGGCGTATCAATGGCAGATGTAATGACCGTTGGTTCGGCAACCAAGCCAAGAGAAATTACGGATGGCGTCCTGCCGGGTAAGAACTATCCTAACCATTCTGCGATTGATTTTTATCATCATTATGATGAAGACATCAAATTAATGGCAGAAATGGGCTTTAAAGCATTTAGAACTTCAATTGCATGGACAAGAATTTTTCCTAATGGTGATGATCAAGAACCTAACGAGGCCGGCTTAAAATTTTACGATGACTTGTTTGACACTTGCCATAAATATGGCATCGAACCTGTAATCACTTTGGCACACTTTGAAATGCCTTACCATTTAGCCAAAAAGTACAACGGTTTTACCAACCGCAAGGTGATCGATTTCTTCCTCCGCTTTGCAACCGTTTGTTTCAAGCGTTACAAGAACAAGGTTAAATACTGGATGACCTTCAATGAAATCGACAATCAGGCTAACTACAGTAATGATTTTTCAATGGCCACCAATTCCGGTATTTTATTCAAAAAGGGAATGACTGATGAAGAAAAAGAAGCAGCAATGTACCAAGCTGCACACTATGAACTAGTTGCTTCCGCATTAGCCGTTAAAGTTGGCCATAAAATTAATCCTGACTTCCAAATCGGCTGCATGATTAACTATTCACCGGTTCGGCCTTTAACTCCATCTTCAGAAGATGTTTTGCTGGCCGACAAATTCGAACAGGGACGTGATTGGTTCTCAGATGTCCATGTCTTTGGTGAGTATCCGCGTGCGGTTGAAGCTTACATCGAACGCAAAGGCTACCGTCTTGATATTACCGATGAAGATCGCATCGTATTAAAAGAAGGAACAGTTGACTATGTTTCCTTCAGCTACTACCAAACAACCACTGTTTCAGCTGAAAAAGTTAAACCCGATGAATTGAGTGACTTAGCAAAAGCAATTGCAGTCAACCCAACTCTTGAGCGCAGTGATTGGGGCTGGGAAATTGATCCTGTTGGCCTGCGAATTGCCTTGAATCACTTAACCGACCGTTACCATAAACCATTATTCATTGTTGAAAACGGCTTGGGCGCTTTTGATAAGGTTGAAAAGGATGGTTCAATTCACGATGATTACCGTGTGGACTACCTAAGAAAACACATTTCAGAAATGGAGAAGGCCGTTGCCATTGATGGAGTTGACCTAATGGGCTATCTGCCATGGGGCCCAATTGACCTTGTTTCCGCCGGAACCGGACAGATGGACAAACGTTATGGCTTTATCTATGTCGACAAAAATGACGCGGGTGAAGGTACTCTGAAACGGTCACGGAAAGATTCATTTTACTGGTACAAAAAAGTGATCAAGTCAAATGGAACTGATCTAGACTAAAATAATTGAACAGTAAAAAAGTTGCTGACTTCAAGATAGAAGTTCAGCAGCTTTTTTTGACCGGTTTATTTAATTATTCATTATTATATTTACGATACATCACATTGTAACTGTACATATCTGGGCGTGCCCAACTGTAAATCAAACTGATCAGTTCATTCATCTGATTTAGATATTTGCGTTCAATCTTAAGCAAAGGACAGCTCTTTTTTAGCTGCAGTTTCCTAATCAGCCTAGTTGAAGGCGCAGAAACAATATCCAGTTTATCATACACAAAGATTGCTTCCGAACTGTATCCTTCAGTGATTACTTCTTCAGTAGACTTTTTTTCAAAGACTGTAAGATCAATTTTCTTAAATTTGTCATATGCAAAATAGGTCTTCTCAAATAAAACTGGAATATCATCGCCGCAATACAGCTGTTCCACCTTAAGCAGCTCGTTTTCAGAATTCATATAGAAATCATGTTCCAGCTCTTTAGTATATTTTGCAAGTTCTACTTTAAGCAGCTTCATCCTAGGCTTTTTCTGCTGTTCAAGCATCTGTTTAGCAAAATTACTCTGCGTTGCATTGATTTTTTGAATTTTTTTAAAATTGGAAACGACTGTCCCCTTGCCCTGGATTCGCTCAACCAAGCCCTCTTGTGCTAACTTTTGCAGGGCAATCCGCACAGTTGTCCGGCTGACATCATAAGATAAAGCTAATTTTCTTTCGGTGGGTAGTAATTCACCACAGTGATAATCGGTGATGATCTTTTCTTCCAACAAATTTTTCAATTGATCATACAGCGGTTTATCCGAATTATTATCAACAAATTTAACCAAGTTTATTCACAATATTAAACATAGAAGTTGACTAGAAAGAAACTTTCACCTTTCGCAAATTGTTTTTCGTTTAAATTAAAAGTCGCTAATATCAATCAAAAACCTCTATGTTTCTTCTTTCTAAATATTCAATTGACAGCAGCAAATAATCAAAACTATTGCAATTATCTTAGCATATTTTTCCATTCTGTCTTCAATCAAAAATTTAATTCCAAGCCATCATAAGAAGTGACTATCTGATAACGCGAACTTAATTCGCTCATTTCCTGATAAGTTTTCCCACCATTATGAGAGAAATGATTCGCAACAAAAATCGTTTTTTCATCTGCTAACTTATTTTCGATCAATTCGCTTTTAAATTTCAGATCTTCAAACCAATTCATATGAACCTTGATTGTTGGCCTAACTTGAACCGTGCAGTCCATTGACACTAAAGAAAATTTTAACTTTTCACTTTTTAAATAATTAATTACTTCCTGCATCGGATATCCCGTATCATGACCATAAAAAATTGTCTTAGCAGAGATTATATCTTTAATTGCATAGACTAAGCAATCAGCTTGATTATGCCCATGAACAGCCGGAAGCGGGTAAACCTCATAATTGAGAAATTAAAAATTTCTGGTAGGGCTTAACCACTTGAAACTCAAGCCGGTCTGGTTCATTCATCTTTTCCAAATTCAAAGCCCGGTCAAAAAACTGCTTAACAAAGACACTTCCATAAATGGTTAGTTTCTTTGAAAGATTTTGCCCGTATTCTGACATGCGATAGGCAAGATCTTCACCATAAAAATGGTCAGAGTGCCAATGCGTGATCAGCAAATGTTCAATTTCATTAAAATTAATTCCTTCAGTCAATTTGTGTAAATAGCTATCACCAGGAAAGTCCAGTAATATTTGACCATCATCAAGCACAGCTTGTGCTTGGGTTCTAATTTCACGTCCCTTTTTAAGCTGCGCATTTCTGCAGATCGAACAATTACAAAATATTGCCGGAACTCTCTCGGCTGCCCCTGTACCCAAATACTTAAATTTCATTTATTTAAAACCTACTCAGTTGTCGCCATATCCTTTTCCATGGCTTTTGCCTGCTCTTGTTCATAAAGCGTCTGGTCATATTTTCTAAAGAACGGGAAGTAAATGCCCATTGATACTAAGAGATTAACTAACTGTAATAAGACACCGCGGAAACTACCGGTCGCCAGATAACCGCTCACAAAAATAGGTGTAGTCCAGTGAATAACGATCCCATTAGTTTTCGGAACAATGCCGAATTTCATTGAAAAGTAGGCAATTGTAAAGGCAACTACAACGGAAAGCACGTAAGGAATCAGCATGATTGGATTCATTATCACCGGTAAACCAAACATAATTGGTTCGTTGACAGAGAAGATGGTGGGCACAATTCCTAATTTAGCAACTTCTTTATTTTGGGCACTCTTTGATTTCCATAGCATTAATAATGCAAGGGCTAAAAGCATGCCAGAACCGCCAATATGAACAAATACCCAAAATGAATCAGTAATGATATTCGGTAAAGCCATGTGTGCAGCAAAAGCCTTACGGTTTTGGTCTAATTGTGCAAGAAAGATTGGGCTCATAATGGAGTTGGCAACATTGCCGCCGTGAATTCCGACACACCATAACAAATGAACGGTCAAGACATAGACTAAGCCACCCAAGTAGCCGCCAGTAACCTTCATTAACGGAATTCCCAGAACCTTTTGAATGATGGCATTGATACTGCCCCAGTTCATGGCCTCAACAAATAGTCTGACAAGCCAAGTAATAATAATTACAACGATCGTCGGAAACATTGCAGAAAAGGATTTAGCAACTGCGGGCGGAACCGTTTCTGGCATTTTAATTTCTACGTGGTGATCGCTCATAAACTTGAAAATGCGAACACTAATGTAAGCAAAAATCATCGCCACGAATAAGCCTAAACTGCCCGTTTCAGATAACGGGATGCCCAAATCCTTGGTGGCAGGAATCGTTACCACAAAAGCTGCCAAGTTGGCGATCGCTGGGCCGACTGGATCCAGCTTCCAAGACTTCGCATAAAAATACGCAATCGACATTGCCGCTACTAGGCCCATCAAGTTAAACGTTCCGTTAACTGCATAATTAAGTTTAACTGACCATTCCGGCCCAAAAATATGAGCCATCGTACCATCGAAATGCAGTAATACCGGGAAGTTAATAACTATTAAGAAAATGGAACCTGTTAAAATCAGCGGTAGAATGGACCCAAAGCCATCACGAATGGCACCGACAAATTTAAAATTAGCTATTTTCATAGCAAAAGGAATAATCTTGTTGTTTATAATATCTGAAAATTTACTTTTCTTCGCCATCATACTCTACCCCTCTATAATTTGAACGTGACATCATCGTTATCTGGTGTCGGTAACCCCGAATTGCTTCTCCTAAGGCATAAATATTTTGTGGCAAAGCTATCCCGGTCATCGAATCACCGATATGCTGAATGTCCACACCGCATTCTTTAGCCGTTAAGGCAATCTTTTTGATTGTCAACGGATCACTTGAATCCTGACTAGTACCGTTAGCAGCCATCACTAAGACCTTTTCTTCAATCGTTTTTCCTTGGTTGTAATTACGGATCCAGCGAACAATTTCTCGTAAATCTTCGACCATAAATCCTGGAACAGTATACGGTGCTGGAACAAGCAAGACATCAACGCCTGCTTTCACAAACTGTTTAGCAATATCAAGATTCATAATCTCCTCAGAGATACCGGCACCATGCATTTTTCCTGCAAAAATCAAGCCGTTATAGTTTTCCTTGCATAACTTGATGCTCGCTAAGATAGATTTATTAGAAACACCAGTTGCAGGATTACCTGTGAGACAAATAAAGTCAAAACCTAACTTTTCAGCTTGTTTTAAAGTTTCAACCGATAATCTTCGGCCCAATGGAATTTCAAAACGACTTTCAAGCATTGATGCTTGATTATCAATCGGCTCTAAGTTAAGTCCCATCGGCCGACACAATGCTTTTTTAAGCCACTGAATGGGATGCGTCTGAATCTTTTCAGCTTGCGGAATCCCTTGGATTTTGGGATTAAAAATATCGAATGCATTAAACAATAATAAGTCCGCTCCGGCAGCTTTTTCAATTTCCGCATTCGACACGGTTGCCCCTAAATATGGCTGACTCGTAGGGACATTTTCAGCGCAAATTACCCGTCCTTCAGAAGCCAAAATCGCCTGCTTTAATTCTATTTTAGATAAATTAATAAAATCTTGTCCTGCTAAATCTAACAGTCTTTTCATAAGTCTATTCCTTCTTTAATAATCTAAAATTATTTCTAAATTGGTTATAACCAATTTTAGTTTAGCGCTTTCAAAATAAATGTCAACTTAAAAATAAGAAATTACGAAAAATAATTGGTTATTACCATTTATAAATCTGGCAAGGAGCAATTTACATTGGACGCACCAAAAAAGCTGCTGACTTCAAGATAGAATTCAGCAACTTTTTTGATTGGTTTATTTAATTTTATTTTCTTTCAGAATAAACGTGGACCAAGGCTTAATTAAAGTCAGCAAGTCCAGATCATCCTGTCGAATTTTACCGACCAGATTGCGCCGACCATCGTTAGGAATTGGCTTTAACACAATCTGCATCTCGCCTTTGTAACGGGGATATTCCTCATTAACTATGACAACATCGCCGCGCTGAAAAGTGGAAACAGCGCTCTTACGGACTGGAATTTCTTTATCAGCATAAGTTACACGCGGTATAGTATCACGCAGTAAATATTCCGAGGCATCCCCGCGATAAAGGTGTGGCTCTTTCAGGCAAATCGTCTGCTCTAAGTCCGTTATTTCTTGTGCAAAATTAATTCCTAATACTGGATAAGAACTATTAAAAGCCTCTGCAGCTGCAGCAAGTTCCGTTTCACTTGCAAACGCATTACCGATAATCACGTCATCAATCATCTTACTTAACCGCAAATGCGTCACTTGACTAAAAATATTTCGCTTGCGGTCACTTTCCATCGTCGGCAGACCTTCATGAACAGGCCACGGACCAAGAGGTGCGTCCTTAGCGGTGATAAATGCAGCGGTATGCAAGCCATACTTGCGGTATTTTTGTGAATATTCAAAAAAGTAGTTCTCTGCTAAGCCGGTAAATTCTTGTGGATAAAAATTGTGACAGCCTATCAAATTATCAATATTTGGCGAAAAGGCCATGATGCTATCCAAATAATTTGTCCCGCTGCTCATATTCAATTCAATTTTTAACCCATATGGATTGTGCGTCATTGCAGCTTCTTCCATCCCGCTAAAACCTTCATCTAGACGCAGTCCCCAGACTTTTAAATCAGCAAAAAAGCTAAGATCATCATACTTGATTTTCAGTTCTTTAAATAATTTAGGATTAATGTCAACAATGGTCTTAAAACCTAACATATTGGCATAATTGATGTCTTCTTTAAATCTTTCCAGTAAATTTTCGCCATTGCTGCCAACTAACTGCAAAAGCGACGTAAAAACGCGTTTGTAACCATATTTGTTAGCTAAAGTTAAATACTTTTGGTCTTGCTCGAAATCACTCTGATCTGGATAAATGGATATTCCTAGTTCTCTCATGTTTTCTCTCTTTTTCAAAATAATTAGTACCTACAAATTTATAATACCACGAATAATTATGCTATAAAAGAATTCCCAAGAATATTTAATCAAGCTATTTATTAGGCCAATTTTAGTCAAAAAAAGGCAAACGCTTTATTGCATTTTAAATTTATATGGATTAATATTATTTGTAGGTACAAATAATAAACGTTTTACTAAAAGGATGGGCCCAAGATGTACCAAAAAATTGCTGAAAGTATTATCAAAAACATTTTAGACGAAAAATACACTGATAAATTACCTACCGAAAAGGAATTAGGAGAAAAATATCACGTAAGTCGTCATACAGTGCGTAAAGCATTAGATATTGTTTTTACTCATGGAATGATTAAAAGAGTACGAGGAAGTGGTTATTATGTGATTAAGCGTCCGTTAAAATCAAAAAAAGTTTTGAACTTATCACTTATTTTTGAAAAGAATGACGATTATTCGGAAAATGCATTAAAATCAAAAGTTATTAAATTTGATATTATTCATGCAAATAATGAATTAGCACAACGTGGCAATATTGACGAAGGAACTGAAATATACAGATTAATTCGCTTGCGGTATTTCAAAGGTCAATTATATGACCTAGAGGAATCCTACTTTCCACGCAGCGTTGTTCCATTATTAACAGAAAAAAGTGTTTACGGTTCAGTCTTTAATTTCTTGTATGATACATACAAAATTGTTGGTGAAACTTCTGAAGACTACATTCAAATCGGAAATGTAAGTGAGTACTACACCAATTTATTAAAAAAGGACAAAAATGAAAAAGTTTTATACCTAGATGCAATTAATTATTTATCAGGCGGTGTCGTATTCAACTTTTCAAGAACCTTTTTTGCCGATGATGATCTAATTTTATATTATCATACAAAAAATATTGGTTTAAACAATTAACCGTACTAGTTTTTAAAATTATTTTTGTAGGAAAGTAAGGAGAATTATATTATGATGAATAAATTTATGAATTGGCTACAAAAATATGTTATTCCACCAATGACTAAGATCGGTAATAACAAGTATTTGGTTTCTGTTCGTAATGGGCTAGTTTTAACTTTGCCACCAATAATTAGTGGGAGTATTTTTTTGATACTGGGTAATATTCCAATCCCTGCATGGTCAAATTTTATCAAGCCATATCAAAATTGGATAAATGTAGCAGTTAACGGATCTTTTGGTATCATTTCTCTTATAGCCGTTATTGGCATTGGCTATGAGCTCGCAAAAGAATTGAAACTTGATCCAATTACGGGTGCTGGACTGTCAACTATGGCATTTATTATTCTTTCTTTTAACAATAAATATCAAATTGACGTTAACAACTTTTCTTCATCCGGGCTATTTACTGCAATTATCACAGCATTTGTTTCTGTATCAATTTTTAATTGGTTTATCAAGCGAAATTTTGTAATTAAATTACCTGACGGTGTTCCTAGCGCTGTTTCTAATTCCTTTGTTGCATTATTACCTGGGTTTGTAATCTTAGTTTTATTTTGGTTAATTCGCGTTCCTTTCGGAATTGATGTTGAACAGGTAATTCAAGCTGTCTTTCACCCGTTATTGTTCGCCTTAAATTCATTACCAGGAATCCTGGTTTACACATTACTTGTCAGCCTATTATGGGTTTGCGGTATTCATGGTGATATGACATTAGAAGGAATTGCTGATCCAATATTTCTTCAATTTTTAACTGCAAATGGAATTGCATACGCACATCATCAACCGCTGCCTTATATTACATCATCCGGTTTTTCTAGTTTATTTGTTAATGTTGGCGGCACTGGTGCCACTATCACATTAGTTATTCTAATGTTATTCAGTAAGAGTAAAACCTATAAAGAATTAGGCCGCTTGGCTTTCCCAAGTGCACTTTTTGAAATCAATGAACCAGTGATTTTTGGATTTCCAATTGTTATGAACCCAATTACAATGATTCCATTTATATTGGTTCCGCTAGTTCTAGCTACCCTTTCATATATCGTAATCAGCATTGGTTGGGTTTCCGCTCCATCAGCAATGGTTCCTTGGACAATGCCGCCAATTCTTGGCCCATTAATGGCAACTGGCTGGGATTGGCGTGCGGCAGTTTGGTCTGCAATAGAATTAGTTATCGCTGGCGTAATGTATTTTCCTTTCTTTAAGGTCGCAGAGAAACAAATGATTGCAAAAGAAAGCACTGCACCAGAAAAATGATGTTTTTATTATTCGGAGAAACTATAAATGTCTAATTACCGTTTAAATACTACAACCGATATTGAAAAGTTTTATCATCTTTACCTTTATGCTTTTAATGCAGAAGATACACCCATCCGACAAAGTTTTTTTTATGATCGTTGCAAACATGGGCTAGTTTATGGAATTAAGCAAAAATCGCAATTAATTAGTGCGTTATATAGTCTTCCATTTAAAGTTGATTTCCATGGCGTGCAATATTTAATGAATGGAATTGGTGATGTTGCAACTGCACCAGAGAATGCTGGCATGGGGAGTGCAACCAAATTGCTCCAAAACGCATTAGAGGATATGGAAAAAAATAACATAACTTTGTCATATCTTGCACCCTTTTCATATGAATATTATCGACGACTTGGTTATGAGCAAGTATTTAATCACCTTCAGTATTCTCTTTCAAATAAAGATATTCCAAATTTTAAGCCCAATAATAAGAATGGGAAACTAGTACGAGGCTATCTTAAAAACTATTTGTCACAAGTTTCTAACTTTTATTCTTTATATGCTCAAAAAGGCCTAAAAGGCGGATTAATCCGTGCATCATGGTGGTGGGAATATTTAACCATTAAAAATAATTGGTATGTATGTCTTTATTTTAATGAACAAAAAGAAGCAGAAGGTTACGTAATTTATGAAATAACCTCATCAAAGTTAATTGTTAAAGAATTTATTTATTTAACTAACTCTGCTTTTGAAAATTTATTAGCATTTATCTTTAATCATAAAAATACAGTTTTTAAATTTGTCTGGGATTCGCCGGATCCCGTTTATCACGGAGATTTTTTAGCTAATCCAAGCAACTTAAAGGCTGAAATTGTTCCTTACATGATGGTAAGAATTATTAATATTAAAAACTTTTTACTAAAATATCCATACCAGAAGAAAAACTTTAACCCTATTCGGTTAAAAATTGAAGATAAAAATTTAGAAAAAAATTCTGGCATTTGGCAAATATCCTCTACCAATGGAACAGTAAAAGTTAACAAGCTTAATGATCTTTCAACAGATTTGACTGAAAAAATTTCTATTCAAGAATTAACCAAGGCGCTATTTGGGAGCGAAAAGATTAGTAATATTTCAAAGGTTGGTAAAACTTCAATAAAAAAAGAAACTATTCAGGAATTATCACAAATATTAATAAAAACCCCACCTGAAATTACTGATTATTTTTAAATATATAAATAATATTACAAAAAAGCTAAGCGATACTACTTAGCTTTTTTGTAATAATTAGAGCAAATTGATCAAAAGTTGTTGTCTCAATCGTAAAGATTTATCATCTTTCAAGAAAAAATTGTTGTGGATTATTGCCTTACCGTAGAAATCACAGTTGTATCATCAACTCCAGGATTAGCCATAAAAATCTTTTCTTCCTCATTACTAGTTGCAACACAGAAAGTAAATTCAACGTTAGTTGCAATTCCCCACTGTCCCTGCTTGTTCAAAGCAATTAAAGAAATTTCGCCTACTCGACCATAGCGCTTCTTCAGTTTGTGCACAAAAGGATAAACCGTTTGGTCACACGCCGCTTGCGGCGATAATCCTTCAGCCATTTTCCGTACTATTTCATACGATAAACAGCCCTTCATAATATCTTCGCCTAAGCCGGTTGCAGCAGCTCCGCCTACTTCGCTGTCCACATAAAGACCTGATCCAGACAAAGGTGAGTCGCCAATACGGCCGTCCTTTTTCATAAATAAACCGGAAGTCGAGGTCGCTGCGGCCATCGAGCCCTGCTGATCAAGCGTAATCGCCCCGACAGTATCATGACCATTATAAGAAGACATCTTTTCGTTTTTTTCTTTTTGCAGCTTCTCCTGCCACTCCGTTTTAGCTTTTGCAGTCAGCATATTGGTCATTTCACAGCCGCTTAATTGGGCGAACTTCGTTGCCCCAGCGCCAACACGAAAACTATTATAATGCTGATGACTGAGCAGTCGGGCCACCGAAACTGCGTGCAAGACATTTTCAATTGCGGCTACCGCGCCTTGAGCCATCGTGTCGCCGTCCATAAACGCTGCGTCCATCTGCACCACGCCTTCTTCGTTCGGCAAGCCGCCATAGCCGACTGACTTATAGAGCGGATTGGCTTCAACCGTCTTAACTAATTTTTCTACTGCATCGTCTGCTGTGCCTTTACCCTTCAGCAATTTACTAGCTTCATTAATGCCTTCAGCAGCCATGCGCCACGTTGCAATTGTTCCCCATGTCATAATTATTTTATCTCCTTGACTTCTTTCTTTAGAAAAAAATAGATTGTCACATTTTCACGTAAACAATCTATTTATGTATATCTTCACTTAAATGAAAATATCTTATTTCTTCAAACTGCCAGATTGGTATAATTTTTCATACAAATCAACCATCTCACCAGCTAAATCCCTAAACGTAATTGCATTCATCAAGTGATCCTGTGAGTGCACTACAAGCAGGGTAACATTCATGTGGTGGCCCTGCGCTTCTTCAGTCAGCATTCCAGTTTGTGAATTATGCGCCTCAAGCAAAGAAGCATCGGACTCCTTTAATTTGGCACGCGCGCCTTCAATATCACCCTTTTTAGCTAATCTAATCGCTTCAAATGCTAAACTTTTAGCATTTCCACCATTAGCAATCAAGCCCATCGCGGCCATTAAAGTAGCTTCTTCTTGCTCTTCAGGCGTCTTTTCTTTTTTATCTGTCTTTTTTTCGTCTGCCATAAAATTTCTCTCTTACAAATTAGCCGTTCATCAGATCTTCAGCTTGCTTAAGGACCTTGTCGCCCTTCATCATGCCGTAATCTTGCATATTAATGACTGCCAACGGAATATCCTTACCGTCTTTACCAGCGCCTTTTACTTTATTTTCAAAGTCGCCTTTCATGTAACTAACTTGCGGCCCTAAAAGAACGCAGTCAATTTCTTCCTGTTCAATATGCTGAGAAGCGTCTGCTGCAGGACAAGCAAAAATCTTATAGTCAGCTCCTTCATCTTCAGCAGCCTTTTGCATCTTACTTACCAAAAGTGATGTACTCATTCCCGCACTACAATTAAGCATTATTGTTTTTTCAGCCATTATAAAAATTCCTCCTAAGCGTTATCCCACCAAAGATAAGACAACATAAATTATTTATAAGTCAAATTATAAAGTGCTTACACTAAATTGTAAATGATCTTATAAAAACTTTAGTTTTCTTTTTAACACCCATTTGCCCTTATCGATTACCATAATGTAAAGAAAACTCAAGAAAAAATTAGCAATCACGCATATTATTGTTTAGCAACTGCATAATCAGCAACATTTAAATCCTTAGCAAAGCCATTGGCATTTGTAATTGTTAAATTGCTGTTATTATTGGTAAATTTGACCGCACTCGCATCAACGCCATTAACTGCTGCTGCCAATTTAATAATTTGGTTTGCCTCATCTACGGTCAAATTATTTAAATCAGCAACCTGAATCTTTTTACCGTCTAAGGCCTTTTCCGCTTCGTTCAAATTATCAATCGCTTGCTTGATATCAGATAAGGTTGTATTAGCCCCAATGTTGGCACTATTGGCAGCTGTCAGGGCAGTGTCAAACGGTTCTTGTAATGATTTAGCAGACAGCAGATAGGCATCACTCTTCTTAACATCGTTACCATGATCTAGTGCTACTTGTAAAGGCTGCTTATCTGCTGTTGTGGCAATCGTAACATCATTCTTAGCTTCTTCCTGGGTATTTACCGGAACCAGTCTCACACCTTGAACATCACTAATATCTATATCTCTGAGATAACCATTTTTATTATTGGCCATCTTATAGAATAAATCAGCTTCATTCTTGTTTGGCAACCAAATGTACCTTAACTCCGTCACACGTGTCTGTGTCCCTTTCGCTAAAGTATTTATTTTTTGCTTGCTACCCTTGTCGGAATAAACATTGGCCTTGTTGCCTAACGTCACAACCGTGGTCTTGGGATCAACGACCGGCTTATTGTTAATTGGTTCAATTTTATCACCGGTTACAACGCCAATATTATTTTTCTTGATCCACTGATCGTCCCCAGGGTAATTTTTGTCTTTAATCCGGTAATACAACTTACTGTCAATGTACTTGAGCTGATCAACTGTCACCTGCTTATTTTTGGCAATTTTTTTATTAAGACTTTTACCGTTGCCATCATAGATATAGGCATTATGCGTCAACGTTGCAACTGCAATGGTCACTGGTTTAGAATTCACCGGTTTTAATTTTTTCGAGACAGAACCAACATTATTGGCTTTGACAAACTGGTTCTTTTGGTCAGCAATACGGTAGTAAAGGTTGTTGCCAATATATTTTAGCTGGTCAACAGAAATCGTGAGTTTCTTTTTCAAAACCTGCTTGGTTGTGTCGCCGTCGCCATCATAAATATAGGAATTACGTTTTAACTTGGCAGTAGCGGCTTTATAATTAAACGCTTTGCCGTCCACATAACCGACATTAGCTACTTTCACATAGGCACCGCCGCCAATATTATAAAAACTTGTGCCATCAATTGACACCGGCGGCTCGGCATACTTCAAACTTACGCCCTTGCCGATCAAGGTATTTTCCTTACTCCCCATGTAGGTAGACAGCCTCTTACCGTTTTTGTCATAAACATAGGCATTACGGTTCAATTTAATCGTTCCCTTTGCAGACGTTTTTTTATCATCTGCTGCCTGCACGGTAACACCAACATTTTTAGTTATAGTAATCACGGGATCAATAGCCAGCAAAGCCGCAACAGATAACATGATTAGCTTACGCTTCTTTTTCATAAATTAACCTCACATAAAATTAACATCGTTTATTTCTATTATAATCAAAAAACATTTCATCAATGTATCACATTAATAAAATATTTTTAATAATCGTTATTTATATTATAGGTAATCTAGATAATTAAAGCTAGACCTTATTTATTATTTCCAGTCATCATTTTGAGAAAGCGGTAATTTATGCCAATAATCCGCCTTGTTAATCTGACGGCCGCGTGCAATTGCCATGTCATATCTGGCAACATCCTTAGTAATCGTTGAATCAGCAGCAATAAAGGCATGATCAGCAATTTTCACCGGTGCAACCAAAGTTGATCCAGAACCGATAAAGGAACGGTCGCCAACCGTCGTATGATCTTTTTTTACACCGTCATAATTGGCAAAAATTGTTCCGCAACCAATATTAATGTCCTTACCTAAAGTGGCATCACCGACATAGGTCAGATGGCCCACTTTGGTATTGGCACCAATCTTGGCGTTCTTAATTTCAACAAAATTACCGATATGGACACCGTCACCAATCAGTGAATTCGGACGTAAGTGCGAATTCGGGCCCACATCACTGTTGTTGTCCATCTGGGATTGTTCAATTGTGGACGAGGTAACCGTCACGTTGTCACCGATTTTCGAGTCAACAATTCGAGAACCGGCAGTAATGTAACAGTTGCTGCCAATCATCGTTTTGCCCTTAATCACAACGTTGCCCTCAATAATTGTGTCACTGCCGATTTTGACATCAGTATCAATGTAAGCCGTTTCTGGGTCAGCAAAGGAAACACCCATACGCATATGTTCATCATTAATTCGTTTTTGCATAATTTTAGTGGCTTGAGCCAGCGCCAAGCGGTCATTAACACCAAGGCTCTCACTGAAGTCTGGCATCTTATAAGCACCAACACGCTCACCTTGAGTACGCAATATTTCCAAAACGTCTGTTAGGTAATACTCGCCTTGAGCATTGCTATTACCAACATGAGGTAGAGCCGCAAACAATTTTTCATTATCAAAGCAGAAAACACCGGTATTAATTTCCTTAACTTTTAATTCCTCGCTATTGCCGTCTTTTTGTTCGACAATTCGCAAAACGTTGCCCTGATCATCACGGATAATGCGTCCATAACCCAAAGGGGCGGGCGCCTCCGCCGTCAAAACCGTCGCCGCATTGCCCTTTTTAAGGTGATATTCAAATAGATTTTGCAAAGTAGCACTGGTAAACAGAGGTGTGTCACCCGTGATCACCAAGGTAGCCCCCGCTTGCCCCGCAAGCTTTTTGCTGGCAGTCATCACGGCATCGCCGGTACCAAGCTGCTTTTTCTGAAAGGCAAAGTCTGACTTACCTTTGAGCACCTGTTCAACTTCTTCGGCACCCATTCCGACAACCGTGACAATTTTATCCGGCTGCACACCCTGAGCTGCTCCAACCACGTGTTCAACCATAGTTTTACCGCATACCTCATGCAAAACCTTATACAGCTTGGATTTCATGCGTGTGCCCTTGCCGGCAGCAAGAACAACTACAAATTTTTTCATTAATTCAACCTCTTACTCAATTTTAATCTAAATTCAAGTATAACATTTAAGTTACATTTCATCTCTTCCAGAATTAATTGGTTCAATTTTTTTACAACTAAATCTGCTATTCGTCCATTTCCAATTTATTCTTATAAAATAAGTTGAACAAAAAAGCGATAATTAAAGCTACCGTCTTTTTGTGTGTAAAATTTTTATAAATTTATTTACTACAACATATATGCCAATAGCAATCCAAAATACTGATAACAGGATTAGCCCTTTATCATGAATTATAATGCCATAAGCAAATAGTAGCACAAAAAAATCAATGCCCAGAAAGTTTTCATTTTTAAAATTGTCTTGAAATTTTCCATTTAATTACCTTTTTCAATATATTTACTTATTTAAATTTAATAATTGTAGTTCTCAAATCGTTAGTAATAGTGAGGATACGTTTTAGAAGAAGTGAACTGCTATATTAGACTTCTTCGAAAATTGTTTTAGAATTGTGACAATTCATAATTACAAAGTCCACAAATTAAGCTTGCTCTTAATTTAAACCTTCTCCGCCGATTGCGATACTTTTCTGCCATTATTTTAAATGTCTTGAACTTAGCATTAATTTGTTCTACTTTAATCCTGACTTTTGATAATTCATGGTTAAACTCTTTATCTGTCTTGGATAATGGCCGTTTCTTTGATTTCTTAATTGGGGTTGTGCTGTTAAAGTGTAATTTTTTAATTCCTTGATACCCACTGTCGGCAATTATACAGTGGTTACCTATTACTCTCTTACCTAATGAAGTTTGATATAACTTGAAATCATGAACTGCTCCTTTGGCAAAAGCAATGGCAATAATTTGTATCGTCTTGGCAGCAATCACTATTTGCGTTTTGAGTGCATGCTTTTTATGTTTACCGGTGTAGTATTCTTTTTGCTTTTTTTAGGCCTTTGAATTGGTGAGTCGGTCCCATCAACGATTAGATAATCAATCTCCATATCGCTGCCAACCAGTTGTTTACGACCAGGTAAGTTGAACTTGCCGCTTTTAATTAAAACTTCTTCAGTATGAGTAATAATGTCATGAACAGTTGATTCTGCTAAGTGAAAGTTGACAGCTAAAGACTTCATTGTGATATATTCACGATAGTATTTAAGCATGATTAGGACTTTGTCTTCAATTGAAACCTTGCTTTTACGGCCATAATGCGCATGACTGCGGTCATAATCTGCCTTAACCAGGTCACACATAACGGAAAAAGTAGCAGGTTTGACACCAACTAACTGTTTAAAATCCTTAGCGGATAAATTTTTAAAGTCTTCTTGATAGGACAACATTAGGCTTCACACTCCATGAAAGTATTTTATCGCAAAATAAAATAGATTAGTTAGAATAAATTTACTAATTATCGAAGAAGTCCATTAAAAACGGTCAAAATCGGTATGTGCGATAAAACTGCCCGGACGAGCCAAAATAATCTTCTTTGCAGTATCAATTTTACTAATCTTAATAAGCGACAAATAATTGTCAAGTAATTTAACGTGATCAAAGTCTGCTTCACATAAAACGCAAATTCCAGCAATATTGCTGTCAAATTCTTTAGCTAATTTTTGCATCCCGGTTAGGGTACCGCCGGCCATCATATAATCATCAACAAGTAAGACATTTGAATCTTTCTTTAATGCCCGTGTCGGCAGCTCCATCTTGGAAACGCGGTCAATAGATGACGAAATATAATTAACAGACACCGTCGCCCCTTCGGTAACTTTCGAACGTTTGCGGGCAATAACGAACGGTACATTTAAATAATACGCAACTGCTTGGGCTAGCGAAATCCCTTTTGTTTCAATCGTCATTACCACATTAATATTTGAGTAAGCGTAGCGGGTGGCAATTAATTTTCCTAACTTGCGCAAATCGTTGGGATTGCCCAAAATATCCGACAAATAAATAAAGCCGCCCGCCAAGATGCGATTAGAATCCTCAAGCCGAGATGACAGATCCGTCAAAAATTCCTCAGCGTGTTTTTTACCCCAAAACGGAATGTAGCGTACACCACCGGCTGCACCAGCAACTGTTTCCAAGATGCCATCCTGGCGGCTGGCAAGCGTATGCTTTAAAATCGTCAGATCCTCCGAAATAGATGATTTTGCCGCACCGTAACGTTTGGCAAAAAACGGCAACGGGATCAGGACATGGGGCTGCCCCATTAAATACTTGGTCATATCGACTAATCTTTCTGAACGTTTCATAGTTTTCCCTTTCTAATGTTTGCTTTTACCTGTTAATAATATACACTAAAGCGCAAAAAAAGACACTAACATTTTTAAATGTCAGCGCCAAAAGCTAAAGTTATTTCTTAGGCTTCAGCTTCATCATCATCAAACTTTAAACTGATATTTTTAGTCAGCAAATCTGTGTAGCTATATGAAACATGTTTAAAGTTGTTTTGTTCTTGATCCAAATCAACAACAAATACCGCAGGAAAGGTACCTTTCAGAATTCCCCGGCGTCTCGTGATCTTCTTGCGGCCTGCACGCGCAACTACTGTTAAAGGATCACCCAAATGTAAATCTAATTTATGCTTAATGGTAATAATTGATGTTGGCACTACATAACAACTCCTTTAGATTACAATTTTATCATACAAATGCCCTTTTTTCAATATGTTTCACAAAGTAAAATCAAAACAGCACACAACTCATTGAGAGCCGCGTGCTGTTTTGCTATGTGGATAAAATTCAAAAACTATTTCAATTTCTACTTTAAAACTAATTTCTACTTAATAAAACCAACATTATACCAGCCGGTCCACGATGGCCGCTTAGAGTAGCCACTGATTTGATCGTTAACTGCAGTTACCTGATATGAATTATCAACAGGAATTACATAAGCCTCATCAAGCATATTTTTCTGCCATTCATGGAATTTTTCAACCCGATATTTATGGTTAAAGGCCTTAGACGAATCAATCTCCTCTAAAAGACGATTATTTTTCGCATTAACAAACCGTGAATAGTTTGATGGGGCCTTTTCACCGTACAGATCATTCGGCGATGGTTCGCTCGACAATGCCCAACCAGCGATAAACATATCAATTTTCGGATCATCTGACTGAATCTTTTGGTAAAACGAATTAAATTCTGTCAAACGACCACCTAACAGTTTAACATTTAAACCAATTTTATGCCATTGCTGCAGATAATTTTGAATAATCGGCTCTCTTGTGGCGTCACCGCTCATGGCAGCGATCGTAATAGTTAGCGGCTTGCCATTTGGCTGGACGCGCCACTTACCCTTCTTCTTATAGCCAGCCTTATCCAAAATTTCGTTGGCCTTCTTTAAATTGTAGGTGTACCCGGTAAGACTCTTATCAAAATATGAACCAAACTGAGCCGGAATCAAAGTTGGCACTCGGAAACTTAAGCCCTTGGTATAATGCTTATCAACCTCATCGACGTTCATCGCATAACCGATCGCCTGTCGCAATGCCTTATTGCCCATCTTACTATTCGGGTCCATCACATTACGGCCTTGCTTGGCATCCCACTTACCAACTCTTATGCCTAAATAGTGATAAGTTAACGGAATTTTACCAACAAAAGTCACATTTTTCGTGCCTTTGACCTGATCCCACTGAACAGGAACAACATCTGCAACATCGAATTTATGACTCTTAATTGACTGCGAAGCAGTATTTGGCGAAATAACCGAAAGAACAATCTTATCAAGTTTTGGTTTGCCACGCCAATAGTATTTATTCGGTACCCAGGTGATCGATTGCCCCCGGACAATCTTACCAATCTTAAACGGGCCAAAGAAAATCGGGGCTTTACGAATCTGGTCTGAAGACTTCAGCTTAGCAAACGGAACATTTTTCAAATAGTGGTATGGCTCAGCCAATTCCCAGTAATAACCATTGCCGGATTGGGTCATGCCGGGTTTCATTTCTTTAAAATGAATCACGATCTTGCGACCATTTTCCCCGTCCGGCATCTCAATCCCAGAAATCGTCTTCGCCTTGCCAGAATGATATTCAGATAGTCCAACAATGTCGGCCAAACTATTGGTATAACGCTCACTAGCAGTTGCTTTATTAGCAATAATTTCGTAAGGAAACTCCAAATCCTTGGCAACTACCTGCTTACCATCGGACCATTTTACCCCTTGCTTGACCTCAATCGTTGCCGTCTTTTGCTTAACATTCAGACGCAATGTTGCCGGACCGCTGTCGTTAATTTTATAGCTGTCGGTTGTCCCAAACAGACTTTCCGATCCAAACACACTAACGTCACTATCAATCTGACTCATTGATAATTCACCCGAAAAAATTCCGGCAAACGGTGTGTCTGTTTCGTAAGCAAATTTAAGAGTACCGCCCTGTTTGATTTCCTTTTTAGGCATTGCAATTGGAAATTTACTTGCAGTTTTGGCCGCATTATCATCGGCTGCCTTTTTATTATTTCCACAGGCCGCCAAGGCCATTGCTGCCATGCCAACTGTCATTGTTGACCCAATAATTTTTATTTTCTTCAAAATTACCACTCCTGTTATCTTTTAGCTTTATGAAACGATAAATTATAATTGAATTATATATGAAAAAAATATAAAAGTAAATAATTATTTATTAAAATTATTATAAAAATAAAAAGTGCATAAATATCATCTGACATCTATGCACTTAATCTTTCTAATCATGCTTTACCGGCACACTTTGGGCTATTTGGATAAACTGAGCGATTGTCAGTCGCTCCGGCCGAATTCGCGGATCCACACCCAAACTGGTAATCAGTGCCGCCCTTTTAGCAGCATCGGGAACCAAACTTTTTAAGTTATTATTCAGCGTTTTCCGCCTCTGGGCAAAACACATCTTAACCACCCAGTCAAAATGCTTGGTATCCCCAACATCCGGCTTATTCACTAGCGGTGTCAAAACCACCACATCAGAATCAACATGCGGACGCGGAATAAAGGATGAGCTCTCAACCGTCAACGCCACCTTAACATTCATCTCAATTTGAACAGCAATCGACAAGGGACCGTAGGCTTTGCTTCCCGGAGCTGCCCCCAGCCGCTCTGCCACTTCTTTTTGCATCATTAAAGTCAAGCTGGTAAATTTCAGACTGGACTCATTCAAAAAGAAAATAATTGGGGTGGTAATGTAATACGGTAAATTAGCCACAACCTTGATCGGTTTCGTCAAATCGAAAAAACCATCTAGGTCACTTTTAAAGTCAGCCTTTAAAATATCTTTCATCATCAGCTCAAACCGCTGCTTAATCGGCTGCCCATTAACCTTACTCGGCAGCTCCTGTTCCAGAATATCTGCCAAACTGTCGTCTACTTCATAGGCAAACACTTTCGCTCCGGCAAGCAGCAGTTGTTCCGTCAAAGAGCCGATCCCCGGGCCAACCTCAATCACTTGATCGCCTTCATGGATATCAGCCGCCCGAACAATGCCTAAGATGGCATCCAAATCAACTAAAAAGTTTTGGCCCAGAGCCTTTTTTGCTCGCACAAAATACTGGTTAATAATGGCCTGCGTTCTAACCGGAGAGCCAATAGGAATCGTGCTATTCATTTTTTGCCTCCTTCACGACAGCCTGTAACTTGCTAAATGTAATACCGAAAGTTTTCAAACGCTGGAAAAATTGTTTGGAGTTGCCGTATCCAATATTTAAGATTATGCCAACCTGTTCCCGCAGTTTACGCGCATTATGACCTGCACCCAGCCCTAAACTAAGATAATTTTCCTTAGTCAAATCGGTTGGCGTGTCTGTAACTTCATGTAAATCACTCAAGGCCCGGCTTAAAGCAGCTTTAGATGCGTGTTCAACACCCAAGGAATTGCCCCGCTTTTGCGGCTCACCTTCCTTACGCGTGATAAAAGCCTGTTTAGCCGATGGCACGGCCTTTGAGACAATGCGGCGAATTCGTTCACCGTTTAAATCGGGATCCGTAAAAATAATAATCGCGCGTGTTTGCGCCAGTTGCCGTAATTCCGTCAAAACCGTTTTGGGCACATCGGAGCCATTGGTTTCAATCGTTTCAATTCCTGGGAAAAATTGCTTCAGCCGAATCGTGTCATCCTTTCCCTCAACGACAACGACGGCGTTAAATTTTTTCTTAGCTAAGCCCATAAACGCTCACTGTATTGTCGTACGTTGCCTTGGCAACTTCTTCTAAAGGTATCCCCTTCAATTTGCTGATTGCTTGGGCAACATAATAAACATACCCCGGCTCATTTTGCCTGCCGCGATAAGGCTTGGGCGTCAAATATGGCGCATCGGTTTCAACCAGCAGCCGCTCAAGCGGCGTCTGCCGCACCGCTTCATGTACTTCTGTTGCCTTGGTAAACGAGGCCACACCTGAGTAAGAGAAATAAACATTTAAGTCTAAAAACTTATTCAGCCACTGCACGTCACCATTAAAACTATGCAGAATCGCCCCGTATTCCAAATTGCTATTTTTCAAGATCTGATAGCAGTCAGCAAAAGCATCACGCGTATGAATATCAACGGGCATTTTTAATTCATGGGCAAGCTCAATTTGCCTGGCAAAAATCTCCCGCTGCACCTGCCGCGGTGATTCATCCCAATAATAGTCAAGACCAACTTCACCAATGGCAACAACACCCGGTGTCTCAAGTTGGTCAATTAACTGGTCTTCAGCCTTCTGATCGTAATCTTTGGCCACATCAGGACAATACCCCACCATGGCGGAAACATTAGCAAACCGTTGACTCAGTTCAATTGCCCGCCGATTAAACTCTGGATCCTGACCGGCGCAGATAACTCGCGTTACGCCCAGCTTTTGCGCCCGATCCAAGTAAAACTCTTCCTTGCCGCGAAAAAGCTCATCCTGCAAGTGTGTGTGGTTATCAATTAATTCCATTAACTTAATTCGGCTCCGACTTCGTGTTCATCACCGACCAAAGCCAACTTAACCTTGCCATTCTTCTCACTGGATAAGAGCATGCCTTGGCTCATCTGGCCAACCATCTTACGCGGCTTCAGGTTCGTTACAGCCAAAACTTTACGGTCAAGCAGTTCACTGGCATTCGGATAATACTTCCGAATTCCGCTCAGAATCTGCCGTTCGTCACCGTTACCAAAATCAAGCTGAAACTTCAGCAGTTTGCTGGAACCCTGAACCGGCTCAACCGACAAAATTTTCCCAACTTGAATCTTAACCTTAGCAAAATCGTCAATTGTAATTTCATCGTTTTGCTCTTTTTGGCTTCTGCTTTCTTTCTTTGGCTTAGCCTTGGCCATCTCTTCTTTAATGTACTTGATCTCTTCTTCTGGCTCTAGGCGTGGATAGATCGGGGTTGGGTTTGTAGTTACCTTTACGTCCCAAGCACAATCACCAAATGCCAGCTTCTTTTGTGCCTCATTGTTCCAATCAAGACCAAGCTGTTTATACATTTCCACTGGTGTCCTGGTCATGATTGGTGCAATCAACAATGCAACCAGCCGCAGGCTTTCAGCCAAATTTGATAGTACCCGTGATAAATCAGCGGTTTTGCCTTCCTTATTTAAAGTCCACGGGGTCGTTTCATCAATATACTTGTTAGCGCGGCTGATGAACTTCCAGATGCTGTCAATTGCATTCGAAAAATACAGTTTATCCATCTGTTCCCGATAATCCTTGATCGTTTCAGCAGCAGCTTTCTGCAGGTCTTGGCCCAATTCATCCTGCTCTCCGGCAACCGGAGCAACGTGACCGTCTTGGTACTGGTTAATCATGGAAACTGTTCTATTCAGCAAGTTGCCCAAATCATTGGCCAAATCATAGTTCACCCGTTCAACAAAATCTTCTGGGGTAAAAATCCCGTCCGAACCAAACGGCAATGCTTTCATTAAATAGTAGCGCAAAGCATCAACACCGTAACGGTTAATAATTGATTCGGGATAAACGGCATTACCCTTGGACTTGGACATCTTGCCGTCCTTCATCAAAACCCATCCATGGCCAATAACATGCTTTGGTAGCGGCAAGCCCAGCGCCATCAACATAATTGGCCAATAAATCGTGTGGAAACGGACAATTTCTTTACCCACCAAGTGGACATCGGCCGGCCAATATTTTTTAAATAATGAGTCATCATCTGAACCGTAACCAAGAGCCGTAATATAGTTGGACAAGGCATCAATCCAAACATAAACGACGTGCTTTGGATCACTTGGCACCGGAATTCCCCAAGAAACGGTCGTCCGAGTTACCGACAAATCTTCAAGACCCGGTTTCAAAAAGTTGTTGACCATTTCTTTTTCACGTGAATGCGGCAGGATAAAGTCCGGATGAGCCTTGTAATACTGCTGCAGGCGGTCGGCATACTTGCTCATCTTAAAGAAGTAAGACGGTTCCTTAACCAGCTGAACTTCATGTCCGGACGGAGCTTTACCGCCAATAACATTACCGGCATCATCTTTATAAACTTCAGCCAACTGTGATTCAGTGAAGTATTCCTCATCTTCAACTGAATACCAGCCGGTGTATTCACCTAGATAAATATCGCCCTGCTTTAATAGTTGCTCAAAAATTTGCTGAACACCCTTGACGTGTTCCTTATCGGTAGTTCGAATAAACTTATCATAGGAAATATCCAGGCTTTTCCACAGCTTCTTGTAAGTGACAACCATCTTATCAACAAATTCTTGCGGTTTAATGCCTTGCTTCTCAGCCTTTTGCTCAATTTTTAAGCCGTGTTCATCAGTTCCCGTTAAAAAGAACGTGTCATAGCCCTGACTGCGTTTGTAACGCGCCATGGTATCGGCAGCAATTGTTGTGTACGCATTACCGATCGTTAAACGACCGGACGGATAATAGATCGGGGTTGTAATGTAAAAAGTTTTTTTATCAGCCATATTGTTTCTCCTTAGGATTTTTAGTTTTCATTTCATTATACTACATCAGAAAGAAAGAAAAATTGCAGCAGTAAGATTTTTAGCTCCTGAGCAAGATAATCACAGCGCTTTTAGCAAAATTTTCGGTAGCAATTATTTTTTAGCGGTATCATTCATGGTAAAATGATACAAAAAGCAGGTGAATGAGCTTGAAAAGCTTTGATTACCAAACCTTAAATAAATTAGTGATAACCGGGACAATGAATCATAAATTAAACGGGCATTAAGTAAACTTAATAAATCCGGCAGGATTGAACTTATTGGACGTGGTCGTTCTTCAAAATACATTTTAAAAACAAACTAAAAAGGATGCAAATAAGTCGTAATAGTTTTTGAAAAACAGTATCAAAAACTATTGCATCAGTACTTGTGTCCTTTTTGAATGCAAAAAACAAATTAATTATTTACTGTTGCCAAAGAATTTTTTAAACGGATTCCTGCTGATATACGGATTCTTAACGTTGATCCATTCAAAGAATGCCGGTGCATCCAGCTCAACATCAACTCCCTCCGGATTGCCGTTCACTACTTTAGGCGACAAGGCATCCCGGTAAACCTTGGACGGCCGATTATCACCAAAGCGGCTTGTATTTTCATCCAAGGTAGAAATCTTAAAAATCAGCGTATCCGTTTCCTTGTTGTACTTGAAATACTCATTGCTTGAACCAAGATAGAGCTTACGCCACTTTTCCTGGCTTGATTCCTGTGAATCATCATAACGGTGCTCAGGGAAGAAAATCGGGAGTGCCTCATCAACCATCTCATAATAGCTGGCAAAAATGTCCCGCGTGATATGCAGGAAATCAATCTTTCCACCATTTTCATAGTATTCCCACTGTTGGTTTTCATCCTCAATCCTGTCGGCAAAGCGCAAAACAAAATCCTTAAACAAGGTGTTGTCAATCTCTGCCAAAATCTGATTATAAGCAATCACCGATTCTTGTTTATATTTATCATCAAAAACCTTATCATTTTTCAGGTAATAGCTGCGCCGGCGGGCCCTTTCCGGCAGCGTATAACCGTCACTGTTGGTCGTTCCAATAAAGGCGGGATAATTTTCCTGCTGACTATCAACTGTATTCGTGGTATTAACGACCAGATTTTCTCCATAACTGGATTTACTGAAAAATTCGCCCGGAATTTCATCGACTAATAAAGGATAAACATTTGATTCCTGCAGCCAGTTTGATAGCTGCTGCACAGTCTGCGATTTTTTGTTATGCGTTCCCTCAGGCAGAATGGTCGAATAATCCATAAAGTCTGTCACATTTTGGTGAATTGCGGTCATCCGCGAAATAATCCGCAGCAAACTCGACTTGCCTGAATTCGCCGTTCCACCGATAAACAAAAACTGCGGAACATCCTTCTGCTCTTCCTCGGAGCCAGCGTGGTGACGAATAACCGAAATAAACGGAGCAGTGAAGGCATATAAAATCGCCTCATAAACACGGGCACCATAGTCACTATCATATTTAATCGTAAACTGCTCATAGTTTTTCAACAAGTGGTTAATTGTGGCCAAAGAGCGTCTAATTTGTTCTGTTGTCGCATACTTGCCAAACGGAATTAACTTCTTTTTATTAACCGTATCCTGAACAAATAAACCCGATTTCTTGGCTAACAGATCAATTGTGGATTCGTCAAAAACTAGTGATGGCCGTTCAGCTACCGTATCAGCCACCTTTTCTATCCGCTTGACCTGCAGACGTTTAACCACACGTTTCTTCACAGTCGGCTGTGCTGCAATTAGATGCTTGTTATTACGACTGGTGACAAAATCACTGGCCAGTTCATATGACAATTTTTCAGCATTCTGGTCTTCATGTTTTCTTTGGTATTCACTGCTGGTCGGCGATTTTTCATCCTGAATCTGATTGACCACTTCACCGGTATTTTCCGGCAAGATTCCCAGTGAAACACCGTTTTTCAAATTATCAACAGTAGCGGCAACCTCAGCCTGCTGAATTTGCGTTACATCTTGGTCATCAAAAATTGTGGCCGAAACAAGCTGATCCTCTGGCTGCAGATCCTGCAGATCTTTTTTCTTTTTCTTAACAATCTTAAACAGTTCCTGCGGCAGATAATCCGTTAATATCGGGGCTAAGTCCTGCTTATAATGCTTTTCCATCACCTCATACAAAGGGCTATTATCATAGAGCAGTACTTCTTCGAATTGATTAAAGTTATTATCAAAAGCCTGATTAGACAAGTTAGCTGATCCAACAATCACCCGCGTTTGCCCAGTTTGACTATTTTCCAGCAAATAAAACTTCGAATGAATCGAATATCCCGGCTGCGGAACCTTCATCACAAATTTACGATCCAGAATTTCCTGTTTTACCGGTGCACGCAAATTGCCAAAGAATTTCAACGATTCTTTTTTCACGGTCTGCTTGTTGGCATACTTAACCGTTGCCTTGATCAGCTCCTCGTTAGTTGCTGCCTGAATTGAGCCTTCCGGAATCCCCACAACCAAGGTAACTTGCTTGAAGCTTTCCAAATATTGGTTAACAAATTTCGGTGACACAGAATACGTCACGCCAACTAAAGTATCATATTTTTCTTTATCGAAAATTTGGCGAATCGACCACGTGACCGGCTGATTTTCATACAAAACATTGGTTGTCTTGATTTCTGTCATCTGTTATTAACCCCTTTTATAAGCTATTTCTCTGTTCTTCCTGATTGTAACATATTGTCACCCACTAATTTACACTGAATTATTGCCGATAAAAATAAGACCTGCAAACTGTTATTAACAGCTTTGCAGATCTTACTTTCCTCATAATCAAGTGAATAAATTAATTTTTATAAAGAACAGACAGCGAACGAATATAATCATCATCAAGTTTAAAACCATGATCCTCATAGCTGGGTGAAACAGACGGGGACATAATTCGTGAACCTATGCTGCTTGGAAGATGGGCCAACCCGAGTGCATGCCCCAGTTCATGTGCAAATACCCTTTGTAAAAGTCCGTCAGCATCAAAATTGCTGATGATTTTATCGGCATAAATAATAATCTTCGGTGCAGCGGCAGCCTCCGTATCATTTTGATTCAAATAGTCGTTGGCTGTATAAAGTGCCTGCAGATTTTTATTATTGGGGACAGACGACCAAGTTTGGCGGCTTATCCCAACTTCTTTTTTAGGAACACTTGGATCATTTTTCCCATTTTTTTCCGCAATAATAATGTCGGCATACTTGGAACCTGAATTTTCATGCAAACGCACCAACCCAAGATCATTCACCTTATCAATTACTTCTTGATATAAAGCTTGGTGAGCCAGTGAAACACCACTCATATCATAACTAATGTCTAACGACTTATAGCGGCCAGGCTCTAATGAATACTTATTCTTTATCCCACTATTAAAAGTAGAAACCGACGCAACATTTTCAGCCGCATATTTTGAATTTCCATTAGCAACTGCAAAGCCGGCAGAGTCCATGCCGTTACCACTTGATGAACTTGTTGCTAGTGCGGGTTGTGAAGAGCTTTCGCTATTTGGCAGGAAATCTGCTGCAGATGAAAGCGATGATTGTGCTGGTGCATCATTAGATGTGCCACTTACAAAAGCATAGTTAAGCGGTTCTGGGGGTGATAAAATATCTGCTCCAGACTGCGAACTATTGGTATCGCCATTCAAGCCGAAAGATTTTGGTGAATTTGACTTTTTAACGTGCCTATTCTTACGCTTTTTACTTCTTTTATGATGGTGCCTCGATCTTTTTACTTTATGCGAATGTCTCTTAGCATGAACCCTGACCGCCGCTGCAGTTGTCGCGGTTGTTTCCTGCCAAATGCCGCCAATTGCAGTTGTCAAAAACACCAAGGAGCTAAAAATAATTAACAATTTCAGCTTAAACTTCTTCATGACCGTACCTTTCGTCAATTATTCAACGATCAATTTATCAAAATAACAAAAATTATAAAACTATAAAAATTATAAAACTATAAAAATTATTGTATTAAATTAAAAGACAGTATATCACATATTTTTATAAAATTAAGTTAATAGTCTTTGTAACATTGTATTCACGCAACAAAAAAGGCTTAAAGCCGGTAAACAAGCGAATACTAGCTTTAAGTCTTCATAAAAATTATAGTTAAACCTTAGCAAATAGTTTTTTTATAACTACAGACAGAATTAATTTGTTAAATCAAGAATTTTTCATTTTTAAGGTAGAAATGTTTTACCAAAGTTGTCAGCATAATGTAGAGAATTAAGATTCCTAGGATTACCCACATGTAGCTGAGCGGCATTGGCCCAAACTTCAAAACCTTAGCGAGGCTTGAAAATGGAAGCAGCGTTCCGATAATTCCAGCCCCAAAAGTTGCTAAGATAACGGCATAGGTCGCATGCTGCTTGATAAACGGCAACCGGCGATCACGCAGAGCGTGAATAACCATTTCCTGTGTCCACAGCGATTCAATAAACCAGCCGGTATGGAACAAAGCAACAAAGGCAACCTGCTGCGCCGCACTGATTGCGGTAAAACTGCCGCCAACCAGCTGCGGGCAAATTACAAAGTAAAGCAGGGCAAAGGTAATCACGTCAAACACAGATGAGGTGGGCCCAAAATAAAACATAAACTTAGGTAATTTTCTTGTCGACCAGGTCCGCGGCTGCTTCAAATACTCATCCGACATGGTATCAAACGGTAAAGACAGGCAGCTTGTGCCGTAAAGCAAGTCCAAAATCAACAGTTGCAGCGGCAGCATTGGCAGAAATGGCAGGAATGATGAGGCAACCAAGATCGATAAGATGTTACCAAAATTGGACGACAGGGTAATCTTGATATACTTCATCGTGTTGCCAAAAACCTTGCGCCCGATCCGTACCCCCTGCTCAAGAACATTCAGGTCCTTGTGCAGCAGGATAATGTCGGCAGATTCCTTGGCAATATCAACGGCCGTGTCGACAGAAATTGATACGTCAGCTGCCTTCATTGCCGGTGCATCGTTGATCCCGTCACCCATGTAGCCAACTGTGTGTCCATTTTTCTTCAGCAGCTGAATGATTCTGGTCTTGTTTTCCGGATTCAGCTTAACAAAAATACTGCATTCCTCAACCATCTTGGCCAGTTCTTCATCAGTCTTGCCTTCGAGATCGGCACCTGTATAAACGGTATCAACGTTCAAACCTACCTGCAAGCCAACAGTTCTGGTAACGGCCTCGTTATCACCCGTCAAAATTTTAACGGTAATCCCGTCACTCTTCAGCTTAGCCAAAGCATCTTTGGCACTCTCCTTTGGCGGATCAAGGAAGGCTAAAAAACCAAACAACGTTAATTCGGTTTCATCCTTAACCGAAAACTCGCCGACCGGTGCCGGATTCTTTTTATAAGCCACCATGATCACCCGCAGGCCATCATCGTTCATTTGGTCAATTTTCTGTAAAATATCTTTTTTACGGTCTTCGGTCAACGGAGAAATCTTTCCGTCAACTTCTACTTTGGTCGAAACGGCCATCATTTCTTCGGCTGCACCCTTGGTGACCAGCAAGTGCTCACCGTGCTCCGTATCGGAATTGGCCACAACGACGCTCATGCGCCGACGCGTAAAATCAAAGGGAATCTCATCGATTTTATTGTAATCACGCTGAATCTCATTTGTATCCAGCTCATCATTGGCGGCGTCAATCACTGCACCGTCAATCAAATCTCGCATCCCCGTTTGATAGTAAGAGTTAAGGTAAGACAATTCCAGCACGTGCCTAGTTTCTTGCAGATTCAAGTCATAGTGCCGCTCTAAAACAACCTTATCCTGTGTTAGCGTCCCAGTTTTATCGGTACACAGAACATCAGCCGAACCAAAGTTTTGAATTGAATTCATCTTCTTGATAATCGTGCCGTGTTTGGACATTTCAACGGACCCTTTAACGAGGTTAGTAGTCACAATTACCGGCAGCATTTCCGGTGTCAAACCAACGGCCGTGGCAATCGCAAAGATCAGGGCATTAACCCAGTCCCCCTTAGTTAAGCCGTTAATTATAAAAACCAGCGGCGCAATGATCACCGTCATTGTAATCAGCAGCTTGGAGATATTTTTAATGCCGACATCAAAGGTGGTCTGCTTAATATCTTTACGGGAAATTTCCTGTGCCAGCTTGCCGAACATGGTTTTTTCACCGGTAGCAAACACCACGCCGACACCTGATCCAGAAACAATGGTTGTCCCTTCGTAAAGAATGTCTGGATAATTGAGATAATCATTTTCCTGATCGGGTTTTGGACCAACCGTTGCCATCTTTTCCACCGGGTTAGATTCACCGTTAAGTGAACTGGCCGAGCAGAACAGGTCTTTGCTGGAAAGTAAACGCATGTCGGCGGGAACCATGTCGCCGGCACCCAGCTTGATGATATCGCCAACAACTACTTCGCTGGTCGGGGTTTCTGCATCCTTGCCATCACGCCTGATATTCGTCGTGACCGAGACCATTTTTAAAAGTGAATTAACCGCGTTAGATGACTTAATATTTTGCACAAAACTGGTAATTCCAGAAATGAACACCATAGTGATCATAATAATCACGGTACTTAGATCCTTCTGACTGGCCGGGACGAAAATATAGTTAGTAAATAACGAAGCCGTTGCCAAAATCAGCAAAACCAAGGTAAATGGTGTTAAAAATGCCTCCGCCAGAAAGCGCAATTTGGAATCATGTTTGTTTGAGGCAATTTCATTTGAACCATAGTTTGCTCTGTTTTCTTCAACCTGTTTTTGGGACAAGCCGTTGGCACTGGCATGCAATCTTGCTAAAGTTTCTGTTCTGCTTTCTTTAGCAATTTGCTTGACCAGCTGCAAATCCTTGTTGCTTGCGGTCATGCTTGTTTTTTTCAGCATCCTTCCCACTCCTTTTCTTTAAAAAACACAAACAAACTAAAAGGGAATTGCACATTAATTAGGCAATCCCCTTTCCAAACAAGGTACTTTTGGATACTCGTCGTTCAGCTTTAACTCTACGTGACGTAAGCACATGCTAGCTATCTGGATGCCGCCTTAGATCGACGGCAACTACTTGACCCGTTGGCATCTCTGGATGTTTCTGGGCGATAGCGTGTGTTCACGTAGGAATCTCACCTAACAGTTTATTTGTTTATTACGTTAGCAAGTGTAATACGAAAACTCCACTTAAGTCAACATAATTTACTTCTTATTTACGAATTTTTTTAAAAAAGTAAACTAAACCGCTTACTAAAATTGCAAGGGCAAAAGCAATTGGCAACGCCACCCGATTAGGATGGCTTATCTTATCCTGCTCCTGACTTGTCAGGTCGTATTTATCAAGCGCATATTGATACTGCTTATCAATTGTTGTCGCGCAGGCGCGGAAAACAAAGCGCAAGCCCTTGTTAAAGGTTGCTTTGTTAGTGCTGAGCAAATTATTGGTTTCCGCACGAATAATATTGTTTCGGGTGTCAGCAGTAAAAGAACTATGTAAGTCCTTACTCGAATAAATCTGCACGTTATGCTTCTTGCCCTTGATACCCACAACGATGAACACCATGCGCTTGGTTTTATTCAAATGCTTCGGCGTCAGCTTATCAACCCGCTTCACCGTCTGCACAACAATTTGCGGTTGTTCCCTAGTTTGCATGTAACGATCGTTTTTTTCATCAATTAATTGAATTGTCTGTTTATCCAAAAGATGAGCTTCATCTTCGACATTGTAATTTGTTGATGCCGTCAACATTAAACAACCAGTAACAAGCACCAGCAGTAAAAAGAATTTATTTTTCAGCATCTTCAAGTTTATGTGCCAAATCTTCAACGTACTTGCGGTCAATTTTGATTTGCTCATAGGGCACCCCACAATCATGCAATAATTTTATGGCCAGCGGATTATCGTGGTAGTCAAAATAGTAATTGATTTTTTTAACGCCAGCCTGCACCAGGGCCTTGGAACAGTTGTAGCACGGAAAATGGGTAACATAAATTTCCGTGTCATCAGTCGAAACGCCATTTCTAGCACACTGAATCAAAGAATTCATCTCCGAATGAATTGTGCGTACGCAGTGGCCGTCAACTAACTGGTGCCCGACATCATCACAGTGCGGCTCTCCTGTTACCGAACCATTATAGCCGGTGCCAATGATGCGCTTATCTTTGACCAAAACATTGCCCACTAGTGCACGATCACAGGTTGAACGCTGGGCAATCACTAGCGCTTGCATCATAAAGTATTGTTTCCACGGAATTCGTTCACGCATTTTTTACCTCTTAAAGTAATTCAGGCCAATGGCATCACGCGCCTCTTCAAGCGTAGCATTTGCCGCCTTATTGGCTTTCTTTGAACCTTCCTGCAGCATTTCATAAATTGCATCTTCATCTTGGGCATACTTTGCCCGCCGTGCACGAATCGGTTCAAGTTCTTCTTCTAGAACTTCATTCAGGTAGCGCTTAATCTTAACGTCACCCAAACCGCCTTTTTGGTACTGTTCTTTAAGTTCAGCAACTTTGTCTTGGTCAGGAGCAAACACGTCAAGGTAAGTAAAAACAGTGTTGCCTTCAACCTTGCCCGGGTCTTCAACGTGAATATGACCCGGATCGGTGTACATTGACATTACCTTTTCCTGAACCGTTTTGGCATTGTCAGACAAATAAATTGCATTCCCCAACGACTTGGACATCTTAGCGTTACCGTCAAGTCCCGGCAGTCGGCCCTGCCCTTCTTCTGGGAAATAACCTTCCGGTTCAACCAGCACGTCACAATCATAAACTCGGTTAAAAGTACGGACGATTTCCCGCGCCTGTTCAATCATCGGCTCTTGGTCATCCCCAACAGGAACTAGGTTCGCCTTAAAAGCAGTGATATCCGCAGCCTGCGATACCGGATAATTTAAAAAGCCCACCGGAATTGAATCATTAAAACCCTTTTGTTTAATTTCGGTTTTAACGGTTGGATTGCGCTCAAGCCGAGCAACCGTTACTAAATCCATGTAATAGGCTGTCAATTCAAACAGTGCCGGGATTTGCGACTGAATAAAAATTACCGATTTTTCGGGATCAAGGCCCACAGCCAAATAATCAAGGGCAACTTGAATCAAGCTATTGCGGATCTTTTCGGGATTGCGTGCATTGTCCGTCAGTGCCTGTGTATCCGCAATCATGATGTAGGGCAGATACTCACCTGAATTCTGGAGTTTAACCCGGTTCTTCAGTGAACCAATATAATGACCAATGTGTAATTTGCCCGTTGGACGGTCGCCAGTAAGAATAATCTTTTTTTCCATATTATTAACTCTTTTCTTAAAAAGCTTTGTTTTTATAATTATAATCAATTCTATCAAAAATTAAGTAATTATTAAACTGCCTGCAACAATAGTACAATAGGAACAGAGGTGAATTATTATGTGCAATCAATTCAAAATACCCAGTCTAGCGGAAATTCGACACTATCTCAAAAGTGACCTCAACTTGCCACTGACTGTATCTCGAGACACCTTTCCAGAAACTAAAAACATCTTTCCTAAGCAAGCTGCCCCCATCCTGCTTTACGAAAATGAAAAATTACAACTGCAAAGTAAAAATTGGGGTTATCCCAGCCCGGTTGACGAGCGAAAAGTGCTGTTTAATGCTCGGATTGAGCGCTTCTACGAAGAAAGGCCTTCGATGTGGGATAAATCTTTTGCCAAGCAGCGCTGCATCATTATTGCCAGCAATTTTTATGAATATGGCAAGAAAACCTACTTAGCAGAAAATGGTAAAAAGTACCATGAACGATTTAGTTTTAAAATACCTGACCAGCCGGTGACGCTAATTGCTGGAATTTACGATCAAGCTAATTTTGCCATGGTCACGACCAAACCTAATTCAACAATGACACCAATTCATGACCGTATGCCGCTGGTTATCAGGCCTGAAGAACTACGTCAATGGCTGTTTCAAAATTTCACGGCGTTAGTTGATCGAAGCAAAGTTAATCTAACAGTTACCAAAGTTGCCAAAAATTAACTTGGTTTAATCAAGAAAGCATGGTAAAATTATTGAGTAACGCGGGTATAGTCCGGAGTTTGACAGTTGAAAAAGAAAAAAGTCCTCTGTAAGTCTGATATATCAGTCTTTTGGAGGGCTTTTTCTTTCTGAATTTTTGTGGTACTATCTCCCCTTTTTGCTTTGGAGGATAATTTTTTTCAATTTTTCTTCTGGTATCAGCTCATAGTCTGTCCTAAAGCCAAAAACTTCGTGTAATGCATCCGTTAAATCTGTTCTTTCATATGTCGGTGTGTAGCCTTGACTTGGCAGCTTCACAACTTTCATCTCATTCAAACAAGTGATTAATTCATGAATTGACACGTGTTTTTTGAGTTTTCTTTCTATTATTCTGAGCACCAACAATGCCATGAAACAAATTAAAAAATGGGCCGAGATTCTTGCTTCTCGTTGCAAATATACCGGCCGACTGCGCAATTCACTTTTCATTACCCGAAAACTGTCCTCAGTTTCCCAACGACTTCGATTAACCTTAATTATCGCTAACGGATCTTCTTCTAAGTTGGTACACACAGCATAAAAGCCGTCATATTGTGCCTCTGCTTCTTCTTTATCTGTATCAATCATAAAATGCTTTTGCGCTGCTACTTCACCATCTTTGGTAGTAGCTGTTTGTTTAATAAAGCGTTTGGGATCATTCGGATTTACTGCTTTTAGCTTGCTGGGAGTTTTAACTTTCTGTTTTGCTCGTTCAAATTGTCTTTGACGCACCTCTTGCTCATATAACTTATATTTTATAGAAAATGTCACAACTAAATGTTGCTCAAAACCTGTATTATCTTTGATCCAGCGCTCTTTAAAATAAATCAGATCATTATCTAAGGCAGCTTGTTCATTAATTTGTTCTAAGTTGAACCCTCGATCTTTAGGCTTTAAGTGCCAGTCATTAGAGGCTAAGCACCAGTCTTTTAAATATTTGGGGAGTTTCTTAATTGATTGTGTAGTGACAAAGGAACGCTGACTACGACTATTAAAGAGCCGATTGGCTTTAGATGATAAACCACCATCAGTGACAACTATAACCTCAGATAAATCGAAATCTTTTAATACTTTTTTCTCTAGTTTTTGTAACGAAGGCTGTTCATTTTCGTTTCCAGGAAAAGTTGAAAAGGCTAGCGGCAGACCAGAACCGTCCATGAATAAGCCCATTTGAACAATTGGATTGGGGCGATTTTCTTTAGAGTGCCCATACCTGCGAAATTCATCTTCTTGCTCAATTTCAAAGTAATAATTAGTACAATCATAATACAGAATTTTTTTCTGTCGAGGGAGCAATTTTTGACTGTTATGATAGGCTGCAGTCTGCAAGGTATGACTTTCTTGCTGGAGAACATCTAGAGCCCGGTACAGGTCGTGCTGACTGCAAGTCATGTTCTCTAACAGTTCGTGTGATTTAAGCAAAGAACCGCGCTTAGAAGCTGGATCCAGCACTCGTAAATAGATTAATTTAGAAAAAATATCGTTCAGATCAAATTTGAAATCATGTTTACGTTGAATTTGGTCAATCGCTCGTCCTAAACCAAGCTGATAATAGATACTTTGTAAGAATAAATAGCCAACATTGTAAGAAAGCTGATTATTTTTGGTAATTAGCCGATTAGGCCGGTACTTAACCATAATTTCTAGGTTAGAAGACTTCTTTTTACGAGTAAGTTCTTTAGCATAGTTTCTAGCCCACTGTTCAGGATCAACCCCAGGATGTTTTTTCAAAATTTCAGCTTCGTTGCCTAAAGCTTCGACAACTCTGGAAGTAGCTTTACCATTAAGATCGCGGTAACTCTCAATGACAGAATAGGAAACAGAATTAGTAGAAATATTTTTACGGATACGCATCATGAAATTCCTCCACTTATATAGTACGATAATAGTACCACGAAAGCAAGAGAAAAATTTGACAAGATAAAACGCGTAATAACAAGGATTTTAGGCTCTTAAGAGCTTTTCAACTGTCAAACTCCCGAAAGTTGCCAAAAATTAACTTGGTTTAATCAAGAAAGCATGGTAAAATTATTGAGTAACGCGGGTATAGTTTAATGGTAAAACATTAGCTTCCCAAGCTGAAGATGCGGGTTCGATTCACGCTATCCGCTTTATAACTAAAAAAGATTGGATTCATTCCAATCTTTTTGTTTTAGACAAAATCTTATTCTGTCTTCAATACTTGTTTGCTATTTATCTACATAAAAGAAATTTCATACTGCATCAATTTACTTTGACCAGGTTCCAGTAAGATGTTTCCTTCTTTATTTCTCCAATCAACTGATTTTCCATTTTTGTCTGGTAAACCATTAAATAACTCAATACACAAAAATCCTAGGTCCTCATCTTCCTTTGTCCAAAGACAAAAGTTTTTAAAACTACCGAGTTTAATTTTTAAATAATCTTTATTAGCAGAAGATAATTTTACCTCATTTACATTTTCATTGGCGATAACTTTAAGACCATTACGAAACATTTCATGATTTAACTTAACTTCTTTGCTTTGCGAAAAATCAATTATATTGCCGGTTCTAAATGGAGTTGGTGTTTGAATTATTTCATAACTTTTTAGCGGCAATTCAAAATCACCAGCAAAAGTAACCTTATAATCGTCATATTGCAGCCCATCTTTCGCCATTGGAATATTAAACGCAGGATGTGAGCCTAACGCAAATGGCATAGTTTCATCACTTAAATTCTGAACAAGGAAACTAAGTGATATGCCATCAGGTAAAATCGTATATGATGCGATTAGTGTGAATTTAAACGGATAAATTTTTCTAGTTTCGGCAGAATCAGAAAGCATTAAAGTCAAGTTATTATTCGTTTTTGACACTAATTTGAAATCAGAAACATTAGCAAAACCATGAACTGGTATTGAATATTGCTTTCCGTCAATGAAATAGCTATTATCAAAAGATGCACCAATAGCCGGGAACAGTACAGGAGCGTGCTTAGGCCACCTTTCACCATTCCATATATACTCAATTTTATCTTCCTTATTATATATTCGATTAATTTGCGCTCCTAAGGGATTAATCTCAGTTAAAAATTTATCATTTTCTAATATAAACATTTTTTCTCCTAATGCTAATTAATGATGCTTTAAGTGCTTTCCTATTCAAACATACACTCTTTGATATCCTCAGCCGTCTTCGCAGCCCGTATTTTTTTCAAAATTTCTTCATTACCCAATTTGCCTGCAACCTTTGAGAGCAATTTTAAATGAATAATATTACCCTCTTTTTTATCAGGTACCGCAAAAAGAAAAACAATGTCCACAGGTTGGTTGTCGTATGATTCCCATTCGATTTTTTGTGTTGATTTTCCAACTGCAAGCCCTGTTTTCAAAACTGACCCAGATTTTCCATGAGGAATTGCAATTCCATTCCCCATGCCAGTTATTCCTTGTTCTTCTCTCCTATATATATCTTCTATATAGTCCTGTTTATCATTAACATATCCTGCATCGAATAAAAGATCTGTTAAATGTTTTATCGCATCTTTTTTAGTGCTGACATTCATATTCAGGTCAATAATTTTAGCATCAAACAGTTTTGATAAATCCATATCCATAAGTACTCTGCCTCCAAATATTCATTAGTTTAGTGGTAAAATAATTTCTTACAAAAAATACTGAAGTTTAAAGCTAAATAAAAAATTCATCTTTAAAATCAGTATTAAATAGCATATTCAATAAATATTATTAAAATGTGTAACGATTATTTGATCTAACTAGGTCAATATAATGTTTAACAAATTCTTTGACACCTTTTTCAGCCATCATTTCCATATGAACATAATCCAAAGTGCCATCCTCTTCAAGAGCCTTTAGCACTGAAGCTTTAGCTGCTGCAAAAGCATCTGTTGCGACATTAACCTTATTAATTCCTAAACTAACTGCTTTACTTATGTTGTCCTCACCGGAGCCGGAGCCACCATGAAGAACAAGCGGCATCTGCAACATTTCCTTCAACTCTTTTAGTCTTTCGAAATCAATTTTAGGGGTTCTATCTTTAGGGTAATTTCCGTGAGCAGTTCCAATAGCCACCGCTAGAGCGTCAACTCCTGTTTGGTTTACAAATTCCTTAGCTTTTTGCGGATCCGTATACAAGTCAAGCTTATGATCATCATTATCAACAGCTTGACCAACGTGCCCTAATTCAGCCTCTACTGAACAGTTATTTTCATGCGCATATGCACATACAATCTTTGTTCTTTCAAGATTTTCATCATAAGGCAAACTGGACCCATCATACATCACATTTGTAAAGCCACTTTTAATGCAGTCAACAATTATTTTATAATCACCACAATGATCCAAGTTTAAAGCAATTGGGACCCTTACTCTTGCACTTAATTCCTTAACCATTGGAACAATTTCTTCTTTATGACCCAAGTTTTTCATTTGACCAGGCCCTATTTGAATGATAAGCGGTGATGATTTTTCTTCAGCAGCTTCAATTCCACCGCGAATCATTTCCATATTTACGCTATTCATTGCCATTATTCCATAATTATTTTTATTAGCGTGATCTAAAATCGACTTCATCGTAACTAACATTTTTTTCTCCTAAAATTATAATTGTTCAATATCAAAATCTACTGATTCTTCAGCATCTTTATTATTTTCTTTTTCATCTACTTTTTCATCTGCATCAGGTTTTTTAATTATTGCATATACAACACCTGTAATTAACGAACCGACAATTAATGCAACGATAAACCAAAGCGGGTGCGTCATCAGCGGAATTACGAAAATCCCTCCTGCTGTTGCAGGACATTCAACACCCATTGCTAAAACAATCGCACCTGCAGTACTAGATCCTAAAACAGAACTTATTATGAATCTTACTGGATCTGCCGCTGCAAATGGGAGCGTACCCTCAGTAATAAAACATAAACCCATTGGAAAGGCCGTTTTTGCCATTTCAATTTGACTACGGGCAAACTTCTTTTTAGCAAGCATAACCGCGATAAAAGCACCGATAGGCGGGGTCATACCACCAACAATTTTTGCTGATAAAGGACCGAATACCCCCTGTGCACCTAATGCATTAGCTGCAAGTGAGGCTGTCTTATTTACAGGTCCACCTAAGTCAAAGCCCATGCAGGCACCGATTACCGCGCCCAATAGTCCTCTTGAACTACCATTTAAGCTAATAATCCAGTTTTGAAAATGCGTCATTAAATACGCCATCGGCTTTACTAAAACGAGTAAAAAGCCCATTCCACAAACGAAAGTTGAGATTACTGGAATAAATAGCACCGGCATTAACCCTGCCATCCACTTGGGAACTTTCCAGCTTTTCATAAAATTGATAAAGTATCCAAGTATGAATGCTATTAGGATACCGCCTAGAAAACCTGCTTTTGTATCGGTGGAAACATACCCAAGGATTAATCCGGGAACAATTCCAGGCCGTCCTGAAATCGCATAAGTAATACCAGCCGTTAACACTGCAACCGCAAAATTCATTGCATATGCACCAACTTGGTGAACACCCCACCAAAAGCCCATCCAGGTAAAGGCGTTCATGTTTGACCAAGGAGTTACACCTGGCTTAACAAAATTACCAATGTCAACGCCACCGAATGCTGTCGCTAAAGCACCCAGGATTCCTCCTGCAACAACAACAGGAATCATATAAGATATACCTGTCATGACAGGTCTCTTAAATTCGAATTTTTGTTTTTTCAAAGTTCAACACATCTTTCTCAACACTTAATTTTTTCATGAATTTTGCTAATTAATCCATCCGACGATTTCATAACTGCACTGATTGGTATAGAAACAACTTTTTTCCCTTTAAATCTGCTTTTATCTATACCTATGTCTGTTGCAATAATTACAACATCTGCTGCCTTAATATCTTCTTTGGTTAGCTCATCCTCTACTCCGATTGAGCCCTGCGTTTCAATTTTTATTGAATCTCCAAGTTTTTTTGCCGACTCTTCAAGCTTCTCTTTTGCTATATATGTATGAGCAATGCCCGCAATACAAGCAGTAACCCCAACAATTTTCATAATTGACCATCCTTTCAAAATTAAAACAGTCTTAATACAAGTTTTTATTAACTCAACAAGCTCAACAAATTTCTATTTTTTAATTATTGAAGAAAGCCAAAATAGTCTTTTGCATTATTGTAAGAAATGTTCTGGACTATTTTCCCAAGTTTCTCGATATCATCTGGGACTCTGCCTTGATCAACTAATTTGCCATAAAAATTGCATAATACCCGTCTAAAATATTCATGACGAGGATACGATAAAAAGCTTCTTGAATCCGTTAGCATACCAACAAAATTTGGCAATAAACTCTGTTGAGCAAATATTCGTAATTGATTTTCGATTCCTTCAGCGGTGTCATTAAACCACCAGCCTGCACCCAATTGAAGTTTTTGAACGGTTCCGCCTTGGAAACAACCCATCATTGTAGCAAGTTCCATCCAATCATTATTATTCAATGAATAAAAAATGGTTCGCGGAATTTGATTTATATTTTGCATTGTCATATACAGCTTAGTAATATGAGCAACAATATCAGATTGTGTTCCCACCGCATCGTAACCAGTATCCGGGCCAATTTTATTAAACATTGGCCGATTTAAATCACGGTTAGAATTAATATGGAATTGCATTGTCCAATTAAATTCATTATTTAAAATCATTAATTTTTCAAGCAGCATTGTTAAGTATTGGTCAATTTCTACTTGTTCAAGTGGTTTATTTTCAATACCCTTTTTAACAATTCTATCTAACTCTTGTTCGCTAGCCTCTTTAAAATGATATGTCAACAACGACTGGTCTGATAAACAGCCACCCATCTTACTGAAAAACTCAAACCTTTGATGAAGTGCAGTAATAATGTCATTAAAGCTGTTAATTTCAACATTTGAAGCTTCACTTAATGCTTGTAAATATTCGCCATAACCATCTTGATCAATTTGAAATAATTTATCTGGACGCATGGCAGGCAAAGTTTTAAAGCCGTTCTTTTCTTCTTCCTGTTTAAGCAATTGATGATATTTTAAATTCGAAGATGGATCATCTGTCGTGCATACTACTTTTACATTTGAATTTTTAATTAAATTGCGTGGTTTAAAGTCTTCAGTTTGCAGCAATTGATTAGCTGTTTCCCAGATTTTGGGTGCAGTTTTCTGAGTCAGCTCATCATTAATATGGAAAAAGCGGCGTAATTCTAAATGCGTCCACTCATAAAGTGGATTGCCATAGGATTTTTCGATAGTTTTTGCCCACTCAATAAATTTTGTATATTCTTCACCGTCACCAGTAATATATTTTTCATCTACGCCATTAGCACGCATTAGACGCCATTTATAGTGATCGCCATATGTTCCTTCGTTAAGCCAGATTCTGGTAATATTAGGATAATTTTTATTTTCATAAATTTCTTTGGGATTTAAATGACAATGAAAATCAATAATTGGCATCTTAGATGCATAATCATGGAACAAAACTTTTGCTGTGTCATTTTCCAATAGAAAATCATCATTTAATAAGCTCATAATATATTGCTTCTTCTCCTTTAGAATAATCTTGCTTCAATTAAATTTCTTTAGAAATATCAAACTTTGGCTCATTTTTATCTAGCGCCTCTTTTTTTGTTTTAACTATTCCTTGAAGCAAGTCTAAATGCTCTGCAATATGAATATTTAAATACTTATCATAAAGATCTTGGTTTTTAAGAAGGATTGACCAGAATTTGTCACGATATACATAATGATAATTATGCTTTAGATTCATAATCGGACCAAACATTGTATGTAAAATCTGGCGCGAATCATTATTATCCAGCAGCTCTACTACATTTTTAGATGTAATCGTTGCGGGCTTAGGTGCCGTGCCGTCAGTTTGCGCGTCAAACACATAAAAGTCCTTAACATCATCCAAATTTTCATAAGCAAATTTATATAGCTCAACCATAAATTCAGGATCTTTGTGAGCAATCACTCTCAATGCTTCTAGCCAATTAGTTCCTGCTGTCTTAACATGCCAACCATTTTTCTTTGAAACACGGCCAATAATTTCATAAACAGACAACTTATCAGAGCCCGAATGAATACTTAGCCTATAACCGAAGTGTTCAGCAATAGCTTCATGAATGACAAAATCCTCTTCAAACTCCTTAGGATCACCGATGTAATCAATTGCCTTTTGAAATTCACCTACAAAACGAGGGGCTAGCGAAGTTGGAACAATGCCACGCTGTTTTAATTCATTAGCGAAAAAGTAGTGATTAGCATTCGTTGTTCGATATGGTGTTTCGTCCATTGAAATTTCAAGATCCAAATTATAAGTAACAATATATTTATTATAAATATCTGCAACAAATAAGATTGCGTCATAGAATGTCAAAACTGACTCTTCAACATCATGCTTATCAAACTTGATTGAATGGCCATTCCCTAAATCAAAGCTCTTATTTAAATATGTATCGTTAAAGTATTTAATTTGACTTGGATCTAGAGCATTAAATTGTCTATCCATTTCTTCATTGCTTAGGTTAACTGCAGCATTATTAACTACTTTAGTTAAATCAAGCGTAATAATTGAGCACCCGCTCTTAACCGCGTAGTCCACTTCATATGGTGTCTTAACATGGTCACCGTCAGCGCCCCAACCATAATCAAACCCTTCTTCAAATACTGCCCATGATGCATCTTGAAAAACTTCAGTATTAGTTCGATTCATCAAAACTAATTCACGAATCGATTGTTGAGCTAAAACTGGCATAACACCACGGTTTTTAAATAATCTAATATGTGCATTTGAAGCATTTCCTAGGCGATCACCTAATCCAAATGAGTACTTATAATTTCGGCGTGAGGTTGGTCGCATCCATTGAAACCGTTTAGCCAGAGCCTTATTATTTTTTTCATTCAACTCACCAATCAACAAAGTTGAATCAATATCAGTTAATGAGTCCTCTGCTTCAAAATCGCCAGCTGTCAATCGATTTTCGTAGACAACTAGACTCTTTTGCAAGATTCCATTGGAATCAGTATGGTGAAGAATAAAATAAACATTTCTTCGGTCAATTTGAATGGAAGGGACATAAATTTCCTTATTGCTTAATTGATCATAATCAATATTCTCAGTCAAAATTTCTTTAACATCATTTAACAACTTATTTAAATCTGTCATCAATTTCTCCATGTTTTAAATATAGTTACAGTAAACAAGCTTGCTTGTCATAAGCTTGTTCTCTTTCTAGGAATATAATCTAAAAATTTAACCACATATTTATTTTGTGTGTATAAAATACATGATCATAAACCTTTTTGATTGTTTAATAATTTGAACATGTATCCCCCCTCTCAATACTAAAATTCCCATCTTGATATATTAGTATATCTGAAACCGATTACAGTATATTACGTAAATCTTCTTATTGTCAATAGCAAATTTTAGATTTTTTGACATAAATTTTATTTGTGATTCAGTTTACGAAAAACAATTTTTAAAAAGCTATATCAATTAATATTTTTGAATACTTATCAATACCTAAGGTTAGCCCTAATTCATTGTCGCGCATCCTCGCAGTTTGAACCTGAATGCAATTGCGCTTATTTTTCGTTATTGTTTCAAAAAGTTTGAAAAGATTTTTGCGTACAGCTATAAATTAAGCTACTGCTATTTAAGAGCTTATTTTTTTATTTAAAGTTTTATTGGATAAAATATAAATTAAATTACTTTCAGTTTTATACGCAGCATCAAATTAACTCTTATCCAATAATAAGCACACGCCAAATTAGATACTAGTATACATTATCATATATTTATGTCAAATTGCTTTTAAAAATTATAGTTAATCCAGTGCGAATTTTTGGAATCAAAAATAAACTTTTTTAAATGTGGAAGGCCATAAGAACTACGCTATTAGATATCTATAGATACATCAAGTCTATTTCTATGAGCTTTAATTTTATTAAATAAAAACTATTAGCCTATTATTTAAAAGTGGAACTTCCACTTCTTGTTTGTTAATCAAATAATTTATCGGCTTCGGTTATTGCTTATCAATATATTTAAAAAATATTATATTTAAAAATTAACTTTCTCATTTTTAGATAAAAAAATTGCGTAACAGTAGCAATCTTAAATTATTGTTGCTATTACGCTACGCGTGCGACTATTTTATTAAAATTATACCGTTTAATATAGACTGCCATACTTTCTAAAGTAGCATCTCAATCTAGATTAGGCTCATTCCATTAATCTAACTTTGTAAATTTTTTATTTAATGACCTTCTATTGCCAGATCCAATAAATTAAGTACGCATTGGTTGAGATTATTACATTGACAATTAAATTGCAGCAGGAATTGTAAAACGTTACTGTTAGCCAATGAAGAGAACGTGCAGCAATGAAAAAACGGTAAAATCAAAAATACTTATTGACATGCGATAAAAATTTAGTTAAATTAGTGCTGTGATATATTAGTATACTTAAGCCTGAAAATATTTTTATTCCATAAGCTTAAATACAAGGAGGTACGATTTGTGCTTAAATTAAGCGATAATTATTTAGAAAAAAGCGCTGACTTTGCAGCCCAAGGAATTATTGTTCCGAAATACGATCAAACTGAAACTACTTCTCAAACCGAAAAAAACCCAGTTTGGGTACATTTTGGCGGGGGAAACTTATTTCGCTGTTTTCATGCGAAAATTGCCCAAGATTTATTAAATCAAGGCAATATGTCCAGTGGGGTTATTGTTGCGGAAACTTATGACAACGAGGTTATTGATAAGATCTATCACAATTATCAAAATCGCATATTAAGAGTAGTAATGAACAGTGACGGAAGCTTGGAAAAAGAACTCTTGGCTAGTGTGGGAGAATCTATTTTTTTCAATCAAAGTAATCCTGACGGTTGGAACAAATTGACAGAAATTTTTACTAAGTCGTCCTTACAATTTGCAACTTTTTCAATCACTGAAAAAGGGTATGCCTTAACCGATGTTAACGGCAATTTAACAGCACTTGCTCAATCTGACATAGAAAATGGGCCTGAAAAGCCGAAAACCAATATGGGGGCAGTTGCCCACTTATTGTATTCACGATACAAAGCCGGTAAATTACCTATTGCCATGGTCAGCACCGACAACTTTTCACAAAATGGATTGAAATTAGAAAATGAAATCTTGCGAATTGCTAATGGATGGCTAAACAATGGTTTTGTTGACGCAGCTTTTATCGATTATCTTAAAAATCCAGCGAAAGTTTCATTCCCATGGACAATGATTGATCGAATAACGCCCAATCCAGCTGAAACTGTTGCAAATCAATTAAAGAAAAGCGGATTTGCAGATACAGAAATTGTCCACACTGACAAACATACTAACATTGCTCCTTTTGGCAATACTGAAAAGATCCATTACTTAGTAGTTGAAGACAGCTTCCCTAATGGTCGGCCTGCTTTAGAAAAAGCTGGTGTCATCATGGCGAATCGTGACACTGTTAATGATGCCGACCAAATGAAAGTCACTGCCTGCTTGAATCCTCTGCATACAGCATTGGCTATCTTCGGTAATTTACTTGATTACACTTCAATTGCCGATGAATTAGCTGATAAAGATCTGCTAGATTTAATTAAGAATTTAGGATATTGCGAAGATTTGCCTGTGGTTAAAGACCCCAAGATTATCAATCCCAAAAAATTTATCGATGAATTGATTAATTTGCGTTTGCCAAATAAAAATATTCCAGACACACCACAAAGAATTGCTAGTGATACTTCACAAAAAATTCCAATCCGTTATGGCATTACCATCCAGCATTATATTGATAACCCACAGCTTGATCAAAGAAGCTTGGAATTTATCCCACTTGTTTTAGCAGGTTGGTGCCGTTACTTGATGGGAATAGATGATAAAGGAGAGGAATTCACTCTAAGCCCTGATCCATTGTTAAGCGTCCTAAAACCAAATGTAGGTAATATTTCTCTAGGCGATACCAATATTAACGTTCATGAAGCCTTAAAACCGATTTTATCTAATGACAGCATTTTTGGTAATGATTTATATAGGATTGGTCTTGCCAACAAAGTTGAAGATTATTTCCAAGACTTTATTGCTGGAAAAGGTGCTGTTCGAGCTACTTTGCACGATGCTGTGCAAAATCAAAGCTACTGTTTTTAATTACAAAGGAAGATTTTATTTATGAAAAACATGGGATTTCGCTGGTATGGCGAACATGATGACTCTATCAAACTAACAGAAATTCGCCAAATTCCGGGTGTATCACAAGTAGTTGGCACTTTATTTGATATTCCAGCTGGTGAAGTTTGGCCCAAGAAGCAAATTAAACAGCTAAAGGAGCAAATTGAAGCCGCTGGATTAAAACTCGAAGTTATTGAATCAGTCAATGTTCATGATGATATTAAAATCGGTTTGCCAACAAGAGATAAATATATTGAAAATTATATTCAAACTATTCGTAATTTAGCTGAATATGGTGTTAAAGTCATCTGTTACAATTTTATGCCGGTTTTTGACTGGGTCAGAACCGACCTGCATTACCCATTACCAGATGGTTCAACTGCCATGGCTTTTGAACAAAAATATATTACCGATGATCCTGAAAGCATTGCTAAAGCTATGCAAAAAAATTCTAACGGTTACGTACAAGCCGGCTGGGAACCTGAAAGAATGGCAGAAATCAAACGTTTAATGCAGGCATATGAAGGCGTTGACACTGAAAGATTAACTGCCAACTTAAAGTATTTTTTAGATGCCATTATCCCCGTCTGTGAAGAATGCGACGTCAAAATGGCTATGCATCCAGATGATCCACCGCGTCCATTATTTGGTTTACCGCGAATTTATAAGAACCGTGAAGACATGCTTAAAATTGAGCAATTACATGAATCACCATATAACGGTTTCACAATTTGTTGCGGCAGTTTGGGAGAAAATCCCAAGAATGATGTTCCGGCAATTATTCGCGAATTTGCTGCTAAAGATCGCGTTTCTTTTATCCACGCACGCAATATTAAATTTATCAACGACGCTGGGGACTTTCATGAATCAGCTGATTTATCAGCAGACGGATCCCTTGATATGTACGAAATTATGAAAGCATTGTATGACAACAATTATACCGGTTACATCCGCCCAGATCATGGACGCGATATTTGGGGCGAAAATGGCCGCCCAGGTTACGGGTTATATGACCGCGCGTTAAGTATTTCATATCTAAATGGTCTATGGGAAGCTATCGATAAAGACCGCAAATAAAATGGCTATGCATTAAATTCAAGGAATGAAAAATAATACTTAATTTAAAAACACTTTAGGCAACTGCGCTTAAAGTGTTTTTTAGTGCAGCATTCTTAGACCATAATAAAAAGTCATGAAGGCTAATTGTTCCTCCATGACTTTTCTAACAATATTTATTTATCAGTACAGTGCAATTTTGTATAAATAGAATTTTTTTCAGCAAAGATCCTCAAGAGGAAGCTACAGTGATAAAAAATCGTATCATTCAAAATATTCACCGTAATCTTTTTTCAAAGTTGGTTCCTCATCAATCATTCTATGCAAGTGACTAGAAAGTAGTTCAACAGCTTTTTCAGTTTGCTTATCTCTAGCAGCTTCTAAAATTTGCTTGTGTTCATCAATCAACGCATCCCAAGATAAAGACTTGCTACGCAGTCGCAATACACGAAATCGATTTAACTGCATATTAACCATTTGCAGCCAATTCCAAACCTGTTCCCGTCCAGCAACTGTATAAAAATAATGATGAAATTGCTCATCCTGCTCAAAAAACCGCATATCATTATGACTTGTATCTGCTTCAAGCTTTTGGCGCTCAATTATCTGTCGCAAAATCATAAAATTATAATCAGTTAACTTAGTAATGGCTTCCTGAATGATTCTTGTCTCAATACTTTCACGCATAAAACGAGCATCTTTCGCTTTTTGTAAATTAATCTTAGAAATATAAGTTCCAGATTGGGGTATTGCAGTAATTAAGCCTTCTTCACGCAATTGTAAAATCGCTTCTCTAATCGGTGTCCGGCCTATCTGCAATTCTTCGCCTAAATCTTTTTCCGATATTTTTTGACCAGGTAAATATTCAAGACTAATAATTCTTCGTAAAATTGTATTATAAACTTGCTCTTTCATGGTTGAAATCATTGCCATTGTTAATGACCTTTCTTGATTAAATAATATTTAATTATATCATACACTTTTATATTCTCTATTTTATGAAAATCACAATACTAATTTGCATGCTTTTTAGATGGAAACTTGGTGTTAGTTTACCCCACTTTACTGCTTATAGATTCTAAGACAGGCATTCTGCCATTTAGCTATATTAAAAAAGAGCAGGCTCATTATGAGCTTGCTCTCTTACTACAGGGCCCGCTTTCTTAAAGAAAACGTGTGGCTACTTCTGTTCACATCAGGTTGGCCAAACACCGGCACTTCCCGTGCCTGCCACCAAAGGCGGGTGTCCCCGTTCACAAATTACGCATCTCGCGTTTTTTGTCGACTCGCAAGAATTATTATACTAGTTTTCAGGCTAATTGCAAATTAAGCATTCATTGTTTCAATATCAATTGTTTTATCAATCCAGTCGCCCTGGAAGAAGTCACGCTCGTGGCTGACGATAATCACGCCGCCGGGAAAATTAATGATAGCCTTACGCAAGGCATCCTTGGTATTGGCATCCAGGTGGTTGGTCGGCTCATCCAAAAAGAGAAGGTTAGCCGGTTCAAACTGCATCTTGGCCAATTTGACCTTTTCCTGCTCACCACCGGATAATTTTTTAAGCGGGCTCATTGCTTGTTGGGCGGTTATCCCCATCCGGGCCAGCGCCCCCCGCAATTCTTTTGGCTTCTTGCGCTCATATTCTTCCTGCAGATACTGCAGCGGCGTCATATTATTATTCGGCCAAACCAGATCCTGCTTAAAGTAAGCTATTTTTGCGGTTACTGACAAATCATAGGAACCATAGATTGGCTTTAACTGCCCTAGTAATGTCTTGAGCAGCGTCGTTTTACCGATTCCGTTAAAACCAGTAATTGCTACCTTTTCGTTTCCACCAACCGAGAAGTTAAAGGCCTCTTTCACCAAAGCCTGGTCATAGCCAATAACCAGGTCCTGTGTCTGCAGCAACAGGTTAGAGGCTGTTTCCACATAAGGGAAGTCAAAGCGTGCCTGCCGGTTGTTTTTCGGCGGCTGCAGGATATCCATCCGTTCCAGTTGCTTTTCCCGGGATTTGGCACTCTTAGAACGGGTGCCAGCCTTGTTTTTACGGATATAAGCCTCGGTCTTCTGAATCTTGCGCTGCTGGTTAGCATACGCCTTCAAGTATGTTTCGCGGTTGGCCGCCTTTTGCCGCAAGGCCTGCTTGAGCGTCCCCGTGTAGCGCGTGATCGTACCAAAGTCAACATCGATAATACAGTTGGTGATCCGACCTAAAAAATCATAATCATGGCTGACAACAATAAAAGCACCAGCAAAATTGTTCAAATAGTCAACCAGCCAATCAATGTGCGAAACATCCAGGTAGTTGGTCGGCTCATCTAACAGCAAAACATCAGGTTTTTGCAGGAGTAATTTTGCCAAAATAATCTTGGAACGCTGTCCGCCGGATAGTTTAGCCACATCATGATCGTAACCCAAATCGGCTAATCCAAGCCCTGAAGCCACGCGCTCAATTTCCGTATCAATTCCGTAAAAATTATTTTCTTCAAGGTAAGTTTGCACCTTACCGGCCTTTTCCAGCAGCTGGTCATCTCCATCTGCTGCATAATCGGTGTAGAGCTTACTCAACTCTTGTTCTTTTTGGTATAGCTTGGTAAAGGCTGTCCGTAAAAATTCCCGAATCGTCACACCGGCACGCAGTTTGGCATACTGGTCAAGGTAACCGACATCTACCTTGTTCTGCCACTTCACCTGTCCTTGATCGGGAACCAATTCACCGGTTAAAATTTTGATCAGAGTAGATTTCCCCACACCATTTTGACCGGTAACCCCCATGTGATCTTCCTTATTTAAGACAAAATTCGCATTTTCATAGAGCGTCTTATCAATAAAGCCCTGTCCTAAGTCTTTAACTGTCAGTAAACTCATTTTTCCGCCCTTTCCAATAGCGTAATTCTTAAAACAACTTTTTTAGTATAAACTATTTAGCCGTAATATCGCTGCTTTCCTGTTTTTGTTACAAATTGTAATATTTTTGACATATTTTCGTATTATTTATACAAATAAATGTTATAATAGCTTTATCTAAATTATAGAAGGAGTTCCCCATGAACAAGAAACGCATTTTAACTTTAACTGCTGCTCTAGCATTAGCTGGCAGTACCCTAGTGTCAAGTTCAGTTTTAGCTGCCGACAATACTTCGACCGCAGAGAAAGCAAGCACTGCTAAAAAAATGCCGACTGAAAAGTATCTTGCAGCTTTTCCTCAAACAATACGCGGCACTTGGTACAATTACGTCGGCAATAAGCTTTGCAAAACCGTTATCGGCAAAAAAGAAATGACAATTTACATTAACGGCAAAAAAGATCAATATTTCACCTTACATGCCTATGTTAACCATAATGCAGTGACCACCAACAAAGCCACTCTTGCCAAAACCAAGCATTGGGTTTGGGCAGAAAAAACTACCGACCACAAGCTTGATTGGCTCCGAATCCACGGCTGGAGCGATGCCGCTGGTGCCGGAATGTTTGTTAACCTCAGTAAAATTAATAGTCACAAAGTGTTGACTACGGCTAGTGGTGCTGGTGTCTGGGTAGAAGGCCATGCTTACCAAACGCCAAAATTAGCTAAAAAATTGCAAAAGAAACGTTATTCGCAATTTGCATATCAAGAATAAAAAAAACCTAGCAAGCTCTGCACAGAATCTTGCTAGGTTTTTTATTTCGATTAGTAACCAAAATAATAAGCAGAATCTGGATCCTGTGTCTGCTTCAAATACGCACTAAAATACGGCAAAGTGTATTCAACATAGCCGTACCCACTGGGAACAATTAAGTAGCGTTCTAGTGCTCGGCGCCGGTACTGAGAAACATAGCTTTTTGACTTGTGCATCCCCGCAACAACATCCTGAAACTTCCGCCGCTCATTGACATTCAGCAAATACAATTGATCGTTTTTGGACAAACCAACAAAAATCTTCTGATAGGCATTTTCAAACAACTGCAATTGGTATTGCACAGCAACCTCTGTCAATTTTTCCAAAGTCGGATTGGCATCAGACTTGATTTTTTCAAAATATAACCAGCCGAGCAGCTGGAAACCATACGAATAGCCCTTAGTCATTTGGGCCATCTTATTGGCAATTTGCAATGAGCAATTAAAAATAGACCGATAGCTGGTTATTACATCAGCCGTATTTAAGGACGACATTTTTATCTTTTCTGAGCGCAACAAAAATGTCAGTTTGTCTTCGTTCTGAATATCCAAAATTAAATCAGGCAGACCCGTCATAATGACATAAAGAGGATATTCTGCACGCTTAAATGAACTGTAAGTTTGGGCAAAATCTTGAATTGCCTTTGAATTTGTCACTTCGTCTATTGTGACGACAACAAATTTGCCCCGCCGTTTTACTTCTTCCATTAATTCTTCAAGTATTTCATCAACCTCAGGCGTTTCAACGACACGTCCAACAGTCAGACCGCCAATGCTAAATGTATTAATATTGTTAAACAGCCTATTTACCCGCGAATGCAGCTGTTGGTCTAACTTATGCGCCAAACTTGTTAAAATTCCCTCCCTATTCAGCAGGTCGACATAATAACAGTTTTCATCCTGTTTAAATTCATTGGCGATCTGCGTTAAAAAGGCAGTTTTACCTGAGCCGCGGACACCAGTGATAAAAAATGAACGTGAAAACTGACTCTCCTTGATTAAATTAACCAGATCAGCGACCTGCTTTCCCTTATCCAAAAAAATTTGGGGAACATCACCAAAGGTCGGGTTAAATGGATTTTTCATAGCTTTCCTTTTTTAGACTTTTTTAGACTTCTGCTTTTATTTTAGACTTTTTTAGACTTTTTGCCAAAAATAAAAACCACCAAGCTAGCTCGCTCAATGATTTTACTTAATTTTTATAACCCAGCCTGTTCACGTTCCTGCTCATACTTCTGCAAAGCCGCCAAAACATGAGCCCAGTGCCGCTTCGGTATAATCAGCTGCAGCTGATCATGGTAAATCGGAAAGTCCGTTGCCTTTAAGCCTGTCAGTCGGGCTAACTGCTCGTCTGTTAACCGATACTTACGCGTTATTCTTTTGATTTCAACCGACGCATGTCCCCGGAACCACGATAAAACAAAGAAAAACACAGCAGAAACACCCGCAACAATCATTGCCATTGGTAACTTAAAATGAAATGTCCGCCAGCAAACAAAGATAACGGCAATAAAAGCAATCAGGGCAGAAATAAAACCATAAATAATTGGGAACAACGAACGTTTCTGCATAATTTTCTCCTTTATTCTAAAATTGGACTAATCAAACGGGCTCCAATTATTCTGATTAGCCGCATCATAACTGTCATCCTCAAGCTTTGCCTGTGCATTGTTATCAGCAGCAAGTGCCTGATCATAAAGCTGATAATTAGTAAACGCGGCAGGATTTTTCCAATCGATGCTGTTATACTTATCATTCAGGGCATTCAGCTGCGTTTCCGCATTATCAAGGGTTGTTACATGCAAATTCAAATTGGTACGAATTTGACTGGAAGCCTTTTGCAAAACCGGCGTTGGGGCCACCTGAATTGAAGACCCATTGATCCACGCATCATGCCCCTGAATATAGCCGCTTTTGACATTTTTCATGCAGCTGCGGTAATTCAAAGCCAAAGCAATCATGTCATTAAAAGTTAGATTGGTTTTGACATACTTATCAAAAATTTCAGCCAATTTACGGTAATTAGCGAGTGTATCAACCGAAACTGCCTTGTGCGCAACTGCCATAATCACCTGGCGCTGCCGCTCTTGCCGGCCATAGTCTCCACGAGGATCTTCTTTACGCATTCTAACATAGGCAACCGCGTGACGTCCGTCTATATGCTGCTTTCCTTTATGAAAGCTGGCCCAATCATAGGTAAAAGTAAACGGCACTTTAACATCAACCCCGCCAACCGCGTCAACCAGGCTGCTCAAGGCTTTCATATTTACTTCAACGTAATAATTAACCGGCACGTTCAGCATTGCAGAAACAGTTTTGGCAGCCGCTTTATTGCCGCCAATTTCGTAAGCAGAATTAACGCGAAACATTGAATATTTATTTCCGGGATCCCCCAAGATATCCACCAAGGTATCACGGGGTATCGAGGTCATTGTTGCCTTATTTTTACTTGGATTAGCAGTTGCCAAAATCAAGGTATCGGAATTACCCTGATCATGGCGGCCCTCAATTCCCTGGTCAACCCCAAGAATTAAAACAGAAATCGGTTTTTTCTGGGCAATCAGGGCAGAGGTAGCCTCATTGCCGCCATTGCCATCAATTGCGGTGTGAATTGTAAAATACATGTGGGCGGCCCACGCTAAGCCGCAGCAAGCGGCAAGAACAATGGCAATGCCAATTATTCGAGCAAAACCATTGCCGGATTTTAACATTCCCACCGAACCAGCTAGGACCTGGTTGCGTTTGAGGCGGGAAGCGTAGCGATGCCGCCGGTAATCTTCTCGACGTTTGGATTTTTGATCCATTATTTATATTATTCCCTTTCAAAAAGTTATATAAATTTATTTGTAACACTTTTAAATTACGAATAAAATGATATTAATCATAATTAATAATATCTTATTTTTTGTGTTTACTACTCAAGTCATTAACATTGTTAGTATAAAAGGAGAAACAAGATGGCTATTCCAAAAAGAGCGGACGTTCCAGAAGAGTTAACCTGGGACCTAACCCGTGTTTTTAAAACTGATCAGGACTGGGAAAACGAATTTACCCAAGTAAAAAAAGAGATTGAACAACTAACCACTATCAAAAATGCTTTTACCGCATCCGGCAAAAATTTATACAAAGGACTGACACAAATTCTAGCCGTTAACCGCCGCTTCGAAAAGCTCTATGTCTATGCGACTATGTCCAGCGATGTCGATTCCGGCAACGCCCATTATTTAGGCTACACTGCCCAAGCACAAAGTCTTGGCAGCAAATTAGAAGCAGTAACTTCCTTTATCGCTCCGGCAATTTTACACATCCCTGAAGAAAAGCTGGCGGCCTTCAGGCAGGAGGAACCGCGGCTAAAGAACTACGACCATTTGCTTGACGAAATCACACGAAAACGGCCGCACACCTTATCCACACAGGAAGAAAAAATCGTTGCCGTGGCTAGCGACGCAATGGGGGTATCCGAAAACACCTTCAACGTGTTGACTAACTCAGACATGGAATACGGTTACGTGCAAAATGATGACGGCGAGATGGTTCAGTTATCGGATGGTCTCTATTCCCTCCTCATTCAATCACAAAAGCGAGAGGTTCGTAAAGATGCCTTTGATGCCTTGTATGCCACCTACGGACAATTTGAAAACACTCTTGCTTCCACCCTGTCCGGCGTCGTCAAAGCACATAACTTTGACGCCCAGGTGCATCATTATAAATCAGCTCGTGACGCCGCTTTAAGCAATAATGATGTGCCAACGGTTGTTTATGACACGCTGCTTGAAGAAGTCAACCATCATCTCGACCTGCTTCACCGCTACGTTGCCTTGCGGAAAAAGATTTTGGGGATAAAAGACCTGCAAATGTGGGACATGTACGTACCGTTAACGGGCAAGCCGGCACTCAGCTATAGCTTTACAACCGCCAAAAAAGAAGCCAAAAAGGCTCTGGCACCTCTTGGCGAAGATTATCTCAAGCACGTTGATTACATCTTTAACAACCGCGTCATCGATGTGGTTGAATCGCAAAACAAGGTCACGGGGGCCTATTCCGGCGGGGCCTACGACACTGACCCCTATGAGCTGCTGAACTGGGAAAACAATCTCGACTCGCTTTACACCCTGGTTCATGAAACCGGCCATTCGGTTCACAGCTGGTATACACGGCATACACAGCCATATGTTTATGGTGACTACCCGATCTTTGTTGCCGAAATCGCCTCAACAACCAACGAAAACATTTTAACCGAATACTTCCTGGATCATGTGACCGATCCGAAGACCCGCGCCTTTGTCTTAAACCACTACCTTGATTCCTTCAAGGGAACGCTTTTTCGGCAAACCCAGTTTGCTGAATTTGAGCAATACGTTCACGAGGAAGATGCAAAAGGCGAGCCGCTGACTGCCGACCGCTTAAACCAATTTTACGGTGACTTAAACCAGCGTTATTACGGTGACAGTGTGGAGCCGGGCGGTGATATTGCCAAAGAATGGGCCCGCATCCCGCACTTTTACTACAACTTCTATGTCTACCAGTATGCCACCGGCTTCGCTGCCGCGACTGCTTTAGCCAACAACGTTGTCCACGGAACACCGGCGCAAAGGGATGCCTACATCAACTATCTCAAATCCGGATCAAGTGCATACCCTGTTGACATCATGAAAAGGGCGGGCGTTGATATGACCAAACCAGATTATCTTGAAACGGCCTTTGCCACTTTTGCCGACCGCTTAGACGAATTAGAAAAGCTAATCGAAAAATAATTTTAAAAAGCACTTGTAAATTAGGCTGACAAATAATATAACAGATAAGGAAAGTAAAATTTCTCACATCAAGTAAAAACCACTTCGCAATGAAGTGGTTTTTACTTTGGTTATTTTTCCTTGTATTCTTTCCAGAAGCGCCATGCCAATTTCTGATATAATTCACAGCCCGCTAAATAATCGGCCACCGGAATATTTTCATTTGGCTGGTGAGCGGTCTCCTCTGGAGCAGGTCCCAAAATTATAATTGGAAAATCGTTATCTGCCTGAATATATTCGGAAGCATCTGTTGCCCCCGTTCCGGCAACAAAGTTGCTTTCACGGTGAAGCTCATCCTTAACAACCTGGCTGGCAAACTTTGCCAAGCTTGTTTCCGCCTGACTTGGCAGCGGTACTTCCGGAAAACTATAACGAATTGATAACTCTGCCCCTTGCTGATTAAGTTCGGCGATGATGCCTTCCAGTTCATGCATAATCTGCTTGTTAGGGTAAAGCGGCGTTGTCCGGATATTCCCAGACAGCCACGCATTATCGGGAACAGAATTAATCTGCGTGCCTCCTTGAATCTGACTAATCACATGAGTTAACGATCCCAGAATCGGATCCTTTTTCTGGTGACTGTCCATTAATTTTTGTGCTTTTTGCGCAAAGGCGACAAGCGGCATAATTGCATTTTTACCCGCTTCTGGTGTCGACGAATGCACGCACACACCCTTAGAAGTGACATAATAATCAATGATGCCCTTGTGGGTAACACGCACATTAAAATTAGACGACTCCCCAATTATTAAACCATCCAAGTCATCGGCATAGCCCTCCTTGGTTAACTGGGCAGCACCGTATTCGCCGGTTTCCTCGCCGACCGAGGCCAGCAGTCGCAAGCGGCCCGGCAATTTTTTGCCGCTATTGAGCAAATCAAGCATTGCCACCACCATTGCTGCTAAACCCGACTTCATGTCGCAGGTGCCGCGGCCATAAATTTTGCCGTCATGAATTGTTGCCTGAAAAGGCGGGTAAGTCCAGTTAGCGGCATCCCCGCTGCTAACCACGTCTTCATGTCCGGAAAAACCAAGCAAAGGGCCATGATCGCCCATCGTCACAACCAGGTTATCACGCCCCGGTGCATAGGTTACACGCTCAATTTTGACCGGGTAACCCGCAAACAAATCTGTTAGATAATCCGCCACTTTGCTTTCATGATCATTGTCCGACTTAATTGCAATCAAATCAGTTAAAATCTTTAAAGCCTGTTCTTTTTCCATGATTACGCCTCTAATACCTTAGCTAAAAATTCTTGGGCCCGTGCTGTCTTGGGCTGAGCAAAAAACTCCTGCGGTGTAGCCTTTTCCTGAATATAACCATCGGCCATAAACCACACCTGATCAGCCACATTCTTGGCAAAGCCCATCTCATGGGTGACCACCACCATTGTCATCCCCTTTTGAGCCAGATCCTGCATTACTTTCAATACTTCACCGACCATTTCTGGATCAAGTGCAGATGTTGGCTCGTCAAAAAGCATTACTTCGGGATCCATCGCTAACGCACGGGCGATGGCCACCCGCTGCTGCTGACCGCCAGAGAGGCTAGCGGGATAAGCATCTGCCTTATCGGCAAGTCCAACCTGGTCTAACAGTGCAACGGCCTTACCTTCTGCTTCCTCATCGGGCAAGTTTTTGACTTTCATCGGCGCCAACTTCAAATTTTCAAGGACACTCATGTGCGGAAAGAGGTTAAACTGCTGAAAGACCATACCCATTTTTTCACGTAAATTGTTCAGTTGGTCCTCACTTAAGGCGGTCAATTCTTTGCCTTCGAATAAAACTTTCCCCGCAGTCGGCTGATCCAGCAGGTTCAAGCAGCGTAAAAAAGTACTTTTGCCGGCACCAGACGGGCCAATCAGACAAATTACCTGGCCATCTTTAACCTCTGCATTGATGTCTTTTAAGACCTCATTGTGACCAAAATTCTTTTGTAAATGCTCAGTGGCAATAATCGGTGCATCTTTAGTCATGATTCATCTTCCTCTCAACTATTTTCATCAAACTGGACAAGCTAAACGTAATAATAAAGTACAAAATCATCGTGATTACCAGTGGCATGACTCCACGGTAGGTGTCAGCCTGAACAATCCGTGACTGGTAAATCAAATCTTTGACCCCGATAACCGAAACAATCGAACTTTCCTTAATCAGCGAAACAAATTCATTACCAAGAGCCGGCCAAATATTTTTCATTGCCTGCGGCATGATTACGTAGCGCATCGTTTTCGTCCGCGACATTCCCAAAGACCGTGCCGCTTCTGTCTGCCCTTCGGCAATCGAATTAATGCCCGACCGGATGACCTCAGCAACATAAGCAGCCGAATTAAGCGAAACAGCAATGATTCCCGATAACAGCGCCGGAATATTAACAATGACACCTAAGCCAAAGTAGATAAACAGCAATTGCACCATCAGCGGCGTACCCCGGATAAATTCAATATAGGCGGTAGCAATTGAGTGGGCAACCTTATTGTGGCTCAGACGCATAAAGGCTAAAAGCATTCCCAGCAAGAAGCCGAAGAAAACGGAAATTGCCGAAATAAATAATGTGTATAACACGCCAGCAACAAAGAAGTCCTTGTAGGCCCACATTGAATTCGAGGCCTTGACAGCCGCCTTGGATTTGCCAGATTCTAGATATTTACCAGCTTTAGGCAGGTATTTTTTATTAATCAAATCTTTGGCTTTAATTTCTGCAATTGACTTGTTGGCCGCATTCACTAAGCTCTGTGCGCCTTTATGAAAAGCAACAGCCGAACCGCCAGAATCAATTTTGAAGCCTGAAGGGATTGCCTTGATGCCCGTTGTATTTTTGGCAAAGGCGGCAGCCGTCGCCGTATCAACCGCAACCGCATCAAACTTCTTCGTCTGCAGTCCCAAAATCAGGTCACTGTCTTTATCCATCGTTTTCAACGTGGTCTTTTTCGCCTGCTCCTTAATCAGATTCGCCTGCAGACTACCTGTCTGGGCTCCGATGGTTTTACCAGCAAAAGAATGGTAATCATGGTACTTGCTGGCATCTGCTGTCCTGATCAGCAGGTCCTGACCACTCTTGTAATAGCCGTGGCTGAAGGCAACACTTTGTGCCCGTTTGGGGGTCGCATCCATGCCGGAAATAACCATGTCGACTTTACCGGTTTCGAGGGCAACCAGCAGGGAATCAAAATCCATTGTTTTCACTACCAGCTTGACACCCATGTCATGAGCAATCTTCTTACCGACCTCGATATCCATTCCCACAACGTGTGATTTGCCGTTAATATTCTTGATAAATTCGTAAGGCGGAAAATCCGGGCTGGTACCCATGACAATTTCACCTTTTTGCTTAACTTTTTGTAAATAATTGTCTGTTGTTTTGGGTGTTTGGGCAGCTTCTGCAACATTGTTTACACAACCAACCAGCAAAAGCAGTGCCGCAAACATTGCCAAAATTTTCTTAAACCATTTCAATTCTTTGTTCATTATCTGTTCTCCCATTTTGCATCAGTGTCATTAAAACGAAATGATTAAACTGCATCGGACTTTTTTATTTTCAAAAAGCATTTTTGACCTCCTAAAGATAAAAAAACTCGCCCCTTCTCACATTACGTGAGAAGAGACGAGTTTTTACCCGCGGTACCACTCTTGTTGATACAAAGTATCCGCTTATTAATTTACTAAATTATCAGCCTAAGCACGCCTTCATTCAATCTTCCAATTTGCCTTCCATCAACCGCAAATTCGCTTTCTAGAAAAATGAATTACTACTCCTAAACTTGTTAAGTAGAAATTATAGCAGAAAAAAATATATTGTCCAACACTTTTTTCATCAATTATTAAAAAAATGTTAATTATAGCAGGGAGATATTTTATTTTTAAGCTTGGGAAGCACCAGAAACGGCATCATTGCCGCTGTCTTTTTCTTGATTATCCTTAGTCACAGGATAAGGCTTAATTCTTGAAGGATCAGTATTGGACTTCAAATCATCAGCAGTATAGTTAATATGGGTCAAGCGGGCATGCTTGATGTCCTCGATAGTCTTGCAGCCGGTTAATTGCATGTCAATCTTTAATTCATCATTCAATTGATCAATAACCGATTTCACGCCCTTAGGACCGCCAAGTGCTAAGCCGTAAAGGTAAGGACGGCCGATGCCGACAAGGTCAGCGCCCAATGCCAAAGCCTTGAAAACGTGAGAACCGCGGCGGACGCCGGAATCAAAGATAATCGGCACACGGTGGTTAACTGCCTGGGCAATTTCCGGCAGCATGTCAATCGTTGCTGGTCCAGAATCAACCTCACGGCCACCATGGTTGGTTACGTAAATCCCATCAGCACCGGCGCCAAGAGCAATATAAGCATCTTCAGCGCACATTACACCCTTGACAATGACTGGCAGACCAGACATTTCCTTAATTTTACGGACATCCTCGGGACCAATCTTTTGTGCGGATGAAGCATACATCTCGGCAACGGTTTGGCCTTCACCCTTACCGCCTTGGTAACGGGTAAAGAAGTCTAGCGGCACTGGAAAAGCAAAATTGGTTCTAATGTTAGCTTCACGATAGCCTGATACTAAGGCATCGACTGTCAAGATAATACCTGCATAACCGGCTTTTTTAACGGCATCAAAGACCATCTTGTTAAATTCCCAGTCCTTACTTAAATAAAGCTGGAAAAGGCGTGGCGCACCCGGTGCTGCTGCGGCAATGTCCTCAACGCTCTTGTTGCCATAAGTACTGGATGAGAAAAGTGCACCAGCGGCAGCGGCACCCTTCTGGGTGGCTACCTCGGCATCCTTATGCGCAATTCCGTGGCAGGCAATCGGAGCGATCATCACTGGGGTCTTTAATTTCAAACCCATAAATTCGGTATCCGTCTGCGGATTATCCATGTCGGTCAGTGCCCGCGGCACAATTTGAAAATGGTTGAAAGCAGTGGTGTTGTTGCGCCATGTCCATTCATTTTCTGAACCGGATGCGATGTAGTAATATGCCCCTTCGGTCATAACCTTTTTTGCACGTTCCTCAAGTTCATCGAGATTAACCATCTTAATCTCTTCGTCACGATCACTTTGGGGAAATCCATTATAATAAGTTGTCATTGTTTTAGCTCCTTTGAAAATTGGTAAACTTAATTATTATAACTAAAAATACTGCTTTAGTTCAATTAATAATCTGCTTAAACTTTCTTCACATGCAATATGATAGCTGATAACTTATTTGCTGCAAACGGTTTATCCCTTAACTACAAAAAATACTTGACGAAATGCAATTATTTCACGGTAAAATATCGTCCACAAATTTAAATTCTAGTCACCAACTCAAGCAGCTAATTCTTTCACATGATTCTTTGACAGCTAATTATTTTATTCTGTCAAGGTTATCACGCATGTGTATTTTTTATTTAAATTTAAAAAGAGCAAATTTAATTCTATAATTATATAGGTATATAACAAATACTTCATCAACAGTTAAAATACATAAACCATTTGAACAGAAGGATTAACAAAATTATGTTTAAAAAATAGATTAACCGCAAAAATGACTTTAGTGCAAAATTAAAACTTATTAGAATTTGCTTACTAAGAAGAAACAACAATTGACAATTTTTTATAATCAGATAAAATATTCATATAAGGTCGAAGGACGAGATCGACAAAAAAGAAAACGTTCTTAGGTGAAAATGTCGAAGGACGAGATCGACAAAAAAGAAAACGTTCTTAGGTTGACAGAAGAGAAGATTTTTCTTCTCTTCTTTTTTTAGGAATAAAGAGATGACAAAAAATTTTAATAATACAATATATTTTTATTTAATGACAGATAGATTTTTTTCTGATTTTTCTAATTATGATGAATTTGAAAGAAAAAGTAATCGTGGTCATGGAGTAATATCGTTTGCAATTAATAATGAATTACTTGCTATTCCTTTAAGATCAAGTTTATCCCCCAAATTAATAAACGCAAGACACTTGTTTCCTTATAAAGTTTATCAAAAAGCTAATGGCAATAAATATTTAAAAGCTTTAGATCTTAGTAAATTAATGTTTATCAAAGAATATCATGTTAACCAAACGATAGAATATTTTTTTCAAGATCCTAATGAAAAACAATTTTATATAAAAAATATCAACAGAATCTATACTAGAACCAAAAATTATATCGGTACCTATATTAAAATTTGCAATAAAATAGACCAAGGTAAAGAGATCCAGAAATATGAATTGAAAAAGTACCGTTATTCAACCCTAAGAAACTTTCATAGTAAACTTGGGATACCAATTTCTAAGCAAGCATTTATCGAAGCACTAAAAAATAATAACTATTAAAAAAGATGACAGAACTTGCTGCCATCTTTTACTTTATTTATAATCTATGTTTAGCCATGTGAACAAAATATGTGACTAAGTAAATCACAACCTCAATCACCGCAATGAAAAATGTTACGGGTAAATTTGTCACAAAGCCCAAGTACAGGCCAATCCAGACACCAACCAGGGCAAAGAAGACGGACCAGCCGATCATCGCCGGAATTGTGCGACCGATATAATTCGCCGTTGCCGGCGGCAATGTCAGCAAGATAAAGACCAACAGTGAGCCGACAATCTGCGCCCCAATTGAAACCGACATCGCCAAAGTGATCAAGAAAATCACGCCGACAATTCCCGTCTTAAGACCGTGAGCAAGAGCACCGATGTGGTCAAACGAATCAAAGTTGAGCGGCCGCTGAATCGCCAAAATCATAATTAAAACAATCACCGACAAGACAACCAGTTGAATGACTCCCTGGGTATCAACCCCAATAATGCTGCCAAATAAAATATTGGTCGCATAATTGCTGTTTGTCCCCGAAATTGCTAAAAATAAAACTCCCAGCCCCACAAATAAGGCAGAAATCGCACTGATCGATGATTCCTTTTGATCGCTGTGCATCGACAGTTCGCCAACACTGATTGACCCCAGAAGCGTAAACAGCAGCATCCCCCACAAGGGGGCAATTCCCAGCCAAACAGCAAAGGCCGCACCAGCAAAGCCGATTTCCGACAAGGTGTGCGCCAAAAAACTGAACTGGCGGGCAACCACGTAGACTCCAACCGTTCCACAAGTAATCGCAATAAATGTGCTAGCCAAGAAAGCATTACGCATAAATCCGTATGCAAACATTATTCATAAGCCCCCTCAAATTGTGCCATTTTTCCCTGCTTAATCGTGCCGTGATCTAGGTAAAGATAATCCTTCATGTAGTTCTGAGCGAGCGGCAAATCATGGGTAACAAACAAAACTGTAATCTGATGTTTTTCATTCAGATGCCTGATCAGCTTCATCAATTCATCTTTGGCCATGGGATCCAAGCTGGCTGTCGCCTCGTCTAAAATAATCATATTGGGATTATCGAGGAGCGCCTGAGCCAAATACGCCCGCTGCTTTTGCCCACCGGAAGCTTCACCCATCCGCGTGTTTTTGATTGTCAGCAAATTAGTTTCTTCCAATTGGTGATCAATCGCCTTTTTAATCTTATTCGTCTTAATGACCGGCGCATTCAAGCCAACAAAAGCACCGATTGAAAGGGGGTATTCCGCATCAATATTTCTAAACTGCGGAACATAACCCAAACGAACATCGGAAGAAAAATGAAAGCTGCCGCTCGTTGGCGTCAGCAGTTTCATTAAAATACTAATCAAGGTCGTTTTTCCCGTGCCATTTGGGCCTAAAAGTGCTGTCATGGAGCCACGTTTTAAACTAAAATTTAAATCTTGAAAAACTATTTTTTTATCGAATTTCATCGTTAAATGATTTACTTCTAAAATATTGCCCATACTGCACTGCTCTTCTATTTTCTGTTAAAAATTACCCTTTTTGACAAACTGATTAACGGCTATCTGATAATACTTTTTACCCGCAATCTTCACGCCGCCACCATAAGTCTTAACGTTACTGCCCCGATAAAGTTTGCGGTAACCAACCCGGTAACCCTTGCTGTTATAAATGTAGGCATTATGCTTCACGTAACGCGATGTGCCGTTGGCGTTGCTGGCCACAATATATTGGTTAAGGCCAATCTGCAGGTACTTTCTACCATCAATCTTCTTGTCACCGTAAATCGTCAACTTGGTGCCAGATTTCTTCATTGCTGCATCCGTTGCTTGGCCGTTTTCATCATAAACCACGGCATTATGAATCAGCGTCTTGGTACCAACCGGTTTAGGCAGCGTCGACTCAGTTGGTGTCGTCGGCGTTGTTGGAGTCGTTGGTGTGGTTGGTGTAGTAGGTGTAGTAGGTGTGGTTGGCGCTGTCGGCGTGTCAGCTGGATTACTGCCGGGCGTATTAGTATTCCCCGTATTTGTGCCGCCTTGTGAATCATAATAATACTGAACAAGGTCACAAAATTCATCCATCGAATAACCCCATTTAGCAAAGTAGCCGTCGGGATCGGTATGATTAGTACCGCCTAAAAACTTGCTAACCGCATTGTGCGACCAAATTGTTCCCTGACCGTTATGTGTTGCATTAATGGGCGTAAGATTGTAGTGATGCAGCAGCTGGGCAACATAAATCGCATCGTTGTTGACACCCTTGGCAAAATCGGCCTCGTTATTTTCCTCACACAATTCCACCTGAATGAAACGGTTGTTAGCCTCCGGGCCCGCACCCCAGACACCATAATCCGGCGACGTCATCTGAATAACACCGGTTTTATCAACAAAAGCGTGAACATAGCTAGAAATGTTCATCCACTCGCGGTTGAAATAAATCGCCTCATTACGAGCAGTTGCACCCGGAGTCGCCGTTTCATGAATAACCACACCTTCGGGCGCACCATTGCGGTATGTGATGTTGTTGGCAGCAAAGGAATTGTACTTAATACCCTCCTGCTCCAGCATTTGCTGGGCATCAGTCACACCGCCAAAGCTATCCTGCTTGGCTATGTCGTTAATGCTGCTGGCCTGAACTTGAACCTGACTGGCAGCAGCTGCCGGGACCACCACACTGGCCGCTAATGCCAGTGCCGTGACTAATTCTTCTATTTTTTGTTTTTTCATAATATTTCCTTTCCTAAAAATTATTTTTCAGCAACGCGCGCTAATTTTTGGTAATTACTGTTCATCCACTCAAGGTAAGTTGTATTATCGGGGATTGTTTCCCGAACCGAAATCACCGGAACGCCATGTTGTTTTGCTAATTTAATAAAATTGTTGACAGTCGCACTCGAAGCTTGGGAATTATTGACAAAGAAGGCAATTTCGCGCTTCTTGATTTTTTCCGTCATTTCCTGCACCATCTCCGGGCTTGGATCTGTGTCATTCTGAATCGCCAGCTCAAAATTCTGGTTGCCGACTTTCAGGTGGGCCTGGGCCAGGGCATAATCAAACACCGGTTCACTAGCATAAACAGGCTTACTATTTTGCCCGTCAATTTTTGCTGCTATCTGCTTAATGTGTGCAACTTTACGCAAATAATTTTGGCCGTTTTGATGGTAATAGGACGCATGCTTAGGATCCAATTTAGACAAACGCTTAACCAGATAATTAACATACTTTACCGGCATATCCAAATCATACCAGATATGCGGATTAGCACCCTTCTGCAACCCCAACAGATCTTCACCAACAAACACCGGCTTCTTATCAACAGCCGAAGCCAACTGGTTCATCCAGCTGTCATAACCCAAACCGTTGGCAACGACAATATCTGCATTGGATAATTCCTTGGCATCACTCGTTTTAGGCTCAAAATCATGGGGATCAATTGCGCCATTTCTGATCAACGCGTCAGCTTTACCATACTTGCCCACAACATTTTGCGCAATATCGGAATAAACGTTGGTTGTCGTCACAATTGCTATTTTACCGCTTTTCTTAGGCTTTTGCGAACAAGCCCCCAGAAGCAGCATAACCATTCCTAGTAAAGCGAAAACCGTCAATAATTGTTTTACTTTGCCAAAACTTTTCATCAATTTTCCTCTTCGATAAGCGACATAATTTCACTATCTAAATCGTCACTTAGATTGAATTTTCATTAATCGTAATTAATACGATTTAAATATAACATAATTACTAGGCATGTCAATTATTTTCCTATTAAATTTGCTTTACAAGAATTATCTGAACATAGATCATTGTTAAACTTGCAGATTGCGTTTGTGTTTTATAAATGTAATTGCTACTATTTATAGAATTAATAAAAATGTTTGTTTCTTAACCCATTTACAATAATTATTAGGTTTTTTCACAAGGCAAAGGTGTTAAACTAAGAATGCTTAACTACTTTAAAAGGTTGCGGAGATAAATTGATGGATAAACTAACAATTGCATTAAATATTTTAAAAGAGAATCATTACAAGTTAACCAAGCAGCGCAAAGAACTGATTGGTTACCTCTACAAACATGAAGATTACTACATTTCCCTGACTCAGCTTGATAAACACCTGCGGCAGCATTTTTCCAATATGAGCCACGATACCATTTACCGCAATGTTAAGGACATGCAGCAAATTGGAATTTTGGAAACTAAAATGTTCCCTAGCGGCTTGCGCGTCAAGTTTCAGTGCGATTTTATTTCTGCCGGCCATAGTCACTTTATCTGTCAGGAATGCGGACGCACGGTTGAGCTGCCGCTGCCAGACTTTACCAAGGCCAAGATGCAGCTGGCAAACTGCAAAATCAACACTTACCAGGTTGAAATCGACGGCCTGTGCGACCAGTGCCAGAGTAAACAAAAAATAGGATAGAATTAACTCCATCCCATTAAATAAAATTTTAACAAATCAATTTTTTATTACATTGACGACTTTTTAAAAGAAACCAATTAAGACACCAACAGTTGCTACAACCAGCAGAATCAACATTACCTTGGTCGGGCCATAATGTTTAAAGGAAATTAGCCACCAAGTAAATAGAACCAAAATCAACGGAATTAGTGCTGGGAAAAAGCCATCCAAAATGGTTTGTAATCCCTCAGTTTTATTCCCAAAAGGAATTTTAACGGCTGTGTTTGCACTAATCAAAGATGCCGATAAGCCGCCAATAACAATAATTCCCAATGTAGTAAACATATTCGTCAAGCGTTTGGCACTTTCGCCCATTAGCTTATCAATCGAGTTAACCCCTAATTTATATCCACTTCTAAAAGCAACAATTGTAATTGTGGTTGCGATAACTGCATATGCAACAATATAAAAGATTGGGCCAATCATGCTGCCGCCTTTCGACAAGCCCATCGCAATTGACAGCAAAGTTGGAATTAGGATCCCTTGCATTAACGAGTCACCAATTCCAGCAAGTGGTCCCATCAAGGAAGCTTTAACTGTAACAGGCATTTCTTCGTCAACGGCCTTATTGCCCATACCAATTTGCTCTTCAAGTGAAGCGACAATCCCGTTAACTAATTGACCGGTTTGTGGCTCAGTATTATAAAAGACAGAGTGCCTAGTTAATAACCGTTTTTCAGCTTCAGGATCGTCTTTATAATATTTATGAGCAAGCGGCACATAGGCCCAAGCCCACGAAGCACCATGCATCTTTTCATAACTCATAGCAGATTCGGTCAAAATACCATAGCGTAGGAAGATTGAACGTAATTCTTTCTTAGTTAATCTACCTTTATTATTCTTAGTCTGATCTTTTTCCATTGTAATTTTCCCCCACCTTTCTAGAACATATCATCATCTTCATAATCACCGGAGTTTGTAGCAGTAGCGCTTGGATTAGCCGCTTCGGCCTGAGGTTGCGCTTTACTCTTGTTTCCAGATGAAAGAAAGAGAACATAGGCAACAGTAACTGCAATAAATACCAGGCCAATGATGCTCATCTTACTGAAAGCAACCAAAGCAAAGCCAAATAAGAAGAAAATTAACTGAGACTTCTGCTTAATCAAAATATTCATCAACATTGCAATTCCTAAAGCAGGCAGAACACCACCAAGTAACGTAACAATATCTGTGATTTGCTTAGGAACAATCGCAATCAGCTGTTTAACAGCATCTGCACCAAGATAAATTGCCAGCCAAACCGGCACAATTCTAACTATCGCTTGAACAATTTGCGGGTAAACAATCTGCTGCATTAAAAGTCCGTGTTCATCGCCTCTTTGACAAGCTTGCTCTGCCTTTCTATTGAAATAAGAAAAGCCAGCCATCTTCAAATTATAAAAAATCAAGCCAAAAGTCTGGCCAATAAATAAGGCGAGGGCAACTGCAATTGCCGGATCCTTTGTTGTCGCCATTGCCAAACCAATGCCGCCATAACCAGCAAAAGTTATTTCTGTATTCGATGTGCCTCCAGTATGCATTGAAGCAATAAAAACAGCCTGAACGGCTAATCCACAAAGAATACCTGCTTTAACATCACCAAAAATTATTCCACATACAAAACCTGCTATTAAGGGACGTCCTAAGATATAGAAACCGCCAACGACCCCATATACCCAAGGTGTATCAACAGCTCCCAAGTAACAGAAAATTCCGACAAGCAAGGCTCTAAAAAACAATAAGCCATTCATAGTTATTCCTACTCCTTACTCTTTAACGAATTATATTTATCTCTGATTTCTGGCCATAATTTTGCTTCATCAGAGGGCAGCAATTGAAAAGAAATTTTTACTCCATTATTGTACATATATTCAAATGCATCGTAATCATCTTGATCTAATGCCAATGTACGGCCAACTACAATTGCCCCACTTCTTGTATTCATGGGACCCACATTCAACTCTTTGCCAAAATCTGCACCATTTTTCATTAACTTGGCAAAAGTTTGTGGTGAATTCGAAATTAAAAAGAAACTATGCTTTGAGTTCTTTCCCTGTTCAATCTTCTGCGGTCCTTCTGCATCATGGTAAATACCCAATTTATAATCACCAGCAGCACCTTTTAAAACCTTAGCTCTTAATTTATCATTGACAATTGCATCACCAACTACTAAAAAGCCATCGACATCACGTTCTTTTGACCATCTTGTCATCGTTTGACCGTGAATTACACGGTCATCTACACGCACCAAAGTAATAGCCATTATTAATGCCTCCCATCAAAATTCTATTTCTTGGCTCTTTTTTTCATCTTCCTCAGCCTTTTTAATTCCTTTGTGTCCTGCATCAATTGCAATCTCTACTAAATCATCCAGCTTGGTACCATTTTCAGCTGCAAAGGCTGTCTCAAGCAGCATTCCCAAGTTCAGGCCACTAACAACTCCGATTTTCTCTGGATTTCTTAAATAAGCAGCATAACTTTCGTTGTATGGTGTACCACCACAAAGATCACATAAAATCAAAATACTTTCTGTTTTATTTGCTGACAAATATTGCGTAAGTCTTTTTTTATATTGTCCAGTATCATCAGGTGTTAACGGTAATGCTATTAATAAATTAGACTTACCCGCTAACATTTCATAGCTTTCAAGAATTCCAGTACAAAAGCCCCCATGTGAGGTTATTATTATTTTCATGACAATGCTCATTTCCGATAAAGTACAGAAGAAATTTGATATTGGTCAGTTCTCAATAATACCTCTGAACATTCAATTGGTTCATCTTTATTATCAAAGGTAATCTGACCAAGATTTAAAATTGGTGAATGTGGACGTAAATTAAGTATTTTGGCTTGATCTGCATCCAATTCTTTCGCAGAAAAATTTCTTATTCCGTATGCAATTTTCATTTTTTGATCAGTTTCGATCGCATCAAATAACCCTATTTTACTAAAATCAAAATTGGGAAGATTTGGGCATTTTTTTACTGAGATCCAGTTGTAAAGTAAAATTGCGGGAACCCCGTTAACACAGCGCTTTCTAATTAAATAAAATACTTTGTCGTTTTCATTTAAATGCAGACGTTCTTTTATCTCAAGATCTGGTTTGATTTTATTAAATGCCAAAACGGTAGTTGTAAAATCAAGCCCCATTTTCCGCATTGATTCTGAATAAGAAATCATTTCTTGTGCAAACGGATACGATACTTTTTCTCGCGTAACAAACGTTCCCTTGCCTTGGATCTTTTCTAAAGCACCTTCATTAACTAATTGCGCAATTGCTTTTCTTATGGTGCCTCTACTTACAGAAAGTAGCCTTTCTAGTTCTTCCTCTGTAGGTATTTTTTCACCTTTTTTGAACACACCGTCTTGAATTTGTTGCTTTAAACCATTAACAATTTGTAAATATAACGGCTCCGATGAATTAGGTTCAATATTTATTTTTTTCAAGATTATCAACACGCTTTCGTTAGAATTGCTATAAAATGTCTTACTTCCTATCTATATCAAATATTATAATATTTCTCTTCTTTATAAGGAAAAAGAGTGAATGTGCTCAATTTTACATATCCCTTTAAAGCTATCATTCACTCTTGAATAAATATTTTATTTACTTTCAATAATAGCTGGACCAGCACTTGTTCCTAGTAAAACCGCACCTGCATCAAGTAAGCTAACGGCATCTTTCCAATTACGGATACCACCTGAAGCTTTTACCAAAGCTTTGTCACCTGCAATTTGCTTCAACAGCTTAATGTCTTCAACCGTTGCATGACCGCCTTTACCCCAACCGCTGGAGTTTTTGACATAAGTAATTCCAGCTTCAATTGCCAATTCAGCTGCCTTGATTTTTTCATCATGGTTAAGCATCCCGAATTCCAGCATAATTTTAGTAACCTTACCGTTGGCTGCTTTAACTACAGCGGCAATTTGATCCCGATAAGCATCATAATTACCTTCCTTGATGAACCCAATATTAGCCATAAAATCTAATTGATCGGCTCCCATTTCAAAGACTTGCTTTGCTTCAAAAACTTTTGCTTCGGTAGTGTCAGCGCCCATTGGAAAACCTAAGGCTGTACATACTTGAATTTTGGTTCCCTTCAATTCTTCAACTGCGGTTGGCACCCACTCTGGATTAACCATTACCCCATTAAAACCGTACTTCTTGCAGTCATCACACAAATTAATAATGTCCTTCTTGGTTAATTCCGGATTAACATTAGTGTGTTGAATTTTTGCAGCTAATTCTTCTTTTGTTATTTCCATTATTAAAATCTTCCTTTTCTAAAATTCATACATAAACGTTTATGAATGTTTACAAACATATTTATATCACATTTTGAAAGCGCTGTAAACACTTTCAATATTTTTTTTGATAAAATAACCTTTTAGCACCAAAATCATGAAACAAATTAATATTTTATTCACTTCTCTCCAGCTGCTTTTGGATAAAATTTGGTAGTAGCTCAATCTCTTTTGTAATTTCTTCTTTGACCGCTTGCAGTGCAGTTAGCAGGTAGCCCCATGCTTCTTCGAATGCTAAATCTGGCAATGCATCATTCATCAGATAGAACAAATCACCGATTGCGCGCTCATCAATTGCCTGCCTTTCCTGTCAAGCCAGCAAAGCATAAGTTAAGTTCGTAACGGCAAAATAACCGCACTGCCCTTCATAAGATTTATCTTAAACCTAGATAGCTTAGCCGCTTTAAAGTATGTTTCTATCTGCTATCTACTTCCATAAAGCTGAATAATTGCCTTAGTCTGCGCAGCTAAAGCCAAAACTAAGTACTTGCCCTTGTTGCTACGCTTAGTAACATATACCAGTTTGAGCGAAAAACTATGTCCTTGATACTCAGCTTCAGCGATACAGCTATAAAGGTAATTGCCTTTTGTTTGCCGCTTTGATGCGGCCAATCTTTCATACAAGCCTTTGACATCATAAAGGTGGCCGCAAATACCGATAATATACTTTCTTACTCAGTTTAAGCATAGTTACGCTGTCTAATCCCAATTGCTTTAATTTTCAGAACATTTTGGGTGATGCAAACCAGCTAGACCAATTAGCTTGGCAAAAGCAGAAATTAGCGAGGAAGTGTCCTTTTCTTGATTGATTTGCGGTATGCTTTTCGTAACGTAAGGTCTCCTATAACTTTGATTTAGATACTTAATGCAGAGATTTTGCGTTTTTATTTTTGGGTTAAAAAAGCTAGAAATCACGCTGATTCTACGTAATTTCTAGCTTTTAAGTTTCAGAACTAATTTCTTTCATTTAGCGGAGGTAAGTAAACACAGGACTTAAGCTAATTGATATTGCTATAATAGCTGAATATATAGTACATCGATAATTGTTTAATACGCGCTTCATTTTATCATACAAGTTTCAAATAATTAGCCACACAGATGATTAAGTCCTGTTAAGGTTAGTGTATATCCTGCACCTATTGCGAATCCAGCCTAGCCAACTTCAAACCATATAAAAGCAAATAATTAAATATAATATTCCACCTATTACTGTATTTATTAGAGCTACTATTGCTTTTGATTTATTTCGAGAAATTTTCACTGTAGTGTGATTGAATAAATATTCATGTAGAAAAGAAACTATTGATACAAAAGCAAAAAAGAAAAGGCCTATAAATCTTGTCTTAATCGAAGAACTAAACATTAGATTCAGGCTGGTAACTAATGCAATCAGTGAAAAGGTAGCAGTTATATGATAGTTTATAACTAAATTTTTCATTATCCTTAACCTCTATTCTTAATTTCTACAATCATAATATCAGTGTAATACTTTATCAAGTAAAAAATGACGTATTTGCTACTTTCTCTATAGCCACGCCAATTTTACATTTAGCTATTCTCTTGTAATAATTTTGCTAGTTCTTAACTGTGTTCCTTCATTCCTGCTACAGCAACATTTTCTACCACTAATTTGCAGATATCAAGATGCTTCTGATTGTGGTCACTATAATACTCAATTAAATTAATGATAATTGCTAGTGTATTGCAATTAGCTTTATCCTTATTTACTTTTCCAATGCATCACGCAATTGTCAGTACAATTAATGACAAGCAAAATACTTGATAATACCTTTATATACAAGCAAAATACTTGATAATACCTTTATATAATTGTTAAAAATAGTGCATTCCCATTCACTTGAACAGAGATGCACTATTTTTTTAATTTCTACTTATTATTTTTCATCCACAGGCAGCTACAAAGTTTTAGAAAATTCAATCTTCACCTAAACCATCCGCCCATTTATTGAAATCTTTTAGCGAATCAACAGTTGTGACTTGACCAGTTTCAACTTCCTTCTTAGCCTGCAAAGCCTCTGGTGTACCCAGAAAATTAATTAGCTGCACTTCATTATTAGCGGCTTTAACTAAAGCCAGACGAATATATTCAGATCTAGTTATTCCTTTAGCAGCCAGATTTTTCTTAGCCTTTTTAGCAATCTCTTTTGTAATTCTGGTTGAAACAATCACATTTTTAGTCGTAGTGTCACGCATAATTCTTCTCTTAATTAATACTTGTCCTCACACTATTTTTAAATTGATCCCAAAATTCCTGTTCATTATCAGCATATACATTTTGACTATCATCGGGCAATACGCCTAATTCAATCAACTTATCTCTGGCAACTGCTTGATCCAGTGAACCAATTGGTGCCTTAGCCGCACGTTCTAACCATTTCAACTTTTCTTGGGAAATTACTGCAACCGCTGATCTATCTTTAGAGCGGGTGACATACAATGTTTCATCATAATCCTCAACTTCATCCAAATAATTTTTCATGTGATCTTGAAAATCACTCTGTGTTAACGCAATTGCCATAATTAAGCCCCCTTTGTTTACACATTATACAATAATAATCACCAATTCAACTAAATAAACTGCTTAATTGCAGTAAATATAGACTAAAAATAGTGTATCCCTATTCCCTCGAACAGAGATGCACTATTTTTTCAATTTCAAATTATTATTTTTCATCCAGTGGCTTTTTCCAAAGTCCCAAAATTACTCCGGCGACAACCGAGCCGATAATCGTCGCTAAGAAGTATAGCAAAATGTGGTTGGCAAGTGGGGATACCCACAGACCGCCGTGCGGTGCCGGAACACCGACACGCCAAAGCCCGACAAGCGCTCCGCCGACAGCGGAACCGATGATACATGACGGAATCACGTGCCCGGCATCAGCTGCAGCAAACGGAATTGCCCCTTCGGTGATGAAGGAGAAGCCCAGAATCCAGTTGGTGATTCCGGCGCGCCGCTCATCCTCGGTGTACTTGTTCTTGAAGAAAGCCGTCCCAATTGCAGTCGCAAACGGCGGTACCATGCCGCCGACCATGACAGCAGCCATCATCACAGCTGCAACGGCTGAGTGCGGGTCATTGGCAAAAGCACCGGAAGCAAAGACATAAGCAGCCTTGTTGAAAGGTCCGCCCATGTCAATTGACATCATCCCGGCTAAAATTGTTGTCAAAACCACTAAGTTACCTGTGCCCATTTGGTTCAGGAAATTGGTGATTGCAAAGTTAATTGCACTGAATATCGGATTAACAATGTAATACATAATTGCGGCAATCAGCAGCAAGCTCAGAATCGGATAAATCAGCATCGGCTTCATTCCTTCAAGGGATTTCGGCATCTTTGCACACAACTTTTTCAATCCAACAACCAAGTAGCCGGCAATAAATCCGGAAGCAAGACCGCCAAGGAACCCGGCAGGCGACTTGGCATTCGTTATCACATTGGCAACGTAGGCACCGCCGTACGAGCCACTATAAACGGTGGCCATAAAACCGCCGACAAAACCAGGCATCAGAGCTGGCAAATCACCGATCGATTCGGCAATGTAACCCGACAAGATCGGCACCATGAAGGCAAAAGCCATGTTGCCCGCATTATTCAGAAAAATAAAGGCAGGTGACTTGGGACCACCAGCATAGTTTTCCACAATAAAGGAAATTGCCATCAAAATTCCGCCGCCGATAACAAACGGCAGCATGTGGGAAACACCGTTCATCAAGTTCTTGTAAATAGAATTCCAAACGCCCGTCTTGTCTTCGTTTGCAGAAGTAGCCGCGGAATCTGAATGATAAACACTGGCCTTGCCCGATAAAATTGCATCAACCAACTCATCCGGCTTGTTGATCCCGTCAACGACTGGATGATTGGTCAGCGGCTTGCCATCAAATCTTGGCATATCAACTTTCTTGTCGGAAGCGATGATTACACCCTTGGCACGGCGAATCTCATCGGGTGTCAATTTATCCTTGACCCCTTCGGAACCATTGGTTTCAATTCTGACATCAACCCCGCGCTTTTCACCAGCCTTGATTAAGGCTTCCTGAGCCATGTAGGTGTGGGCAATTCCGTTAATGCAAGCAGTAACCCCGACAATCAGCGGCTTGTCGCTGACTGTGCCTTTTTCGGCTTCTTTCTTGGCGGCAGCAGCCTGATCTTTAGCATCTTTAGCGGCTTCCGCCTGCTCAAACAGATCCAGCACCTCTTGCGGTGTCTGCGCCTTCTTTAATGCAGCAACTAAGTCTGGATCAATCAACAGACCCGATAATTTTGCCAACGCCTCAAGGTGCGTGTTATCGGCACCTTCAGGAGCCGTAATCATAAAGAAGAGGTAAACGGGTTGCTTGTCCAAGGAATCATAGTCAATGCCCTTGGCACTTTTGGCAAACAAGACCCGCGCCTTATTAATCGACTTATTGCGTGCATGCGGCATTGCAATCCCATCGCCAATTCCAGTGGTTGACTCCTTTTCCCGGGCCCAAATTGACTTAATGAATTCATCTTCATTGTTTACAATGCCCGTCTTGACTTCCAGGTCAGCCATCTCCTTGATGGCATCTTCCTTATTGGTCGCCTTGAGATCCATGATCATGGATTCAGGTGCCAAAATATCTTTGATTTTCATCATATTATCCTTTCTATCCTCAAATTACGAAATTTGTTCGACCTTGATTTGCGGTAAGACCGTATCAATCTGGCTCTTAACCGCAATATCTTTGGTAAAAGCGGTCGCGCCGCCGCAAGCCATCCCGACTCTAAAACTTTCCGCCGGATCACCCGTCTTAAAATAAGTACCAACAAAACCGGCAATCATGGAATCACCGGCACCGACCGAATTAACCGCCGTGCCAATTGCACCTTTAGCATAATAAACGTGCTGCGGCGTTAGCAGATAGCCACCGGCACCGGCCATCGAAACCATGACATTCTGTGCACCCTTGCTCAGCAATTTTTGTGCATATTCCAGCATGACATTAGCAGAATCAAACGACACATTGAATAAGTCGGCAAGCTCGTGGTGGTTGGGCTTGATCACAAGCGGTCCGTAAGACAAGGTGTCCATCAAAGCCTGGCCCGTTGTATCAACCACAAATTCCGCACCGGCTGCCTTGACCGTTGGCAACAGCTGCTTATAAAAATCGATCGGCAGCCCCGGTGTCAGCGAGCCGCTCATCACAACAATGTCACCCTTCTTCAAATCATGAAGCCGGTCCTTAAAAGCAGCAACTTCCTGGTTTGTGATTTGGGGCCCAGCTGCATTAATTTCCGTTTCTTTTTCCGCGTGAATTTTCACATTAACCCGCGTACTATCGGAAATCGCAACAAAGTCATTGCTGATCTGGCGCTGGTTCAGCTGGCGCACCAATTCTTTACCGGTAAAACCTCCGACAAAGCCCCACGCGGTGTTGTCAACGTCCAACTGGTTAAGAATTTGGGAAACATTTATTCCCTTGCCGCCAGCCAAAAATGAACAATTATCCGTCCGGTTGACCTGACCACGCGTAATTTTTTTCAACTGCAAAACATAGTCAAGTGCTGGATTAACGGTAACTGTATAAATCATTTATTTTTTCTCCTCAATATTTATTACTTGGTGTAAATTTATTTCTTCAGGCAATGCCTGTTTCTGCTGCTTACTAAGCAGATTGGTAATTATAACCACCTCAGAAAAATCAGCAAAAGTTGCAAAGGTATGCCTGCCAATTTTAGATGAATCGACCAGCACATAAGCTTGATCGGAGCGGGTAAGAACCAATTTTTTGACCGCCGCTTCTTCTACATCGGGTGTTGTCAGTTTGCTGACAGAATCAACGCCGTTTGCACCAAGAAAACTAGCTGTAAAATTCAGTGTCTTAATTTGCGCTTGTGCAAATTGCCCTACCGCAGCATGGGTATCTTCCTTTATTTTGCCCCCGATTAGCAGCGTATTGATGTCTTTCTCTAAACTAGCTAAGGCCGTTTCCGGATCATTGGTCACCAATGTTACACCCGGAATGCGGGCAATAAACGGCACCATTTCAAAAGTAGTCGTACCCGCATCGAGAAAAATCGTGTCATTTTCATGAACATAATTCTCTGCTGCAGAGCGGGCAATCCGAATTTTATCCCGATGATTTAAATTGAAGCGCACACGCTGGGAAATATCACCAGAAAAATCTCTAACCGACTGGACACCGCCACGAACACGTTTAATCATTCCTTGCCGTTCCATCTGGATTAAATCCCGCCTAATCGTTGATATCGATGTTGCGGTCAGATCACACAACTTAGAAACCTGGCAAAACGAATGCTTATTCACATAATTTTCAATTAGCCTTTGACGTTCTTTTGTTATCATTTTTTGTCCTCACTTATTATTGTATTCGCTTACGATGTTAAAAGCAATCAAATTCGTTCATTTTCGTTCAAAACAGTTCAAAATAATTCAAATTCGTTCAAAACCAGTATAAAATTTCTCGTATAAGAAAAGGGACAATTGCATGAACTGTCCCAAATGTTTGGTAAAAATAATTTTAATGTGGCTTTTTCAGTGCTCGTTAATTCTTTTGAGAGCTATCCTTTGAAAATATTTCTTCATTGAAAATGGATCAAAGTGATTAAAAATCTACTCAATTATTGTCAAATCATGTTACAATACATGTGTAGACAAAAAAGAAGCCCCAATACAAAAGGGGACATCTTGAACTACAGCTTCCGCTTAAAGAGCGGTGGCCAATTATAAGATTTACTTAAAAACTACCTTATAACCTGCCAAAGTTATTGATAAGGTAGTTTTTAGTATTATCATTTTCCGTGATGATTGTCGATATAGGTCAACAACATCAACAGAAATGAACCGAAGGCAAACAAAGTTGCCAATATATCGGTAACACTCACTGATCAAATTCCTTTCATTAGATTTTTGTGCCATAGGCGCATCCTCCTTTTCTAGAAAAATGACCACTACCCTTAAAACTTTTAGCTGTGTTTATGATTAATTATAGCAAACTAACCAATATATTTATACATAAATTAAAATCTAAAAATTTAAGTAAATTTATGCCAAAAAGCTACTTTATGGACCAGTCCAATGTAGAGCAAAGCAGTTTCTTCTAACAGAAATCGTATAGCTTAAAGTTTAAATTGTGCTATAATAAACGAGTAATGACAAGGACAGCCTACAGTATTGGCTTCTCTTTAAACATCAACTTTTATCTTTAATGACAGTAGTTAAGTCATTTTTATTTAAGCATTAAGCTATCTTATAATTCGTCAAAATTATGAGAAAGTGAGACAATTTCTTATATATCATCGTTTTCGATGATGGTTATCAATACATATATTCGAACAATATTTGAACAAATGTACCAGCACTGATATTAAAACCAGTATTTTGGCTACACTCATTAATCATTGTTCTTTCCATGAGTTTGTAAGCCATTGGGTACCATTTCCTTTCCAAAAATTACAGCTGCTTTTAAGATTTTTGTTGAATGTTTATAATTACCTAAAAACACCTACTAGCTTATAAAAGTTAGTCAAGGTGTTTTTTTATGTGTAAAATGTATATAAATAATTTTAGTCCCTGCGTTTCCAAATTATTGACCTGTGTATGAGCATAGCCAATATAGATATGCTTATAAAAATAAATATATATTGATTATAAAAAACAACACTGTGTGATTGGAAATATTAAAAATCAGTTATCGCGACTATGTTTAACGCTTTTATTATAAACAAACAGAGCCGCTGCAAACATAGCCATGCCAATTAAAGCCAAAATAACCCATGCAACTCCTATATTAAAATGATCGGAAATGTAACCATTTATGGCTAAAATAACCACATAAACCGCAGCTTCCAGTGCATTGTTAACTGAAATAATTGTTGCCCTGCTTCTTTCTGTATTAATATTCATTTGCAAAAGAGTATCTTGCGCAACTAGTCTTACATCGTAAAATGCAATATGTAACAGGAAAAACAAAATTGAGACGTAGTAAAAGTTAGTCAGCGAAACGGATAATATAATGGCAATTCCTGCCAAAAAAGCAGCTAACACAATTATATTAAGCTGGCCAACTTTTCTTTTACTAAATCTCTTATAAGCGAAGGAGCCCAAAACGCCCACTAAATCTATTGCTACTAAAATAAAACCCGTCTTAATTTTATGACCATGCTGAAAATATAATTGCCATTGAGTAAACGGACTATAGGTTATAAAATCTATTGGTAAAAACAGTAAAATCAGTTTAAAAGTAGTAGATTCTTTTTTGATTACACTCTTAACGTCTTTTACCAAATTAAATTTTTTTAATTCTTCTCTGGCCCTAGCTAGATTATTACTGTCGTACTTGAGCAAAAAAATTAGGGTAATCGCTGTTATTAGTAAAAGCAAAGAGCCAGCAATTAACGGATAAGCTAAATTGATATTTCCTAGCCAGTTTGCACCTATAAAGCCAACGACCATACTTACTGGCGTTGACAATATGTTATAAGTTGCATAAATATCACTTAGCTCAACTGTTTCATTCTCTGCCCTAACCTTGTTTGCAATCCATGAGGCCATTGTCCCAGATTGTAAAGAATCACCTAAAGCTGTTAAAATACCACTTATTATAAGTACAGCAAGATTTGAAAATGGAATAGTAAGTACAAGCAAGCCAATTGCTCTAATTACCGCACTAAACTGAATTGTATGTAAATAGCCAAAATGGTCTGCAATATAGCCTGATGGTATTTCTGCTACAAAAGTTATTATCCAAAACAATGCTAAATATACATTTATTTCACCGTACGAATATCCAACCTTGTGCATAAACAGATAGATAGTTCCGCTCCAAATTGTGACGCCGGAATTGTACATGATACTTATAAGATAATAAATGCTTTTATACTTTTTCATAATCTAACTCACTTTTATTTTTAATACTAAATAATATTAGCATTTATGTTTAATTTTTCAATCATACAAAAAATAGGAGCCCTTAAGAGTTCCCATACTTATTCACAATGAAAATGTTTCCCATTGGCTCGCTTGCCAATCAAAGCCTAATGTATAAACGATAACAGCATCCCTTTTTTACTTGTTACGATTAAAATCAAGCTTAGGCATTTCAACAGCATTTAGATTGTATGCATAGTTTGCATCATCTTGATCGTAGTCGTCATTCGAATCTTCATCGTCTTCGTTGTTAGAGTCTTCGTCCTCATCATCATTATCATCGGAATCTTCGTTCTCGTCATTGTCATCATTATCATCGGAATCTTCGTTCTCGTCATTGTCATCATAATCGTTTGAATCTTCATCATCATTCGAATCTTCATCGTCATTATTATCCGAATTTTTATTAGGATCTAAAGTACCATCAAACATAGCGTCTGTATTAGTATCCTCATTACCCAATTTACTTAGATCATCATTCTTAACTTTGATTTTATCTTCGCTTAAGCAAGAGCAGCCAGCGAACATGTCAGACATGTCTGTTACTTTGCTAGTGTCCCAGCTGCTTAAGTCCAAACTTGTTAACTTAGAGCAACCTTCGAACATGGAAGACATGTCTGTTACTTTGCTGGTGTCCCATCCGCTTAAGTTCAAACTTGTTAACTTAGAACAAAACACGAACATGTCAAGCATGTCTGTTACTTTGCTGGTGTTCCAGCTGCTTAAGTCCAAACTCTTTAAACGCTTATCTGAATCAAACATGTTTCTCATATTCGTCACTTTACTGGTATCTACGTTATCTAATCCAATAAAATTATTTAACTTAGTAAATCTTGAAAATAAACCCCATGAATTTTTAGGAGCTACAATTTTTGAATCAATGCTAATATGAGCTACATGATATTCATAGCCATTGGAGTACGCTGTTCCTGGAGCCAACCCCAAATCCATTTTACCTAATTTATTGCCTTTATTACCAGCAGAAATGTGCAGAGTCTTACTCTTTTTATTAAATTTGACAATACACTGACCATCTATCATAAATTTAGATTTCTTTTTCTTATTATGAATTCTCACTGCTTTAGTTTGAACTTTTCCAGTGGCACGAACAAACTTGCCATGACCTAAATCATAATAATCATCGGCATTACTGTCATGTCTTATGTCATAATACTTAATCTTTTTTGCTTTTTTAGCTGCCTTAACTGTTTGTACTGTTGTCACCGTTTTACTTGTATCATTTATCAAAGTTAAGCAACTTAAAGCACCAATAAATGCTACAAAAATAATCAAAAAATTTCGCTTTAATTGTTTAAAATTCATTTTTTCTTCCTTCATACTTTTTAATAATTACACACATACCAACAATATCTCTTAATTATTATCAAGAGCTTTATCTATAGTAGCAACTTCTGCAGGGCCAGTTTTCCATCAACATAGCAGTGAGAACAAATACTTCATCTTACTTTTTAAAGAAAGCTTGATTAATTTATGTTGACTATTAAATCCCATTAAAAACATTTCTATACATAATTACCGTTAGCAATTTAATACTATTCTTTTTTCCAAAAAAATCAACTGTATTTTTGCATTTTGGTTAAATAACTTTATGAATTCAGACATTTTAGGATGATTGATTGCAACAAATATTATTATTTGCTACTCAAATAATAATTATTCATAAATAAAAAGTTATACAGAATATTTTTGCATAAAAAATAGGCTTAAAGTCCATTATAACAATGTCTATTTTATCTCTATGGGTTTTTCATGCACACAGCCAAAAACTATGTGCCATTTTTGGCTTCAAAAAACTATCATTAACAAAAAACAACCTTGATTCTCTTGGCAAAATACCGATAAATCAAGGCTGATTACTTTGAATTACTATTAAAAATGCTGATTGCCAGAGTCGAACTGGCGACCTTTTCTTTACGAGGGAAACGCTCTACCAACTGAGCTAAATCAGCAACTCGCAACATAAGAATTATACCAAAACTAAAACAGCCATGCAATTGAATACACGGCTGTTTTTTAAAATTATTTTATTTCCAGTCCAAGCACAACTCTTGCTGATGCAGTAATTCAACAATCTCATCACGGTCTATCCGGCGTTTATCCAGCTTCTTGCCCGTAATCTGCTTAGTAAACGAATCAATCCGCTTATTTGAATCACGCAAATCATAGTAAGTCGTCACAATCTGATCGTAATCATGCAGGTCGTTAACCTTAAAGTTTGTCTGGTATTCATTTTCAAAAGTCGTAAATTCCAGTGGCAGCCGCGGTTTTAGCTGTGGTTCCTGGTCCGGAATCCCTACCTGCATCCCCAACACAGCAAACGTCATCTTGGGCAGATTTAGCACCTTAAGCATCTTCAACGGATGATCATTGATTGTCCCAAGCGGCACATAACCAAGACCCAGACTTTCCACCGCGTTGGCCACATTTTGAAACGCCAAGACTGCATCTTCCATCGCCTGCAAAAACAAGTCCGTCATATGCAGCCGGCCATCATCTTTGCCTAGCTGCTGGCGAATCTGCTGGTTGCGGTATAAGTCAGCCACGAAAATAAACAGGTCCCCCTCGGCACCCACATACTTTTGGTTGCACAATTCACGAATCTGCGCCCGCTTTTTCGCATCAGTCATGTGCAGTAGGGAAGCATTCTGCATGAACATGCTGGTCGGCGTACGCCGGAAAACCTCTTCCAAGGTAGCCAGCTGCTCGCTTGTTAAAACCTGATCCTTAAATTTACGAATTGATCTGTGATTGACCTCTGCATCAATCGTTGAATTATGAAGCATTATCTTTCTTCTTTCTTTATTAGTTACTTTTAGTAAGTATAATCCAAACAAACACTATTTTCAATGCATCACACAAACAGCTGAATTTACCCCGGTTTTATGCTAAACTCAACTTACCTAATTAATAAGCAGGGGAGGAAATTATGCGTATTTTAATTATTGGCGGAGCCGGTTATATCGGTTCGCAAGCCGTCAAGAGTTTGATTAATGAAGGTAGCGAAATCGTTGTGCTTGATTCGCTGGTTACAGGCCATAAAAGGGCAATTGATCCCAAGGCTAAGTTTTATCAGGGCGACATTGAAGACACTTTTCTTGTCAGCCAAATCCTGCGCACGGAAAAAATCGACGCGGTAATGCACTTTGCCGCCTATTCACTAGTACCGGAATCGGTGAAAAAGCCGTTGAAGTATTACGACAACAATGTTACCGGCATGATCTCGCTATTAAAGGCAATGAATGACGCCCAGGTCAAGTACCTCGTCTTCTCTTCCAGTGCCGCAACTTACGGCATTCCAAAGAAATTGCCCATTACCGAAGATACGCCGCTAAACCCAATCAACCCGTACGGCGAAACCAAGATGATGATGGAGAAAATCATGCACTGGGCCGACAAAGCCGACGGGATCAAGTCAATCGCCTTGCGTTACTTTAACGTGGCCGGTGCTGCCAGCGACGGCAGCATCGGTGAAGATCATGCACCGGAAACCCATCTTGTCCCTAATATCTTGAACAGCGCTATTTCCGGCGACGGCAAGTTTACCATTTTTGGCAACGACTATGATACCAAAGATGGCACCAATGTGCGCGACTACGTTCAAGTTGAAGATTTAATTGACGCCCATATCCTGGCGCTAAGGCATCTAATTAAAACAAATAAATCCGATGTTTTCAATTTAGGTACGGCTCATGGTTATTCCAACTTGGAAATTTTAGAAGCCGCACGTAAGGTCACGGGCATCGACATTCCATACACAATGGGACCACGACGCGGCGGTGATCCTGACTCTCTTGTCGCCGATTCAAGCAAGGCCCGAACGGTTTTAGGCTGGCAGCCGCAACACGAAAACGTGGAAGAAGTTATTCAAACTGCATGGAACTGGCACAAGAACCATCCAGAAGGTTATGATGACTAATTAAACAGCATTAAGCAAGAAAGAGAGCACTTCGATTTGAAGTGTTCTTTTCGCTTATTTTAGATTTATTATCATTAGTCTATGATAATTTCCCATTCTTAATTGATTTAACAAAATTCTTTAAAGCTTTAGATCTATTATTCTTGAGATAAATCAGCTGCATTGAATATTTCTGATCCTGTTGCTTTGAACGTAAATGACAGTATGTGATCTCATCATCAGGCTGCATGATTAAATTAATCAATCCCCGTGGAATATAAGCAATTCCTTGATTAAGAGCCGTACTAGTCATTAACTGCTCAATTGAAGAAACCCGTTCAATACGGTACTTAATTGAGTTTTTATGCAATGTAGCTGTAAAAGTTTTACGCATAAAATCAGAATTTTCATTACTGTAATAAAATAAAGTTTGTCCTTCTAAATCACTCTCATCAATATACTTTTTCAAACTCAACGGATTTTGCCGGCTAATTCCCAAGACCATTTCATTCGAATAAACCGGTACAAGTTCATATAAGGAATTATGGGGAATGTCATAGGTGCCATAATGATTGATATAGGCACAATCCAGTTTATTCAAGGCTAAATCGGCCAAACTGTGTTCGACACTTTCTTCAGACGTCGAAAAATTAATTCGGGGTAAACCTGTCTTTTGATAATTGATAATTTCTTTTTCCATAATGTAAGCATCAAAAATCGAAAAGTAACCAACATACAGGGTATCTTCTGTTGACTGAGAGATATTCCTCAATTCAGAAACAGTTGCATCAAAATTATTTAAATATTCCTGTGCCCTACCTGCAAAATATTTACCAGCAGGTGTCAAACTAATGCGGTTGTGGGTACGATTGAACAGGCACACGCCAATTTCAGTTTCTAAACGGGAAATTTGTCGTGATACTGCTCTTTGTGTAACATATTTTTGTTCTGCTACCCTTCCAAAACTTCCTTGTTGGACAACGGCTAAGAAAACTTTTAACTGTTCGCTATCCATTATTTTATCCCTTTCCACATGTACATTTATGTCCTAGTAGCGTACAAATTAATCATATCACAAGTGTTGTGAAAGCGGTTATAATTTTTAGTGACAAGATTTAGGAGGTTATTACAAATGCAAACTAAAGAACAATATGATGTTGTAGTTGTCGGCGGTGGGGCAGCTGGATTTACAGCTGCCTACGAAGCCAGCCATCGCGGATTGTCAGTTCTAGTAGTAGAAAAAGGAAAAACCACTGGTGGTAGCGGTGAATACATTGAAGGGGCATTTGCCGTTGATTCTTACTTGCAAAAAAAGCACAACGTGCAACTAACCAAGGAAGACGTACTAAATGAAGAACTGAATTATTCACATTACCGTGCTGATACTCAGGTTTGGAAAGAATACATCGCTGCTTCAGCTGACATGATCAAGTGGCTGCACGATATTGGAGCCGAATATCTTGATGTGGAACCCCTTGGTAGCGGCTACCGCACATGGCACCTGTTCAAAGGCCTGGGCAAAGCTGTTATTCATGACGTGTTAGAGCCGAAATCTAAGAAGCAGGGCACGGATGTCTTAACCGAAACTAGCGTAACCAAGGTCAATTTGGATAAGCAAGGCAAGGTTACCAGCGTCAACATTGAAAATTTGGCAGATCATTCAACTAAAACTGTTACCACTCAAGCCGTTGTTTTGGCCACCGGTGGTTACTTAAATAATAAAGAAATGATCAAGAATGATACCCACTATGACGATGACCAATTAATTCCGGTCAATTCTGAAAAGAACACCGGCGATGGCTTGCAACTGGCATGGGATGCTGGCGCGCAAAAATATGCAATGGGGACAGCAATGCTCTTCGGCGGCTATTTAAAGGATCATACTAAACCAGGTTACGTTTATCGTTATTCTGAATTAAACGGTGCAGCTGACCAGCAATCACTGCTTTGGGTAAACGAAAACGGTGACCGTTTTGTCAATGAAGAAGTCGTCGACAACTTTGCCTTGGCGGGCAATGCACTATTTACTCAAGGAAAAGTATTTACTATTCTTGACCAGAGTACCATTGATCATTTGACTAACGACAAGTTGTACAAGGCAATGGGGACCTGGGATTATCACGATACCAAGCTGCCGCACCTGCAGGAAGAAATTGATAAAGCACTTGCAGACGATGCTCCATATATTACTAAGGCAGACTCGATTGCTGAACTAGCTAACAAAGTTGGTTTAGCCGACTTAGAAGTTACTGTCACTAGATATAACCAATTGTCTCATGATGGTCAAGACCTTGATTTTGGTAAAAAATCCGACTTTATGATTCCAGTTGAAAATGGTCCCGTTTATGCAATAGAATTAGGAATCGGTGCTTTTTGTACAATGGGCGGCCTAAAGACGGACACTAAGCACAACGTTTTAAACAGAAAGGGCCAACCAATTACCGGATTGTATGCAATTGGCAATGATGGCGCCGGCATGCTAATCGGGGACACTTATGGACCTAATATGCCAGGAACGGAAGCAGGATTTGTCTTCTATTCTGGCAAACACGTTGCCGACATCATTTCTGACAAAATTAAAGGTTAATAATTCAAGTGTTTGAAAAAAATTAGCTTTTTAGACAAAAAATAGATCAAGAATCCCTCTTTGGAAACCTGGTCTATTTTTTATGGATTAAAATCAAGTGTTATTTTACTTTATCTAGGGCATTTTTAACAGCCTCTTTTATTCCCCGACTCGAAGCGGAAGCGCCGGAAACAGCATCAACATCATATGTGTTCTCTGCCACCATTTTCTTAGGCAGCTCTTCAATCGCCTTTAGGCCATAATCAGGGGATTCCTCATGCTTTAAAACCTCAACCTGCTTGATCTTTTTCTGCTCATCAACTGTTACCCGGACGATAATTTCATCCCCCATTCCGGCATTCGACTCACCAAGATACTGATTTTTCCCAGTTGAATAAGTTGCTTCTGCAATATCTGAGCCAAGAATATTTTGGACTGGCCCAGTTTTAGCCGTACTACTTGCAGAAAATTGTTTATTGTCTGTTTTCGGTGCAGCAGCATTTTCACCGGCAATTTTACCAAAAATCAGGCAGTCTGAAATATCGCCACCGCCTTGATACTGGCCTCCCCAAATCGAGCCTAATTCACCAGCAGCATACAAATGCGGCACCGGCTGGCCCGCAGTATCAACTACCTCCGCACGGCTATTTCTTCGCGGACCGCCTTGGGTATTGAGCATTGCTTGTTTTAACGCAACCGCATAATACACGCTGCCAGCTAACGGCCGCATTGTTGCAGCTGGACGGTGAAATTCCGCATCATCCTGTTTAGCTGCCTTGTCATTAAAGTCCTTCACGGTTTGTTCCAGCTTATCAGGTACAAGTCCAATCTTGCCAGCTAATTCTGCTAAGCTTAACGCTTTGACTGCCACATCAAGCAGCTGCTGATATCTACCAGTATTGGCAAATTCAGTATACTGGGCTTGATCAAAAATCAAATATGGGTGTGCCTGTGTCTGCGGCTGCCGCCAGAGGCCATGATTATACCAGTAACCGTGACGTGCCGGTTCGGCTTCATTATGATAACGGGTACCATCATCACCCACTTGGATAATCGAACCGACACTCATTTCCGGTCCCGCAACCAGTGGTGCCCTCTGTCCCTGATCGTAATTCAGCAGAGTCATAGAACCGGAAACTGACTGCATATGCCACAAGTCGGCATTGGCTTCAATTGCAAGATCAATCCCCTTGCCGGTATTATAAACAGTCCCAATTGGCCCAATATCTGGTTCACCGATGTAATTTTGCACCTTATCCTGATTATTTTCAAAGCCGCCTAAGGTCAGTACAACCCCATTATTGGCCTTAACGTTAACCAGCCGCTGCCCGCGCTCAATTTGTACACCAATAATTGTTCTGTCATCCTCGGCCTTGATCAAATGTTGCGCAGGGGCATTAAACCAAACATCAATCTGCTTACTGCGGTCAATTACTTCTTGTCGTAGTTTCTTCCATAAGGCCGCATCGCCAAAGCCTCTATGTACTAGCAGAAAATCGAAGGCTTCCGCACCAGACAATTCTGGATATTCCGGCGTCATCGACTTCAACGCACCATATTTACCAGGCTCTTGGTTAATCAATTCACGGACACTGACCGGCTTAACGCCCAAATATTTTTCAACGTAAGCAGGCATCTCAGCCAATTTGGCGGTATAAACATCAACCATTTCCTCATCATAGCTCATTGGCTTGGTTAGATTAATAAAATACTCTTTGATCTTTTGCTGATCAGAACCGGACATAATCAACTGCCCACAATAACGCGTATTGCCGCCTTCGTGTCCTTCGGGAGCTGAATCAACAAGCAAGACCCTTGCGCCTGCATCGGCAGCAAAACGGGCGGCCGTAGCTCCGGCACCACCAAACCCTAAAACAATAACATCATAGGAAACATCCCATTTTGTATTTTTATCATAAATCATAATAAGTTTCCTTTATAAACTGGTAACTAAGCAATTATTTTATTTTTGACAGAGCATCTCTAACCGCATCTTTTAACCCACGGCTGGTATTAGATGCCCCCGAAATGGCATCCACATCATAACTATTCTGCTTCACCATTTCCAGCGGCAACTCCTTAATTGCCTTTAGACCATAATCATCTGACTCTGTTTGTTTGAGTACTTCCACATTTTTAATGTTTTTCTCGTGATCCGCAGTTACTCGGACAATAATTTCATTGCCCATGCCTTTACCAGAACGGCCAATATACTGATTCTTATCAGTCGGATAATCCACGGATGCAATATCAGAACTAAGTGACTTATTATCAGCAATAGTCGGTATATCGGCATCCAAATTGTCCGTTTCTTGACATAAATCGTCCTTAGGATGAGCCGCATTTTGCCCAGCAATTTTGCCAAAAATCAGACAGTTAGCTAGGTTCGAACCACCTTGATACAAGTTAGTAATCACACTCCCAAGTTCGCCTGCGCCGTACAAATGCGGAATTGGCTGTCCATCAATTGCAGAAATAATTTCGCAGCGGCTGTTGCGTTTCGGGCCGCCTTGAGTCCAACCCATTACTTGTACCAGTTTAACAGCATAGTAAGGACCATCTGCCGCAAAAGCAGTTAGTGTCTTGCCATCTCTGTGATAAGCATAATCCTGACCATTTTCCGCAAAGAAGTTAAACTCTGTTACAGTTGCCTGCAGCTTCTCTGGATCCACACCCATCTTTTGCGCCAATTCAGCAATCGTATCTGCCTTGATGACATAGTTCAAGACCCGATCATACGGCGAAGCAGTCATTTGACTGATTTTATTTTTTTGCTTTTCATCAAATACTAAGTAAGGATGAATTGGGTTAACCGGTGTATGGTAGGAGCCACCCATGCGGACGTACCCTTCATGCGGCTGCAATTGTTCATTAAAGTAGCGGCAACCATCATCGCCAACGGTAAAAATACTGCCGGAACACAGTTCAGGTGTGTTGTGGTAAGCTTTGGCCCGCTGCAAATTTGGTTCCCAGACTGCAAAGTTTTGCTGCAACCCACCACCGGAAAACTTGGTCATGTGCCATAATTTAGCGCCAACTTCGGTAGCCAGATCAACCCCTTTTCCCTTATTATAGAGACCCGCGACTGGAATAAGCTGATAATTTCCGATGTAATCTTGAATCATTTGCTGGTTGTTTTCAAAGCCGCCAGTCGCTAAAACTACACCATTTTGGGCATAAACATTAACCAAAACATGATCTCGTTCGACTTGAACGCCGACCACCATTTGCCGCGAATTCTGCAGTAAATGTTTAACAGGAGAAGAATACCAGACATCAATCTTGTCAGAACGGTCCAACACCTTTTGCCGCAGAATATTCCATAAAGCACCGTCAACAATTCCCTTATGTACCATGATCATGTCATAATTCTTGGCACCAGGAAAAGCCGGGTAATCAGCAATAATATCATCATGGCTTTTACCCATGATATCTTCCTTAAAACTATAAACATGCTCAACGTCCAAATATTTTTTAAAATAATCCTTCATCCCCGCGATACCAGAAATAAAGGTCTCTGCCAAATCCTCATCTAAATTAAAATGCTGGGCTAAGCTGTGAAAATATTTACGGTAGGCTTCCTCATCGTTACTGTATCCAACCATTTGTCCAGAATATCTGGTATTGCCGCCTTCATGGCCCTCCGGTGCAGAATCAACAATCAATACTTTAGCACCAGCATCCGCGGCAAAGCGTGCTGCTGTGGCACCGGCACCGCCGAATCCTAAAACAACTACATCATACTTCGTATCAAAAACTGTTTTACTATTAACGATCATTTAACAAACTCCTTACTCTTAATTTATGCCTGATAAGCGGGATCCATTACGATAATTGGCTTAATTGTTTTTCCTGATGCGGAATCAGCAAACGCCTCATTAACTTGGTCCAACGTGTAAAACTTACACAATTTATCAATTGGAAAGTCGTTTTGCACAAATAATTGAATCATTTGCGGAATGAAAATTTGCGGAACCGAGTCCCCCTCGATCACGCCTTGAAGCGTATGCGAAAAGGCCATCAGGTCAAGAGCCGGATTAACTGCAATATTTTCTTGAGCAGCAGCCAACGTTACCAGTGTCCCCTTAATTGCTAATGAGCGCATGGCAATCGTAATTATTTTTGCTACACCAGAAGTATCAATTGCATAATTCAAGCCCATCCCATTGGTAATTTCCTTAATGCGCGCTGCCACATCATCGGTACTTGAGTCAATCACTTCGGTTGCCCCCAATTCCTGGGCAATTTTTAAACGGCTTTGATGAATATCAACCGCAATGATGTGACGACAATGCAACAGCCTAGCTGCCATCAAAGCCGTCAAGCCAACACCACCAACACCAAAAACAGCAATCGTGTCATCAATTTCTGGTTTCAGTGAATGCAAAACGGTCCCAGCCCCAGTCATAAAACCGCAGCCTAATGGTCCCAAATAACGTAAATCAAGCTTCGGGTCGACCTTGACCAAATTTCGCACATTAGTGACGGAATAAGTTGCAAGCGATGATTGACCAAAAGTTGCCGCAATATTTTGCCCATCTTCGGTATGCAAACGGTATGTCCCGTCATACATTGGACCAGAATTCAACTGGCCCCAGCGCAAACATGCTCCCGGCAATCCTGCCCGACAGAACTTACATTTACCACACGAGGCAAACGATACAACTACGTGATCGCCAATCGAAAAATCGTTAACATTAGGACCAACCTTTTCGATAATTCCGGCTCCTTCATGGCCTAATATGGTAGGATAAAGCCCTGGCCGATCATTATTAATTGGACCAGTATCAGAATGACAAATTCCGCTTGCAATAATCTTGACTAAGACCTCATTTTCTTTTGGAGCATCCAGCTCAACATCTGTTACCTGCAACTTTTGGTGAGCACCATTTAAAACTGCTGCTTTAATTTTCATGATATTGCCTCTTTCTTACATTCATAAATTTATAAAGCGCTTCCAAACGACTGTAAAAAAATATAAAATTCTTAGAAGTTGTTCAAAGCTAACATTAGCACAACTTGAAATTATTTCACATTCTTTATCCAAATAAAGATTAACACGGAAAACTACCCACGGCAATAATTTTTAAAATTTATTACAGATGAGAATTTATCATCATCTATCTTAAGTTCAGCCTTATCAACAACAAAATCAAGCAAAAAATAACAAAATTATCTGCACCATTTTAAAAGCTCCGCTGTTGGTCAGCGAAGCTTTTTCCACGAAAAATTATTCTTCTTCATTAATTAGACAATACTCATCAAGGTCGCCATAGCCATAACTATACTTAATTTGGTCGCGCAGCAAGGCTTCATGGATAAAGCCCACTCTTTCGGCAACCGCCCTGCTCTTGAGATTGTTATGATCGGCCAAAAGCACCAGCTTATGTAACTCCATTTTGGTGAAAGCAATTTGAACCAAATGTTTTACCGCTGTCGTCATGATCCCGCATCCCTGATACCTACTGTCCAGCCAATAGCCAATTTCAGCCCGGCGGTCATACTGGTGAATGTTGTGTAAATCAAGCGTGCCGGCCGTTTTGCCGTCAACCAGAATTATTAAAACCAGCATCTTGTAAATGGCATTTTCCGTGCGCGCCATTTCGATAAAGCCCTGCTCACTTGCTTCACTTGCCGGTGTTTCCGCCCAAGTAAACCACTGCTTGAACTGGTCGCAATTGCGGTTGACAATTTCAGCTAGGTCCTTGGCATATTGCTTTTCCGGCAACACTAATTCGACTTCCTGACCGTTAATATTAAAACTATCACAAGTAAACATTTTCCTCATCCCTCCGTGACTTGTTATTGATATATTTAGCTAGTAATTTTACAACTTCTATCCACCTTCAGCAATTAAAAATTGCAATCTGCCTAAATTTTTATCTAAAGCCGCAGCAATTAATGCTAAAATTAAATTATACATAGTTAGAATATTGGAGTTGATTTTATTGAAGGAAAAGAATGCGAATTCGCAATCTGATTCGGGTTATCAGCGCAGCCTAACAAATGCGCATATTCAGCTAATCGCGTTGGGAGGCACGATTGGCACAGGATTATTCTTGGGTGTGGGCAACAGCATTAGGCGCGCGGGCCCCAGTGTACTGCTAATTTATTTAGTTGTCGGTATTTTTTTATTCTTCCTAATGCGGGCATTGGGAGAATTAATTGTTTCTGATCTGTCTAAGCACACCTACATTGATTTTATTGAAAAATATCTGGGCAAAGATGTCGGCTTCATCACCGGCTACCTCTACTGGTTCTGCCTCATCACCCTCGCCATGGCCGAGATGACAGCGTTAGGAATTTATTTTCAATACTGGTTCCCGCACTTGCCAACCTGGGTGCCAGGGCTGATTACCGTTGCTGTGCTGCTCTTTATCAATCTTTTGTCCGCCCGCCTGTTCGGCAACCTTGAATTTGCCTTCGCAATTATCAAAATTGTGACGGTTCTCGCCTTTGTTGTTTTGATTGCTTTCATGCTGTTGCAGGGTAAAAGTACCAGTTACGGACCCGTCTCTTTTGCTAATCTGACCGCACACGGCGGCTTCTTCGCCAAAGGCGGCATTGGCTTTTTATCCGGTTTCCAGATGGTAATCTTTAGTTTTGTCGGCATTGAACTGCTTGGCTTCACCGCTTCCGAGGCACAAAATCCCAAGGTAACGATCAGGAAGGCAATTAACGAGGTACCCGTGAGAATTATTTTGTTCTACGTTCTAGCAATCATTGCCATCCTTGTTGTCATTCCTTGGGACAAGGTTTCAACTAATTCCAGTCCCTTTGTTCAAACGCTGGGTGCAACTGGACTGCACAATGCTGGCTCAATCATCAACTTTGTTGTAATTTCGGCGGCTATTTCTTCGACCAACAGTGTCTTATACAGTGCCGGCAGGCTGTTATTTTCCATCACTTTTAATGAAAAAGGAAAATGGAACCAAACTTTTGGGCATCTAAGACGGCAATTGCCGCAAAACAGTTTGATTCTCTCCGCGTTTATGATCGAATTTGCCCCGCTAATTATTATTATCATCGGCAACGATGCTTTTAATTTTATTTCATCAACAACCACCAGCATGTTTTTAATCATCTGGTGCATCATGCTGTTATCCCACGTTGCATACAGAAAGAAAACACCGGAAGAAGAACTGACTGACTTTAAGATGCCCGGCTTTCCTGTTTTGGATTACCTGACCTTGCTGTTCTTCATCGCCATGATTGTGCTGTTGCTCTTTTTGCCTGAAAATAGGATTGCCATGATTGCTGCGTTAGCAGTCTTTGTTATCTTGGCAATTTTTGCAAGAATCTGGCGCAAAGAAAAAACTGAATAAAATAAAAAATTCTTAGATTTTTTGAGTCTAAGAATTTTCTTTTGCTTATTTTTTAGTAAAGCGTAATTTTAACTTCTGTCCTAAGCCTAACGCTTGGCGCATATGACTTGCCGGCACATACTTTTGAATGCCCCGCAAAGTTTTCTTGTTATCACGAGTAGAAAAGATAAAGGTGCCATTTTTCTTAGTACGTAATTCAAAACGTGGAATATACTTGCCGCGAAAGTGCACGTCGGCCACTACATACGTAACTTCATTCCACGGAATCTGCACGTAATCAGCAATGTTATGTTCATTATAAAATTCAAACGCCTTGTCGCCGATCATGACCTTGCCGTAGGTGGCAACACCGCGAAACCAGGTGGCACCAATCGTCAGATCAACCTTGCTGTTGCTTGACTTAACCATTTTTTAAAGGACGTGAAGCACATGCAGGACAACACCAACGACAAAGATCCCGATAATAATAACAATCGGTGAAACTTTCTTTTTCAGCAGCCACATACAGAAGAAGGTCAGCAGCAAACCTGCTAGTCCTGGAATTAAACTGTCCAGGTTATTTTGCAGTGTCGTTACCTTAAATTTGGTCAGCGACATGCCGTTGCCCTGCTGAATCAGAGCTTGCTGGATGCCCTTGCTGCCTGCAGGAAGCGTGTTCCAGTCAATGTAGCCGCCTTTTTGAACAGGCGTCTGTGAAACAATTGGCGTAAATTTAATGTTTACCCAGCGCTCAATCAGTGAACCCAAGACAAACATTCCCATCATTGATGCACCACGGGTAACTTTTTGCAATAAGCCACCTGACATATCGCTAGTAATAGCAGAGCCGGCCTTATAACCAAATTCCTGGGTGTACCACATAAAGGCTAACCGAATGATATTCCAAATAACGAAGAATAGAATTGGCCCAATTATGTTACCCTGAATAGCCATTGAAGCACCCAAAGCCCCAACAATCGGCCGCACCGTATACCAGAAAACTGGGTCGCCGACACCAGCCAAAGGTCCCATCATTCCAACTTTAACACCTTGAATTGCTTCATCTTCAACTTCGGCACCATTTGCCTTATCTTCCTCAAGAGCTAAGGTTACCCCAATTACGGGTGATGCCAAGTACGGGTGTGTATTGAAGAAGACCAGATGCCGCTCTAAGGCAGCCGACAAATCCTTTTTATCTGGATATAACTTTCTTAATGCCGGAATTAATGAATAGACATAGCCACCATTCTGCATTCTTTCATAGTTCCATGAGGCCTGCAAAAATTGCGAGTGCCATAAAACATTGAAACGATCAGCTTTAGTTAATGTAATTTTCTTTTCAGCCATTATAAAATCCTCCTACTGTCCGACTTTAATAATCATCAATAATGTCGCCCAAAGGATCACCGACATCTTGATTATTCGTACTATAGCCTTTGCCACTGCCTTCTAATGTTAAGTACATAATAGCTAAAGCTAAACCAATTGCACCAAGCGCAATTAAAGTTAGATCCTTAATTGCAGCTAAGGCAAAACCAAGTGCAAAGAACGGCCAAACTTCTTTACTTGCCATCATATTGATAACCATTGCATAACCAACAGCCACAACCATGGCCCCGCCAATTGTCATACCATCTTTTAACCAATTTGGCATTAAACTTAACCAGTACTGCACTTTGGCAGCAGGCACTGCCAATAAAAGTGCGGCCGGAATCGCAATTCTTAATCCTTGCAGGCACACATCAATCCATTGCCACATGTTAATCTTACGCCAATTAGCCTTTTTTGCATCAGCATCCATAATATGCACAATACCTGTGGAAATCGTCCGCACGATCATCGTCAAAAACAGGCCGGCAACGGCTAACGGCATCGCAATTCCTGTAGCCATACCAATTCCGTTAGTGCCCTGGCCACTCTCAACCAGAATAATTGCCGAAGCAACCGAAGCAAGGGCAGCATCAGGTGCAACTGCGGCACCAATGTTAGCCCAGCCAAGAGCGATCATTTGCAGCTGTCCACCTAAAATGACACCCAGGTCAAGATGTCCAGTAACCAAGCCAATAAGTGTACATGCAACTAAAGGCTGATGAAATTCCCATTCATCCAAGATACCTTCCATACCTGCAAGAAAGGCAACGACCACAACCAAAATCATTTGAATAGCGTTCATTTCTTTACTCCTAATCCATTACTTATTCTGCTCATCAAGTAAACTTTGAGCCTTGTTCAAAATAGCATCCATACTGCCGGACTTATCAGTCGGAACCTTGCGGACATCATACTTTACGCCCATCTTTTCTAATTCACGAAAAGTGTCAACATCTTCCTGGTCCATCGACAAAACATTATTGGCATTGACATCGCCATCTTTATAAGACATTGAGCCAACGTTAACTGTTTTAATGTCAACTCCGCCCTTAATTGCCTTAAGCACATCTTCAGGATTCTCAAACAGCAGCATTACCTTGGTATTACCAAACCGCGGGTCCTTAGCAATTTCTTCCATTTTCTTCAATGGAACCGTGTGGGCCTTGACACCTGCCGGTGCTGCCTCACGAATCATGCTTTTACGCAATTCATCTTTTGCCACACCATCGGAAACCACAATTACCCGGTCAGGATGAACCGTTGGAATCCAACCAGTGGCAACTTGACCATGGAGTAAGCGTGAATCAATTCGTGCAAGAACATATTTAATATGTCCATCGCCAATAACCGTTCCTTCAGGAATTGATTTCTTCCTAGTGGCCTTTTTCTCAGGTGCCTGCGGCGCTGTTCCTTCCGGCATTAAGTCGGCTGGCTTAGTTTTAATTCCATCCTTAGCCGGATTAACAATTGCCCGCGCAATTTGCTTGGCAGTTGCGTTAGCATTCGTCATCCTCTGCGTTAACGCTTCGATTACCATCGGCAAATTCATGCCAGCAACAATTGCCCACTTCTCATGCTTTTCTGCGAGACCATTCGCCTGATTAAACGGCGTCCCGCCCCATAAGTCAACAAGAAGCAGGATTTCGTCTTGATTATCAAATGACGCAACCGCATCTTCCATCTTACCCCGAATATCATCTGGACCCTCATCAGGTTTCAAGATGACATGGGCAAAATTATCCAGGCTGCCAAACAGCATTTGTGCAGATTCTGCAATGCCATCAGCAAAGCCGCCATGGCTAGCCAAAATAATCCCTACCATGTTACTCCTCCTATCGTAAATCTCTAACAAATTACTACCGTATTATACTATAAAATAAGCGTTACCAACATATAAAGTTTTGTTTATAAATAACTATACAGAAATACAAATTTAATTAAAATAAGGCAAAAAAAGGAAGACCCTCTCAGGTCTTCCTCTCCTCTTCTCACTTAGCTCCGGCTGTCAGACTCGAACTGACGACATCTTGATTAACAGTCAAGCGCTCTACCAACTGAGCTAAGCCGGATTATTAAAAAAGCACGGCAGCTTCCTACCCTCGCAGGCAGTCTCCCACCAACTACTCTCAGCGTTAAGAAGCTTAACTTCTGTGTTCGACATGGGAACAGGTGTTTCCTTCTTGCTTTTGCCACCGTACTTCTTCTCTGAGCTTTTACACTCAAAACTAAATATAATCCATCTTCTAATATCAACCTTCCAGATCGCTTCGCTTTTGGTCAAGTCCTCGACTGATTAGTACTAGTCCGCTCCAAACCTCACGGCTCTTCCACTCCTAGCCTATCTACCTCTTAGTCTTAGAGGTGTCTTACTACTTTACGTATGGGAAATCTCATCTTGAGGGGGGCTTCGCACTTAGATGCTTTCAGCGCTTATCCCGGCCATACTTAGCTACCCAGCTATGCCTTTGGCAAGACAACTGGTACACCAGCGGTATGTCCATCCCGGTCCTCTCGTACTAAGGACAGCTCCTCGCAAATTTCCTACGCCCACGACGGATAGGGACCGAACTGTCTCACGACGTTCTGAACCCAGCTCGCGTGCCGCTTTAATGGGCGAACAGCCCAACCCTTGGGACCTACTTCAGCCCCAGGATGCGACGAGCCGACATCGAGGTGCCAAACCTCCCCGTCGATGTGAACTCTTGGGGGAGATAAGCCTGTTATCCCCAGGGTAGCTTTTATCCGTTGAGTGATGCCCCTTCCATGCGGTAACACCAGATCACTAAGCCCGACTTTCGTCCCTGCTCGAGTTGTCTCTCTCGCAGTCAAGCTCCCTTATACCTTTACACTCTGTGAATGATTTCCAACCATTCTGAGGGAACCTTTGGGCGCCTCCGTTACATTTTAGGAGGCGACCGCCCCAGTCAAACTGCCCGTCTGACACTGTCCCCGACCGCGCTTAGCGGTCTAGGTTAGAGTAGCCATCAAACAAGGGTAGTATCCCAACATTGCCTCTGCTAAGACTAGCGTCCTAGCTTCTCTGGCTCCTACCTATCCTGTACATGTTTAACAGCTACCCAATATCAAATTGCAGTAAAGCTCCATGGGGTCTTTCCGTCCTGTCGCGGGTAACCCGCATCTTCACGGGTATTATAATTTCACCGAGTCTCTCGTTGAGACAGTGCCCAAATCATTACACCTTTCGTGCAGGTCGGAACTTACCCGACAAGGAATTTCGCTACCTTAGGACCGTTATAGTTACGGCCGCCGTTTACTGGGGCTTCAATTCGAACCTTCGACTTGCGTCTAAGCTCTCCTCTTAACCTTCCAGCACCGGGCAGGTGTCAGCACCTATACGTCGTCTTACGACTTTGCAGATACCTGTGTTTTTGATAAACAGTTGTTTGGGCCTATTCACTGCGGCTGATCTTGCGACCAGCACCCCTTCTCCCGAAGTTACGGGGTCATTTTGCCGAGTTCCTTAACGAGAGTTCTCTCGCTCACCTTAGTGTTCTCCACTCGACTACCTGTGTCGGTTTCTGGTACGGGTACGCTCTCTCTTGCTAGAAGCTTTTCTTGGCAGTGTGACTACAGAACCTTCGCTACTTTAATTTCGCTCCTCATCACAACTTGTGTTGTCTGTTAGCAAGCATTTCACTCACTTACGCACTTGTTGCTTAAACATGGTTTCCAGCACCATGCGTTCCTTGCCTCCTGCGTCCCTCCTTCGCTATTAACGATTAAACGCAGTACAGGAATTTCTACCTGTTATCCATCGGCTACGCCTTTCGGCCTCGTCTTAGGTCCCGACTTACCCTGGGCGGACGAGCCTGCCCCAGGAAACCTTAGTCTTTCGGCGGACAGGATTCTCACCTGTCTTGCGCTACTCATACCGGCATTCTCACTTCTAAACGCTCCAACTATCCTCTCGGTTAGCCTTCGCCGCATTTAGAACGCTCTCCTACCACGTACACTCTCGTGCACATCCACAGTTTCGGTACTATGCTTAGCCCCGGTAAATTTTCGGCGCAGCGTCACTCGACTAGTGAGCTATTACGCACTCTTTTAATGATGGCTGCTTCTAAGCCAACATCCTAGTTGTCTACGCAACTCCACATCCTTTTCCACTTAGCATAGATTTTGGGACCTTAACTGGTGATCTGGGCTGTTTCCCTTTCGACTACGGATCTTATCACTCGCAGTCTGACTCCTGTGTATACATATCTGGAATTCGCAGTTTATCTGAATTCAGTAACCCCTGACGGGCCCTTCGTCCAAACAGAGCTCTACCTCCATTATGCTCTTCCACAAGGCTAGCCCTAAAGCTATTTCGGAGAGAACCAGCTATCTCCAAGTTCGTTTGGAATTTCACCGCTATCCACAACTCATCCCCGCAATTTTTAACTTACGTGGGTTCGGTCCTCCAGTGAGTTTTACCTCACCTTCAACCTGGTCATGGATAGGTCACTTGGTTTCGGGTCTACATCAACTAACTTACTCGCCCTCTTCAGACTCGCTTTCGCTTCGGCTCCATCTTTTCTGACTTAACCTCGCTAATTAACATAACTCGCCGGTTCATTCTACAAAAGGCACGCCATCACCCTTTAATGGGCTCTGACTACTTGTAGGCACACGGTTTCAGGTTCTCTTTCACTCCCCTTCCGGGGTTCTTTTCACCTTTCCCTCACGGTACTGGTTCACTATCGGTCACAAACTAGTATTTAGCCTTACGGAATGGTCTCCGCTAATTCAACCGGAATTCCTCGTGTTCCGGCCTACTCAGGATCCTACTCGGCTTGCTTGCAATTTCGCTTACGGGGCTCTCACCCTCTCTGGCTTAGTTTCCCAACTAATTCTGCTATCACTCACAATACCTCTTTGTAGTCCTACAACCCCAAATGATAAATCATTTGGTTTGGGCTCTTTCCTCTTCGCTCGCCGCTACTAAGGAAATCGATTTTTCTTTCTCTTCCTGCAGCTACTTAGATGTTTCAGTTCACTGCGTCTCGCCTCATTAACCTATTTATTCAGTTAATGATAATACAATCTCTTGTACTGGGTTCCCCCATTCGGACATCTCCGGATCTCTGTTTACTTACAACTCCCCGAAGCATTTCGTCGTTAGTCACGTCCTTCTTCGCCTGCTTGTGCCTAGGCATTCACCGTGCGCCCTTCTTTACTTGACCTTATTACTTTAAGATCTTACTCTCTCGGTCGCTCTACAATCTGTTCTCTATCTTTATGATTGTCTCGGTTTTTATTATCTTTCTTGGATTATATTCAGTTTTCAATGTACTAACACTTTTTGAGGTATTACCCTCAAAACTAAACAATGTCTCGCTCCATGTGCTTCCGTTGACTGCTTCTTTAGTAGTTTGCCTACTCTTCCACTGTCTTCTTCCTTAGAAAGGAGGTGATCCAGCCGCAGGTTCTCCTACGGCTACCTTGTTACGACTTCACCCTAATCATCTGTCCCACCTTAGGCGGCTGACTCCTTTACAGGTTATCTTACCGACTTTGGGTGTTACAGACTCTCATGGTGTGACGGGCGGTGTGTACAAGGCCCGGGAACGTATTCACCGCGGCGTGCTGATCCGCGATTACTAGCGATTCCAGCTTCATGCACTCGAGTTGCAGAGTGCAATCCGAACTGAGACTAGCTTTAAGAGATTCGCTTAACTTCACAGTCTCGCTCCTCGTTGTACTAGCCATTGTAGCACGTGTGTAGCCCAGGTCATAAGGGGCATGATGACTTGACGTCATCCCCACCTTCCTCCGGTTTGTCACCGGCAGTCTCATTAGAGTGCCCAACTTAATGCTGGCAACTAATAATAGGGGTTGCGCTCGTTGCGGGACTTAACCCAACATCTCACGACACGAGCTGACGACAGCCATGCACCACCTGTCTTCCTGTCCCCGAAGGGAACTACATATCTCTATGTATTGCAGGAGATGTCAAGACCTGGTAAGGTTCTTCGCGTTGCTTCGAATTAAACCACATGCTCCACCGCTTGTGCGGGCCCCCGTCAATTCCTTTGAGTTTTAACCTTGCGGTCGTACTCCCCAGGCGGAGTGCTTAATGCGTTAGCTGCAGCACTGAGAGGCGGAAACCTCCCAACACTTAGCACTCATCGTTTACGGCATGGACTACCAGGGTATCTAATCCTGTTCGCTACCCATGCTTTCGAACCTCAGCGTCAGTTACAGACCAGAGAGCCGCCTTCGCCACTGGTGTTCTTCCATATATCTACGCATTTCACCGCTACACATGGAGTTCCACTCTCCTCTTCTGCACTCAAGAAAAACAGTTTCCGATGCAATTCCCCGGTTAAGCCGGGGGCTTTCACATTTGACTTATTCTTCCGCCTGCGTTCGCTTTACGCCCAATAAATCCGGACAACGCTTGCCACCTACGTATTACCGCGGCTGCTGGCACGTAGTTAGCCGTGACTTTCTGGTTGATTACCGTCAAATAAAGATTAGTTACCCTCTCTATCCTTCTTCACCAACAACAGAGCTTTACGATCCGAAAACCTTCTTCACTCACGCGGCGTTGCTCCATCAGACTTGCGTCCATTGTGGAAGATTCCCTACTGCTGCCTCCCGTAGGAGTTTGGGCCGTGTCTCAGTCCCAATGTGGCCGTTCAGTCTCTCAACTCGGCTATGCATCATTGCCTTGGTAAGCCGTTACCTTACCAACTAGCTAATGCACCGCGGGGCCATCCTTTAGCGACAGCTTTAATAGCCGCCTTTTAAACTTGAAGCATGCGCTTCTCGCTCTTATCCGGTATTAGCATCTGTTTCCAAATGGTATCCCAGTCTAGAGGGCAGGTTCCCCACGTGTTACTCACCCATCCGCCGCTCGCTTATTTTTCTTCCTACCCGAAAGTATTCCGTTAAATATGCTCGCTCGACTTGCATGTATTAGGCACGCCGCCAGCGTTCGTCCTGAGCCAGGATCAAACTCTCATTTTTATCTGTTTGTTTGAATGTTTGCTCATTCGTTTCTGAAATTGTTTATCTCAGATTTATTTGCTTGCGAAATTGACTTCGCTCTTTTGTTTGGGTTCTTTCACCCGCACATTTTGCGAAAACATTGTTCAGTTTTCAAGGTACTACCTGCTGCTTCCTCTTTCAAAAGCAACGTTATTAATAATACTCGTTTGCCAACTGTTTGTCAACAATTAAATATTTTTTGTTTTGGTAAGAATGAATTCCTGCCAAACAACATTTAATACTTTACCCTTTCTTCCTTATTTCGTCAAATCTTAAACATTGTTCGTGGATAGATTTACTTTTAAAATTTTTTTACTTCTAAATAAACAATAAATCGCGTTTTTTCCAATGATTTCATAAATAAAATTACTAAAATATTCGGAAAATCCATTTTTGCCGCCAGTATCGGACGAAAATATTTTTTTAAGCAAGCAAAAAAGACCCAATCTAGGATCTTTTTCGTAGTTAAATTAAACTTTCTTCTTTAGTGATTGTCTTCATCCCGTTCATGTACGGCACCAAAACTTCCGGAACGGTAATGCTGCCATCTTCATTCTGGTAATTCTCAAGAATTGCGGCAACCGTTCGACCGACTGCCAGTCCTGAACCATTCAGAGTGTGTGCCAAGTGCAGCTTGCCATTTTCATCGCGGTAACGAATCTGCGACCGCCGTGCCTGGAAGTCTGTACAGTTGGAACAGCTGGAAATTTCACGGTACTTGTCTTGATACGGCATCCAAACTTCAAGGTCGTAGGTTTTGGCACTGGTAAAACTGGCATCCCCCGTTGACAAAGCAACAACGTGGTATGGCAAGTTCAATTTCTGCAGCAAATGCTCAGCATTGTGGGTCAGCTTGTCCAGCTCATTCCATGATTCCTCGGGTTTACATACCTTGACCATTTCCACCTTGCGGAATTCATGCATTCTAATCAAGCCCCGAGTATCACGGCCGGCAGAACCAGCCTCGCTTCTAAAAGCGGGTGACAGTGCTGTCACGTTGATCGGCAATTTTGCCCCATCAATAATGTCATCGCGGAAATAATTAACCAGCGGCACTTCGGCAGTTGGAATCAAGGTCAAATCAAGTGCTTTGTCGGGATCATCGTTATCCACAATCGTGTACACATCTTCATGAAATTTCGGGAATTGCCCCGTTCCCTGCATTGAAGCATCATTAACCAGATACGGCGGGATAATTTCTGTATAACCTTCCTTGGTATTTTCATCTAAAAAGAAGTTAAACACCGCACGCTCAAGAAGCGCACCCGCACCCTTATAAAAAACAAACCGGGCACCGGAAACTTTCGCACCGCGGTCCCAATCAAGAATATCCAGATCGGTTCCCAGATCCCAGTGAGCTTTTGGCTTAAATGCCAGCTTAGTCGGCTCGTGCCACTTGCGCACTTCTTGATTGTAGCTTTCATCTGGCCCAATCGGATCCGAGTCATCCGGAAAGTTCGGCAGCCGCAGCAAAATGTATCTTTGCTTTTCCTTTAATTCGGCAACCTTATCATCTAGTTCCTTGATTTGCTCGCCGACCGTGCGCATTTCCGTTATTGCCTGACTGGCGTCTTCCTTATTGCGCTTTGCCTGGGCAATCTGCTTAGAAACGTCATTGCGTTTTGCCTTCAGCTGCTCGGTTTCACTTAACGCCGCACGCCGCTTTTGGTCAATTTCCACTACTTCATCCAGTTCTTCCGGCTTAACGCCGCGGGTTGCCAGCTTCTTCTTCGCCCAATCAAGATTCTCGCGAATCACTTTGATGTCTAACATTTTTAACCTCCATTACATAAAAAGAGCCGACTCATTCCCTCATATTGGGACGAATCGGCTCTAAAGATAATTTCGCGGTACCACCCAGTTTCAGCCACTTTAAATGACTGCACTTAATTAACCAGCGTTAACGGTGCCTACCGTGCAACTATTAATTGCCCACATCATAAAATCCGGAAACGACTTTATTCACTTCCACCAACCGTGAACTCTCTGAAATAGTCTTAAGATTTCGTGTTTGCCATTATTTTAAGCCAATCTTCACTTTTGAGCAAATAATATTTCTCTTTATAGGAAAAAAGATGATTGATTTTACGATAATCAACGTCATAAACATAAGTAAAGCCTAAATTTTTAAGCAATCTCTGTGAGCGAAAATTATAGTCAAAGGTCCCTGCCCAAATTTCTTTTTGGTGCAGAGTTTGAAAAGCATAATCTAGCAGCAGCCGCAGAGCCTCGGTCATATAGCCCTGACCTTCAAATGCCCGGTCAAGCAAAAAACCAACTTCTTTAGTCATCGTTAAGTCAATTTTTTCATCAAAACCGCGGTCATATAATTCAACTAGGCCAATCATCTGCCCCTTCTGCTTTAGACAAATGGCTCTGCTGAAAGGACGCGCCATGTATTGCTGAACCGCCTGCTGCGCCTCAGCCAAATTTTGGTAGTGAGCAAAACCAGCAAGACGGCGGTAATGCTGGTCCTGCCCCCACTTTAATAAAACTGCCGCATCTTCTGGTCGAAATGACCGCAGAAAAATTCGCTTTGCGATTAACATTTATTTGCCAAAGAGGTGTTCGAGCCACTTAAGTCCATAATCCAGGCCAAAGCTGTAGGCCGCAATTGTCCACGGCTTGCCTAAAATGATAATCCAGAAATAGGTCCAAGGATTCATATTAGTTAGGCCAGCAAGAAGACACAGCACATCGTCGGGTGCCGCGGGAGCAACAATACAAAGGGCAAAAAACCAGTTAAATTTTTTCTGATTTTTGGTCCATTTCATATATTTATCAAGTGTTTTTTCGGAGACAATATGCAAAATAAAGGGACGACCGTAATAGCGAGCAAGGAAAAAATTAATAATCGAGCCAATACAGATGCCAACATAGTTATAAATAAAGCCGGCAATCGGGCCAAAAAAGATTACGCCGCCAAGAAGCGAAACCCCACCGGGAATTATTGGAATAACGACCTGCACAATTTGAATCAGTGTAAAAACCACCGGCCCAATAATTTTTTTATCAGCAAGATACGCCTTCATCTTTGCCTGGCTAGTAAAAATTCCTAGGCGATACCAATAAATAACTAACAAGATAATGATAATACCGCAAACAACGGTCAGAATATTAATCAACTTGCGACTATTCTTAGCTGATAAGTGCATTATTTTACCTCCAACATTAGTAGCTCAATTTTAACAAAAAAAGGCCTTATTAGGTAATTTTTTAATTAAATAGGCAAATACTTAAGAAAATTTCTTTAAAATTTAATCAATGAATTAGTCATCGTTATCAAGAACAAAGCCAAGAATAAGTAATATAATTAAGTCATTGCAGTGACAAACTGAAGTTCTAGTTTTAAGATATACTAGGAAAGTAAAAAGAGAGGTAATTTTAATGACGACAATCAAAAACGACGTTGTGTATGATAAAGAACATAATTTAACAACAGATATCTATTTGCCAAATGATCCTTCGACAAAGAAAGTGCTGATATTTTGGCACGGCGGCGGCTGGATTCGCGGTGACAAGGCTGATGTTAAAGATTTAGGAAAGAAATTTGCCGACGCCGGATATACTGCGTTCATTCCTAATTACCGCTTGGCGCCAAAGGACACCTTCCCGGCAGCACATGAAGACACGGTGACATTTGTCAAGTGGCTGCTTGATTCAGAATACGCTGACAGCGAAGGCAAAAACGTTGTCCAAATCGGTGCAAGTTCCGGCGGCGTGATGGCCCTCTATATTGCCGGCAAGTATGGCTTCCCGACGGTTACTTGGTCAGCTCCTGTCAACTATTCGGAGTGGATGAAAGAACACGAAAATACCACAGCATCAGTTGACGCCAAAAATGAATTGGGCTTAACCGACGCCAAGGCAATCAATGAATCTTTCTACAAGTACTTTGGCTTAGCCTATGCCGGTCAAAATGATCCGGCCGTTCTTAAGCAGCTAGATGCAAGTTCCTACAATTACGATAATTTAGGCAGCCTGTGGCTGATCAATTCCGCAGATGAATTGTCCCCACTTAAGTATGTCCTGGACTTCATTCAAGACTTGGCTAAGCAAAACCGCGGCTCAGAATTAACCGTTATTCCGGGCACACAGCACGCAATGGCTTATGCCAATGAATACTTGGCAGCTTCACTCGCTTACCTAAAGACAATGAGTAAAAATTAAATTTTCATAGTTGCAAAAGATGAGCCGGTTTTGCTCATCTTTTTTGATCCGCAAAATTAAATTTTAGTTAATGCACGCATTTTTCTGCTTTTTTCACATGAAGCGCTTTATAATAGAAAGAGACTTGATAAAGTTAATTTTTAAAATGAGAGGTAAAAACATGTCAAAATACCAATCAATCAACCCATACACTAACGAAGAATTTGCTGACTACGACAATTCAACGCCGCAGCAAATCGACGAAGCAATCAATCTTGCACATGCCTTGTACAAAAAGTGGCGTCATGAAAGTCCGGAAAGCCGGGCAGCAATTTTGGCAAAAGTTGCTGATGGCTTACGCGCAAATGAAAAAGAGCTAGCCAAGATGATGACTTTGGAAATGGGCAAACGGATTGCCGAATCGCGGGAAGAAGTTGAAATCTGTGCCTCCATCTGTGATTACTATGCGCAAAACGGTCCTAAATTATTGGAGAAGCAGCCGTTAAAAACCAGCCTAGGCACCGCCTACTATTTGAAGCAGGCAACCGGCGTCATCATTGCCTGCGAGCCGTGGAACTTCCCCGTTTACCAGGTAATTCGCGTGTTTGCTCCTAACTTTGTTGTCGGCAACCCGGTTTTGCTGAAGCACGCCCACAACGTTCCCGGATGTGCCGCTTTAACCGCCAAAATTGTCAAGCAGGCGGGCGCACCCGAAGGAAGTTTGCTCAACCTCTTCCCAAGCTACGACCAGTTGGCCGATATCATTGCCGATCCACGTATTCAGGGTGTGGCTCTGACCGGTTCCGAGCGGGGCGGCACTTCCGTTGCCCAAGCAGCTGGGAAAAATCTCAAGAAATCAACAATGGAACTGGGCGGCAACGATGCCTTTATCGTTTTGGACGATGCCGATCCCGAAGTACTGAAAAAAGCACTGAGCGATGCCAGAACTTACAATGACGGCCAAGTTTGCACCTCATCCAAACGGATCATCGTTGTTCAGTCCCGGTATGAAGAGGTTTTGCACGAACTGAAAAATATTTTTGAGAACTTAAAGGCTGGCGACCCGTTAGATGAAGACGTTACCCTGCCGCCAATGAACTCGCAGCGGGCAAAGGATAAGTTAACCGGCCAGGTTAAAGAAGCAGTTGCTGCAGGTGCCAAAGTATTTTACCAGTATCCGGAAATAGATTCTGCTGGTGCCTTCTTCAGACCAACGATTTTAACCGGGATTAGCGAGAAGAATCCGCTGTTTGACCAAGAAATGTTTGGCCCCGTTGCCGAAGTCTTCAAGGTTGCGGACGAAGACGAGGCCATTGCCTTAGCCAACAATTCGAGTTACGGCCTTGGTTCATCAGTCATCGGCAAGGACATCAAACACGCCGAAGAAGTTGCTGCCCAGATTGAAACGGGCATGACCGTGATCAACGGCCGTTGGATCACTTCCGGTGACCTGCCATTTGGCGGTGTGAAAAAGTCCGGCTACGGCCGTGAATTAAGCGAGCTCGGCCTGATGGCCTTTGTCAACGAGCATTTAGTCATTGACGTCACACCGAAATAAACGCTGAAATAGTTAGTAAAAAATACTGGACATTGTCCAGTATTTTTTACTTATCACTATTTTCTTCTGCCGTTTTTCTAAACAAATTATAGGCCGCTAACCCGGTCGTCATTACACTTGCCAAAATCAAAAAGTAGGTCGACGTTCCAATCGAAACCGCATAGGTCAGCAACTGGCTTGTCAGTTTGCGCAGCATCCCCGTATTTGCCCGCGTCACGCTGGAAAGCCTGAACACGATATAAAACAGAAAAAGTGTTTCGACTAATGACAGAATAAACGCGGTCAATTTGCTATTCTTGGTATTTTTAAAAGCATTATAAATGATAATAATCGGAAATAAAATCAGCAGCAGCCAGATAGCATAAATCAAAAATGCGGTAACGGAAGTCTCGCCGGAAGCCAACATCCTGCCTGCGAGGCTGAGCAGCACCTTAGAAATCGACATCGGTTCCGTATAAGAAAGATTGGCAACCGAAGCCCCCGAGCCGGTAAAGAGCACCAGCAGGCTGATAAAGGAGGTTAAAACCACCGAAAGCTGTGAATAATTAAAATGGTGACTGGTTCTTGCCTTATTCTTGTTGAAGTGCGGATTGTTCGCCAGCTTCTCGTTGACCTTTTGTCCATGATCCTCAACCTTATTGAAGGCGTTAGAGCCAACCTGGTTAATCTTTTCGGTCAGCCGTTCGTCAACTGTGTATTGCTCAATCTCATCATTGCGGTCGCAAACAAAGAACAGCCAAGCCAGCAGCAGTAAAAAGCAGATCCAGCCGATTGCCCGGGAAAAGCTCATCACAATCAGCAAAAAGACCCCCAGCAAAAACACTATGGTGGCATTTACCCGAATCCAGGTAATCATCTTTCTAACCGTCGAGTTTTGTTTCTTGGGTTGAAATTCCTGGCGGTATTCTTCCCTTTTGGTAATTTTGCTTGTTTCGGTTGTCTTTTTGCCATCATCCTGGGTTGACCGCTCAACAAAAAACGTTTCCTGATACTTGGCAATATTAAAATTACAATTGGGACAAACCGGCTGGTCCGGCTTAACGGATTGGCCGCAGTGTGGGCAAGTAGTCATAATTCAAGCTCCTTTGATTATTACTGTTACCATTTATCATAAAACAAAATTGTAAATTTACAAAAACAATTATGCTTTCATTGCCAATAAAAAAGATTTGCCCTTGACAGACAAATCTTTTTCGATCTAATTTTACTTAGTTAGTTTCTTTCTTTTTGGCAGGTGAATGCCCTCATAAGTGAGCTTGACACCCGCAGACAAGGTAATCGGCATGATCAAAACTAGGATCAAGAGACCAACAATCACGGCCATTGCCACCTCAATCAGCGTTGGCACACCAGACGGAATCAAGGCCGCAAAGGTGCCGGCAAGAATAATTGCCGCCGAAACGACCACTACGCCGATGATTCCACAGGCTTTTAGAATTCGCCTGCTGGCACTCGCATCTGACAGTTCGCGGTAACGTGTCATCAGGAAAATGCTATAGTCGACACCCAAGGCCACAAGCATGATAAAACTAAAGAACGGCGTATTCCAAGTTAGCATATGCCGCCCAAGCAATGCCTTAACCAGCCACTGGTTGATTGTCAGCGAACAGAAGTAGGCAATTAACAGCGTTCCCAGAATATACAGCGGTTGGAGCAGCGATTGGGTAACGAAGATGAGGGCAATGCCAATGCCAATCAGCATAATTGCTGCTGTCCTGACAAAATCTCTGCTTGCAGTATTTTTGGTGTCCTCAATAATTGAACTCTGACCGCCCATTGCTACGCTGGCTTTAGCCAATTTGGTGCCCGCCAATGATTTTTGCGCCATCAGGCTGAGGTCTTGTGACTTCTTAGTTGCCACATCACCGCTTGGATTGGTTTTGAAAACAACAATGATCATGGCTGACTTTTTATCTGGACTAACATACGCAGTCAGTGCCTGCTTAAACACATCCGAATTAATGTATTCCTTAGGAATGTAAAAAGTATCGGCGGCAGCAGAATCGGCCAGGCCGGTCAGATAAGTCTGCCCTTGGCCCAAACCATTATTAACATCATCCAAGCCCGTCGTTATTTTCGGTGTGCCGGTTGCAAGTTTTCCTGCACCAGAGCTTAATTTGCCGGTGCTTGAATTCAGTTGGCCCAATCCGGAACTTAGTTGTCCGGATGCGGTTGTAAGTTGACCCACAGCCGCCTGCAGCTGATTTAGTTGCACGGCTAAATTATTGTTGGCAGTCATCTGCGCCATTGATTGCTCAAGGGCACCGCCTGCAGCTTTAAGAACCGCAGCTTTTTGTCTGGCACTAAGGCCCGGAATCTTATTAACATTTTTAAGCAGATTCTTTTGATAACTTTGTTTCACCTGCGTCAAACTGCTTGACTGCAGGGATTGAATTCCGCTAATTTGCCCTGCAAGCTGTGAGTTCAAAGTATTAAGGCCAGAATTTACCTGCTGGCTGCCAGACTGCAACTGATCGGCACCCGACTGCAGCCTGCTGGTGCCGGACTGCAGCTCGCTCGCGCCGCTGGAGAGTTTATCCGCACCCGTTGCTAATTTTTTGCTGGCCTTGCCTAATTTATTTAGACCCGTGCGGGCATCATCAACACCGCTGTTAACCGTATTCAACTGGTTTTTAACATAAAACTGGCTGATTGCTTCCCCATACGGCTGAGTAACGGATGATACCATGGCCACGTCCTTATCGGCCTGCAATTTTTGCGTTACCTGGTCAATTAATTTCAGGTCGCCCTCATTATCAAGGCGGTGCTTACTCTTAATATACAGATAGGACGGCTCCGCCATCCCCTTAGAAAAGTGTTTCTGGACAACTAGCAGCCCGGCTTTAGCCGGAACATTATCAGCAATTTCATCTGTATCGTCATAATTCAGATGGCTGGAGTACATCAAGGTAAACGGCAAAACAACTACTGTCAAGACAAGCAGATAAATGATTGGGTGGCTAAGGGTCGCTTTCGACAATCCGTGCCAGAGTTTATCCTTCGTTTCGCCCGTAAATTTTTTAACAGGCCAAAACATCTTTTCACCCAGCACCACCATAAAGAAGGGATTGAGGGTTAACAAGACCACTAGCAAAGTTGCCACCCCGACAGCAACGCCGACGGCCGACTGGTAAATTGAAAACTTAGCCAAGGCCAGAGCAGAAAAACCAATCAGAATTGAAGAACCGGAAAACAGGATGGTTTTGCCAGCGACCTTCAGGGCGTTTTTCATTGCCCCGTATCTGTCCATCCCCTTGCCCAGATTTTCCTTGAACTTGTCATAGAGCAGGATATTATAATCGGTTCCAATGCCGAAGAGCACAATCACCATGAAGACTTGGGTAAAATTGGAAAACGGGAAATTAGCCCGTTCAACTAAATTAGCCACAATTGAAAAAGAAGTAATAAAGGAAACACCGACCGTTAACAGTGAAATCAACGGAACAATCGGTGATCTAAAGACAATCACCAAAACGATGAAGATAAAGATGACTGTGATGATCTCGGTTTTCTTAATTCCCTCTTGAACGGAATTGGAAAAAGCATTTTGTAAAACATCGGATCCGGTAACGTAGGTCCTAATGCCATCGGTCTTTGCAACCCGGGCGAGTTCGCGCTCCACCTGATCAATCGGCGCGTGCTTTTTAGCAACACTGAGCTGCATGATCCAGGTCGTACCGTCCTTTGACTGCAGCCGCTTTTGGGTGGCTAGGTTGTCATTAGGCGCAAGAATCTCCTTGATGCCATACTTACTTTTATGCTGCTTAATATAACTAACAGTATCATTAATGACGCTGCCGTCATCAGCAGTAATCTTGCCCGTTTTTTTATTAAAAACAACCGCCACATCATACGTATTCTTCTTATCAGGCCAGTCATTTTGAATTGTTTTAGCAACCTCACTCTGGACATTACGCGGCAGCGAAACATTCGCATGCTGCTGCGTCAGCTGAGAAACATTTGGCAGGAAAACTAGGGCAAGTACCACAATCACCAACCAAGCAATCATTGACAAAACATGATTTTTAAAAAATTTTTGCACGATTTATTTTCCTTTCTACTATTAAGCCGCTGGCTGAACCAGCCGTAAAATCATCTCGTGATAATTTCGATTATCTTTTTCATCATCTTCATCTTTGAAAAATGTTGCCTTGTCCAAAAAAACATAGCCCAGTACCGAACCAAGCAAGGCATGGAGTGAAACCATGCTAGTATTTTTTAGGTTTAACTTTTCAGCTAAAGCGATAATATTAATAATTTCCAGCGTAATGGCATCCTCTCCCGAATATTCATTCAAATGGTAAAGAATGCTGAACAGGGCCGGATCATGTAAAATAAACGACCGGACAACATCTGCAAACTTCAGCAGTGCATTGCTACCGGCAAAGCCGATCAATTGGTCAACCAATTCACGATGCAGAAGCTTAATCCGGCTTGCCCCGACAAGCGACAGCAGCTGCTTTCTGCCCGACACATAATGGTAAAGCGATTGTGACCGAACCCCAAGAGCTTTCGCCAGATTGGGCAGCGTTGTCTTTGTCAGACCCTGCTCACAGATCAGCTTAGTTGCCTCCTGAATTATTTTATCCAAGTCAAGATTACGCTTATGAACCATTCTCATCCCTCCGTAACTAAATTTTGCTTCCCCAATAATAGCACTACACAATGAAGAATACAATTTACAAATTGTAAATAATTTGCTGCTGCTTTTGCTGGTTCAGGAATGCTTAATGGCAGTTAATCCGTCAATATTTGCTGTTAAGCAGAAAAGTAGCCAAAGGCAGTGTAAATGCGCTAAAATTAGTAAATAGATAGTTAACGCTTTCAAAAATTAATAGATTACTTACAAGCGTTAAAGGGGATAGCCGATTTGACTATCCTTTTACTTTGCCAAACTAAAAAGTGTCTGGGAAAAAACTCTAATTTTTATAGATATGCCTTAAACACATCTACAAAAATCGAATGCTTCTGGAATTATTTTTAACTTAGATAAGTTTTTTGCAGCATAATCCGATTAATTATTTATATCCAAAAAGGAACGTTAATATTAAAAACTAACGTTCCTTTTCGTATCTAGTTTTTTCCCAGACACTTCTTTGCTAAAAGCCGCGACGCTCGTTTATATGAATCACCTTATCTGGATCTTCCATAGCGAGCAGTCTTGTTCTTTCTTCCAAAATTTTAAACAATCTTGCTTCAGAAAATGATTGTGGTTCTAATTTTTTACTATTAACGTCGTTGCCTTGATCTTTTTTGACCATTGTTAAACCCTCAATTGTAATGAATGAGTAATAATTAGTTGTCTCTTATTTTATTATAACATTTTATTTACGGATGAGCCCAAATTTTTAAAATTATTATCATGTTCACACCAAACTGCCACGCAGTAGACACGCCTAGCAGATTGCACAAGGGCCACGGCGGAATTACCGTCACCAAGCGCACACACATTGGCAGGCAGATTCTTGGTCAATTGAATCTTAAACTTAGTAGATCTGATAAGCGACAGAGCCAAATCAGAATATTGCCTATTCAAAACTTTTCCGTGATAAAGCCCGACCATCACTTTGTTTAAGTCCACAGCCGTCGTCGTTGCCCGCAACTGTTTGCTTCGTACAAAAACCGTCGTGTCCGTTGCCCCCAGTTTATGTAAGAAGGCGGTTATTTTTTTCGGGCCGATTTTCCTAACAAAGGCATTGGCAGCCGTGCGATTGCCTCGCATCATTGCCTGCCGCAGATAGGTGACGCCGTACATCATGCCTTTCTGCAGGAACTTTTCCCCTTTGACACGATCGGCTTTGGTTATTTTGATCACCGTATGCGGATTAAACCTGCCCGTTTGTTCCTGGTAATAAATCGCTGCCAGTAAAAACAGCTTGGCTGTTCCAGTAACTTGGTGGGTTTTAGTCGTATTAGCAACCCGTGCAAATTTATCCGAACGCAGATCTTGAACCGCAACCTGGTAACTGTCATCTAGACCCATCGCCGACTTAATTGCCCCTGCCAATTCACGATTACTGCCCTTGGCAATTTTAATATGGTTGCTGTATTCAACCGTGCCCAGCTGGGGTTCTTGCCTTTTTTGGGCTTTTTTATTTTTAATGATTTTACTTGAAGAAGGGGTAATTACTTTGATTGAAGCATTATTTATGCGTCGCAAATTGGCCGAATAAAGAATGAAAGCGACAAGTGTGGCTGCAAGAGACCCGATAAGTACTTTATTTTTCATGATCTGCTCCTGTTAAAAGAAATGGTGCCGCTTCATCAAGACAATCAGCCAGACCATCAGCAAAATTGAAAACACAATAATTACCAGCCAGTCAAACGAACTGTGGCCAACGGGCAGCGACACATTCATCCCGTAAAAGCCGGTTAAAATCGTCGGCACGGTTAAAACCAGCGACCAAACGGTCAAGAATTTCATGGTGTCATTCAGATTATTGTTCATCATATTATTGGAGGTGGCCGACAGTGTTTGCGTAACCTGCTGGGAAATTTTGACCATTTCCGATGACTGGTTAGATTCTATCAGAACATCATCCAAAACTTCCCGGGCTTCCTTAGTAAACTGCAGCTCGGAATCACGCAGGCTGCGCAGCATCATCAAGTTTGTCTGAATCGAACTGGACAAATAAACCAGACTTTTTTCAATGTTCGACAGCTGCACCAAATCTTTATTGTCAATATTGTCGGACAACTTTTGGTCCAAATTATTCCGCTCATCATCCAGCTGGGTAACGGCGCGTTGGAAATACTGCGAGGAAAAGAGCAAAAACTTCATTAGCAGTTCCGTCACATCCCTAGCCTCGGAAAGTTCCTGGCGCATCGGTGTATCGTTAAACTGGTCAAAAATATAGCTCGTCGCTTCCGTATGAAACGTGAAAATATTTTTCCCTAATACCAAAAAAGTAATCGGGTGCGAAGTAAAATGTTTGATCACCGTTGTCGGCCAAATCGGCACATCGTAAACAAGCAGGTGGGTATGGGTATGAATATCATAGTCATAGTGGGGACGCTCGTGCCGGTCCGAAATATAAGAAATTATGTCCGGCGTAAAGTTGTAATCATCCTGCAGCTTGATGCTGTCATTTTCGCTCAAATTGCTGATGTCATACCATTTATAATTTGTTTCCACGGGAAAATTCTGCTGTCTAATCATTGCTCTCACCCCTAATTTTCTACCTAATAATCGTAACATTAATTTGGGGTATTACCCAGTTAAAGAAATACCAGGTTAAAAAAATACCGTTTATCGAATTGGCGATAGACGGCATTTTTAATCTATATTATACGAGCTGGCATTTTTGAATAGCCGCATAATCTTTGGCGTTATTCAATTTTGCATTTCGCAAATCAATATCATTTTGTAAATTTAGGAAGTAGCGATCTGATACATTGAAATATTTACCCAATCTAACAGATGTATCAACAGTTATTTCTCTGCGATCATGTAAAATATCTTGAATTCTTGAAGTAGGCATATGAATATCTTTTGCTAGGCGATAAGCAGATAAGTTCAGTGGCTCCATAAAATCTTCTTTTAAAAACTCACTAATTTTAGGAGTTGGAATTATTTTGTCAGTCATCTTATTCATCTCCTTTGCAGAATAACTGTAATGATGAGAAATTAGCAAAAAAAGCGGTCAATTACGACCACCAGTACCTTACAAATAGTCAACTTGCACTGCATATTTTTATACTGAATAACGTGTTATCCTTTTCTTTCCATATCGTAGCTTATTTCTTAATTTTTGTGAATACGACAAGTAACCAAATTCAATTCTAAAATGAAGATAGTTATTAAGACGACGAAGAAAGGAAAGAAGACAAGCAAAAAGGCTTATTGCATTTGTACAATAAACCTTTTTTGTTTAACTTAATGACATTGGGCCTAAGCCTGTTTTTTTCATATCATAATTAAAATTTATTGCTTCCATGAAGCATCAAACTTAGTCTTGCCAGACTTAATCGCATTATCAATATTCTGCTTCTTCTGTGCTGCTGCCAAAATGTTTTGCATAATTGGGTTCAGCAAACCATAAGTAGCACCGGCATCCTTAACAACCGGAACACTGTACAAATCAGTCATTGCATTTTCTAATTGTGCCGGCAATTTTAGATCCTTGTTATCCTTGTACTCGCTTGACTCAGCGGCAGCACTGTTAACCGGAATATACCCTGTGGCCTTAGCCCATGTTAGTTGACTTTCCTTAGAAACCAGGAACCTCATATATTTGAAAGCAGCAGCTTTTTGCATTGCACTTGCTTGTTTGAACATATAAATGTCCGTTCCTTGCCCCATCGTGTACTTACCAGGACGTGCAGCGACATCATAAGTAAACTTATTTTTCAGGCTGCCCTTGACCCAGGTTTCGGTCGAAGAACTGGTGATGATCATTGCAACCTTTTTGTTAGTAAACGGAATGTACAGGTACTTGTCGGAACCGGGCATTCTGAAGTAACCATCTTTAATACCATCGGCATAGTAATTTAAAACTTTCTTAGAAGTTGAGCCAGCAAAGTCAATATTCTTAGAGAAGTCGACGCCTTCATCCTTCATGCCCAAAACATAGTAGTTGGAAAGCGAATCAAAACCGGCACCGACAACCTGATGGTTGCTCTTCTTATAGATGGTTTGCGCATCCTGCTTTAATTCAGCCATCGTTGTTGGGACTTGCTTAATGCCATACTTCTTAAACATATCCTTGTTATAAATCATAATTTCAGTTGATTTATTGAACGGAATACCATATTGCTTGCCGTTAATCGTGGCCCCGCTGAGCAAATCGCTTCTGATTCCTGAAGCCTTAACACTGCCCCAGCCAACATCTTTATTATTAATGTAAGGTGTTAGGTCAACCAGCATCTTGTTTTTAGCGGCGGCCGTCAGCCAGTCAGGATAGGCCTGCGTAATTGTTGGCAGATTCTTTGGTGATTGCAAGGTCGAATTAATTTTGGCCTGCAGGTCATTTTGTGACTCGCTGTAACTGCCCTGTCCCTCAAGCTTAACGTTGATATTCGGGTTCTTCTTCTCAAATTCTGCGGTCAATTTCTTCAGGGTTGTTGCTTGATCGCCCTGCATTCCGTGCCAGAAGACAACAGTTGTCTTCTTGTCAATCTTGCTGGGAATGCCTGAACTTGACGAATTGCTCTTGCCATTCGAACAAGCGGCTGTGCCCATTAAGGCCAAAGCAGCAACAGCTGCCACTGCCCACTTTTTATTTAACTTCATTTGGTAAATCCTCCAAAAATTATTTTTTAAATCCCAAATTTTGTTTCTAGCTTAGAAATAATAATTACCAATTGATAATTTCCTCAATAATTTTAGAATAAAATTCGTGAAATTTCAAACAATTTTGCAAATAAAATTCGCTTTTTGCCAAGAATATTACTTTTAGAATTAAAAATAATTCGGATTTATTAAAGAATAAATTAAATTTCAAGTGATCGTATTCCAATTAGTTGAAAAACTCTCCGGTATGCGAAAAAACAACAAAAATTCAAGCGGGTGCTCTTTCTATTCTTAAAATTAGGCTACCACTGCTTCCAAGAATCAGCACTACCTGTTCTTAAATTGGTATTACTCTCTAATAATACAATATTTTTTGTAATTTTTTTGCTCCAAGCAACGAATTATGCAGCGCAGATTTGAACGATTATCATGAACAATCGCTTCAAAAAATCACTATTTTGCTTCAGTTTCGTTCAACTTCGTTCATCAAAAGTAAAATATCAATAGAAATTTTGATAAGGACAAAGTTATCATTTACAGCAGATTTTTTAATCATAAAAAATACACGAGAACTTCCACGTTCCCGTGCATCTTTAGTAAGTAATCATAAACTCTAAAAATTTCTAAACCAGAACTTGCACTCTATAATCCAAACATGTGTGCAAACACTGGAACCAACAAATTATCAACCAAGCCAATTACAACTACGGCTACAGCTGCCATGGCTCCTTGAACTGAACCCAGCTCAAGTGCGAATGCAGAACCAACCGTGTGGCCGGCAGTTCCCAAACCAAGACCGGCACCAACCGGATCCTGATTCAGTCTAAACCATTTGATGAGCGGTTTACCCAAAGCATAAATAATTACAGCATTCAGGATACATGCCATAGCTGTAACCGAAGCATTGCCGTGGATGGCCGTTGTCAGCGGCAATGCAATCGCTGTTGTTGCCGATTGACTGAGCATGGATTCGATTCCGACTTTGTCCAAACCAATCAGTTTTGATACCAAAGTAATTGCAAACAGCGAAATGATCGTCCCAATAACTAGGCTCAAAAGGATGATCCCCCAGTTCTTCTTGACCACGTCGTTACGCTTATACAGCGGAACGGCAAAGGCAATTGTGGCCGGGGTCAAGAACCAGAAGATGAGATCGCCACCAGGTTTATACGCCTGAGTATAAACCTGCGTTGTACTCATTCCTAACATTTTGCCTAAAACTACCAAGATTGCAATTCCTAGAACCATTGCAACAAACAGCGGTTGGAAAAGGAAAAATCCTTTTGACTTTTTAAACAGCCACTGGCCGATTAAAAAGACGAACAGTGATAAAAATACACCAAACAAGGGATTAGTCAGATACTTAATCATTATTTATTGCCTCCCACATTAGCATGAGATTGATGGGTACCGCCCATCTTGAAGTGCGCCATTATCTTCTTCTTGCACCATTCCAGCACTCTTGCCGTATAAGCGGTGACAACCAGCAGAATGATTGTTGCCAGTAAAATAACAATTACCAGCTGCACACCCTGTGACTGCATAATTTTTAAATTGGCTGCCAAAGAAATTCCTGACGGAACAAACAAGAAACCAATCAACGCGATCAAGGCACTGCCGAACGAGTCAACCCACTCAACTTTCACAATATGACACGTCAGCAATACGTAGAGCAAAACCAAGCCAATTACCGGTGTTGGTACCGGAAACTGCTTCGGCATCATACTTGAAATCATCTGTGACACAAATAAAATTGCGGCGTAAATCAGCATCTGAAACAAGATCGGCGCTGATTTTTTCTCGTCTTTTTTATCTTCTTTCATAACATATTTCCTTTCTTCTATCGTAATTATTCTTGATCATAAGATAACTTAAATAGAAATATTTGGAAGCGATTAACCGGTTAAATGCAAAAATTCGGCGCCGAATTGCACTAAGACTAATTTCAAACTTCATTTTTTCCCACTAAAAAAGTGCCCCGACTTGTTAACTGCTTTGCTAACAAACTTGGACACTCTGATTACATCCCGAGGCGTTTATTGAGTTCCTTGCGATAGGCCCGCCCCACCTGGACCTTTTCTCCGTTGCTCATGATGAGCAGCAGGGTATGGTTGAACCAGGGCTGGACCTCCTTGATGCTTTCGACATTGATAATCGCGTTGCGGTGAACCTGCATGAACCTGCAGTCGGTCAGTTTTTCCTTAATCCAGGCCAGCGTGTGCTTGGTTTCGTACTTGGCGTTATGCGTTGTGATTGTCAAAATACCGTCACTGACGGTTGCCGTGATTAGATCCGCCTTCTTAATCACCACACTGCGATCAGCCAGCTCGATGCTAAGCATTTCACTGACTGCATCCGCTGGCGGCTTCGCCTGAGTGTTGCTGCTATTTTTATTCAAAGCCAAAACCCGCATGGCTTTTTCCAGTGCAGTAGCAATCCGTTTCTGCTCAAAAGGCTTTAGAACATAGTCGACAGCACCGACGTTAAAGGCCCGAACAGCATATTCATCGTAGGCAGTAGCAAAAATAATCATCGGCTGGTAGGTCAATTCTTTTAATTCATCGGCCAGCTCAAAACCATTTTCCTCATTTAACGAAATATCCAAAAACATCAAATCAATGTGGTTTTTCAGTAAAGCGGCCTGCGCTTCCTTAATGTCTTCTGCCTGATAAGTTGTTACGCTCACCCCCTTGAGACTGGGACTTTTTTTGATTAAGTACTCCAATTCATCCCGTGCCAAAGGCTCATCGTCAACAATTAAGATTTTCATAGCTGCTCATACTCCTTCTAAAATTGCTGCTACTACGACAGTTTTCATTCCAGCAAGAAATTTTTTCAAAAATATGTCTAGTCTAACACCAATAAACTAACTGTTTCTTTCCTGCGCGCTCCTGAGCGGCAGTTTTGTCCGAAAAGTCGTGCCTGTCTTCCCCGTTTCAATCCGCAGCTGACTGCTGGTCCCGTACAAACCTTTCAGCCTTCTATTCAAATTATACAGCGCCGTGCCGCTGCCTTTTGATTCCGTGATTGGTTTCTTGCCCAATTTTTGTAAAATTGCGGGTACAATCCCTGAACCATTGTCGGTAACCGCAATTTCAAAGTGGTGAGCACTAACCATTTCGGCCTTGACTATCACCACATTACCTGTTTTGCGGCCCTTAAAGGCATGCCGGATCGCATTTTCAATAAAAATCTGCAGGCAAAATGACGGTAGCAGGGTATCATCCGGCACATTAATCTGGTAATTAATTTTAAATTTATTGGGAAAACGCAGTGTCTCGATTGCCAAATAGGCGTCAACATGTTCTTTTTCCTGCTTAAATGTGACTTCTTTTTCCTGACCGTTGCGCAGACTGGAGCGGAAAAACGCCGAAAGCTGCAGGAGGGCCTGGCGGGCCTTTTCAACGTCAAAGCGCATCAGGGCGGCAATAGTATTAATGGCATTAAAGAAAAAGTGCGGGTTAATCTGTACCTGCAGTGCCCGAATCTCCGCCTCGTTGCGCAGACTGGTCTGCTCCTCGGCAATGCCGATGGCCAGCTGACCCGAAAAGATCATGGCGAGTCCGCGCACCAAATTTTCTTCCACCACCGTCAGCTTGCTCGGCTCACAAAAATACAGTTTCAACGCCCCAATTGTTTCATCATTAACCTGCAAGGGGCAGACAATCGCCGCGGCTAACGGACAATTCTTATGGGGACAGCCGATATCTTCTTTAGAATAAGCAATTTTTTCTTTGCCCGAGGTGATAACGCTCTTTGATAAATCCGTCAGCACCGGCTCCCCCGCAATGTGGTGGTCTTCACCGGCACCCACATGGGCCAGGACGTTGACCCGGTCGGTTAAACCCACGGCATCAAAGTTGGTATATTTTTTGATAATGCAGCAAACGTGTTCGGCCGAAGCAAAGTCAAGGCCGCTGCGAAAATATGGCAGAGTCTTGTCGGTCAGCTCCAAGACATCCTTAGTCTGCACCGCCTTCAGCTGCCGTTCATTAGAGAGGTAGGTTTTTAAAATCTCAATAAAGAGGCTGGCTCCAACCGTATTTAGGAGAACCATTGGGAAGAAAATCAGCCTAACTAACCCGATACCGTTAAAAACAAAAATGAAGGTCATCTGAATCAACTCAGCAAAAAAAGCCAAAACAGCTACCCAAAAGGTTGAAGGGTACAATTTGTCGCCTTTCACCTTATCACCCGAAACGCCGACTAAATAGCCGATCAAAATTGAACTGGCGATGTAAAAATAATCGGAAAAATTGCCAAAAACTACCCGGTGAATCCCGCCAATCAGGCCGACAATCGCCCCAACGTAAGGTCCACCAGTCAAACTGGCCGCGGTGATAACCAGGACTCGGGTATTGGCAATCGAATCCGACTGTGGCAGGCCCGTGATAATTGGCGGCATGATGACCTCACTGGAATTGGTAATCTCCACTCCAGTCAGATTGGCAATCACAACAAACAAAGAAAAAATAATTGTCAACCAAATTTGCGACTTAAGTGTTCTTTTTTCAATTAAATTTCTGAAGAAGCGCATATTAACCAGCAAAAAGGCCAGAACCATGATGATCCCAAGACGCTCTGCCAGCAGGATAAACAAGTTAAACATATAATTACTCCTCCAATAATATCGCCTTATCCCTTATTATTATGACATATAATCCACGATTATGAATTTTTGAAAGAGGTTAATTGCAAAATGTAATCGCTTAACTGCACAAAACGCTAGTTAAAAAAAGGCAACATTATAAAAGTATATTTTTATACGTATATATTTTTGTGCTTTTAATAAAATTGCATATAGTTAACGTAAAACACAAAATATTAATTACTATAAATTATTTTTAATACTTAAAAAATATTGTAAAATGAGTCCTGTAATGAATTAAAAGGCCGGTCAAGCTACTAGTCTTTTTTCAGTATCTGATTATTTGTAAATAAACTACTATATATAAACTTGTAGACTTCATGATCACAGAAGGGAATACTGCTTTGAAAAAATTGCGTACATTACCAGTTAACGATAATTACTACCCAGTTTCAGACTGGGTACATCACAAAGAAACAATTATGATGTGGCCTGAGAGAGCTGACAATTGGCGCGAAGGTGCCAAACCAGCACAACGCATATTTTGTAAAATTGCAACCATACTTAGTAAATATGAACAAGTCACTATGCTGGTTTCACAAAAGCAGTATCAAAATGCACGTCAATTATTACCCAGCTCAATTCGCGTTATAGAAATGAGCTACAATGATATTTGGATAAGAGATATCGGTCCAACTTTTCTTAAAAATGAGCATAACAATCTTCGAGCGGTTGATTGGAACTTTAATGCTTGGGGTGGATTAATTGACGGGCTTTATTTTCCTTGGGATTTTGATAATTTAGTTACACAAAAATTATGTGATATTTATAATATTAATTACTATAAATCAAAATTAGTTTTAGAGGGATGCGGTTATCAAACAGATGGTAAAGGAACGATTTTAGCTGTGGAAGAATCAGTATTATCAGAGGGCAGAAATGGCCGTGTGTCTAAACAATATGTAGAAAAATTTTTTCAAAATTATTTAAATGCGCATAAAATAATTTGGCTCAAACGTGGATTTTATATGGATGAAACCAATGGTGACATTGATAATATTGCTATTTTTGTCAATCCTAAAGAAATTGCACTTGCATGGACAGAAAATCATCAGGATCCAATGTATGGAATTTGTCATGAAGCACTAAAAATCTTACAAACCTCAACTAATGCTGACGGTCAACATTTTACTATCCATAAAATTCCTTTACCGCGACCCCTTTACGCCACACAAAAAGAAAGTGAAGGCGTAGACAAGGTCAACGGTTTATTGCCACGATATACCAGCGATAGGTTAACTAGCAGTTATATCAATATTTATATGGCTAATTCGGCTATTTTAGTACCGATTTTTGATGATCCACAAGATCAAAGGGCATTATCAATTTATCAGAAGTTATTTCCAGAACGAACTATTATTCCAATCAATTCACGTGAATTACTATTAGGCGGAGGAAATTTACATTCTATTATATTGGGAATCCCAGATTAGGAGTAATCCATGGACTTTTTTGAAGTAATCAAATCACATGTTGATAAATTAAATGATAACGAATATAAAATACTGAATTACGTGATTCAAAACATGGATAGCATAAGTGATAAGGGAATCCGTGAAGTATCATCATTATGTTTTGTATCGACTACTACTTTTTTGCGTTTTGTTAGGAAGTTGGGGTTTTCCGGTTATAGCGAATTTATTACGGTTTTAAAATTTACAAAGCTTTCCCAAAAAAATGATATTCAACAAATACGAACATCAATTCCCAATCACACTCATAAATACAGTGAGTCATATCTAAAAAATATTGAAGAAACCATCAGGGTGATTAACACAGACAAATTTGATCAAATAGAAGCAGGATTAAAAAGAAAGCCAAAACTATTTTTCTTTGCCAAAGCACTCAGTAAATTTGCTGCTAAATATATTAACTATTTATATACGATAAATGACTTTATTGTAATTTTCCCAGAAAACTACGAAGAACGACTTACCGCATACAAAATGATCGAAAAGGATGATTTGATTTTTATTTTTGATTACTCAGGTGAAGACGCTGAATTAATTAAAACAATTTATACTATCAAACGCGAAAGTCAAGGTAACTCTCTTATTTCAATAACTACAGCTGATAATAATACTATCCAAAATATGAGTGATATTAATTTATATTATTTTAGCGACGAAATAAAAATAAATAATGTTAGTATGACTTCTCAAGTATCTTTAATTATTATCATGGAATTGCTGCTTTATCAATATTTAGAAAGTTAGACAAAAAAAGTTCGTTAGAAAATTTCTAGCGAACTTTTTAGTAATATATTTTTTACGGAATAATAACTGTGCCTTTTTCACCTTTAATTATTCCAGAAACATCATCTAAACTACCAATTATTGCAGTTTTATTGGTGTTTTTAACAAAATTAATTGCAGCCTGAACTTTTGGCAACATACTCCCTGCAGCAAAATATCCTTTGTCAATACCTGCTTCAAGTTCAGCAACATTAACCTTTTTAATTTCTTTTTGATCAGATTGACCAAAATTATAAAAAACATTGCTTACAGAAGTTAAAATAATTAATTCATCGGCTTTAACTAATTCAGCAACTTTGGCAGCACTAAAATCTTTATCAATTACTGCTTCTTTGCCTAATAATTTATTGCCATCCTTAACGACAGGAATGCCACCACCACCAGATACTATAGGAATAACATTATTTTCAATTAAAATTTTTATAACATTAGCTTCTTTAATTTCTTGTGGCTTAGGCGATGGAACAACCCGGCGATATCCACGCTGAGCATCTTCCATTAAAGTCCAGCCAGGATATTTTTTGTGAATTTTGACTAATTCTTCCTCTTCATAAAATGGTCCAATTGGCTTAGAAAATTTGTTGAATGCGGGATCATTTTGGGCAACGACTGTTTGCGTAACGATAGTCACAACGTCTCGATGCAAATCATTATCCAAAAGCTCTTTTTGCAAAGCGTTCTGAATCCAATACCCAATACTTCCCTCAGTCATTGCGCCAACAGTATCCAGTGGCATGGCTGGATTTTGCGGACTATTAGAATTTAATTGCTGTAAAAGCAAGTTCCCAACTTGTGGTCCGTTTCCATGTGTAATAATTAGTCGATCTCCATTGTTAACAAATTTAACTAAAGATTTGCTTGCTTTTTTTACTGCCTTGCGTTGACCCTCTTCTGAAGGATCATCCGTAAGTATTGCATTACCACCCAGCGCTACTACGATAGACTTATGTGTCATTAATCTTTCTTCCTAATCTAAAAAGTTAATTTTGTGGTATTTGCTGTGTAATACAATGAATATTACCGCCACCTAATAGAATTTCACGTGCTGAAACGCCAACAATTTTTCTATCAGGATATAATTCAGCTAACGTTTTTTCAGCCTCTTTATCCATCGGATCATTAAAGGTAGGAAATACAATTCCACCATTAGCGGTGTAATAGTTCACATAACTTGCTGCCAACCGATCGCCTTCTTGACGTGGCAAAGTGCCTTCGACAGCGTCAACACCCTTACTCTCTTCCTCTGTAATCAAAACTGGACTTGGAACATGAAGCTTAACTACCTTGAGTTTACGTCCTTTGGCATCAGTTGCATTCTCCAAAATATCCAAATTTTCTTTTGATATCTCGTATTGCGGATCCGATTTATCATCCGTCCAAGCTAAAACAACTTCACCAGGTTTAACAAAATTGGCAATATTATCAACGTGACCATTTGTTTCATCGTTATAAATGCCTCTCTTAAGCCAGATAACTTTGTCTAAATTCAAATATTCTTTCAAAATTTCTTCAATTTGCTCTTTTGAAAGTTGTGCATTCCTGCCTTTAGAAAGTAGACACTCTTCAGTAGCAATTAATGTGCCTTCACCATCAACATGAATTGAACCGCCTTCTAAGATAAAATCATTTAAGCGATAGCGGTCGACATGTTCCAACTCAGCCATTTTATGGGCAACACGATCATCTTTATCCCAAGGAAAATATAGACCATCAACTAAGCCGCCCCAAGCATTAAAAGTCCAATCAACTGCTCTCAGGGTTCCCTTATCATTCTTTACAAATGTTGCACCGCAATCTCTTATCCAAGAATCATTATTAGATATTTCAACAACTTCAACGTTACTTGGAAGCATTTGACAAGCGTTATCATATTGATCATCATTAACGCCAACAGTAACATGCTCAAACTGTGAAATTGCCTTAGCAACCTCAACAAAAGTTTTTTGTGCTGGCTTACCGCCATTACGCCAGTTATCTGGGCGTTGTGGCCATAAAATATAAACTCCCTTGTGAGCTTCAAACTCACCTGGCATTCTAAATCCATCTTTCTTTGGAGTACTATTTAAAGTTTTCATAATTATATATCCTTTCTGTTTTGCGTAACTTGAACAATAACTTCACCAATTAAAATAGTAATTATTGTTCCAATTAAAATCGGCATTTTGCCAGAAATTTCTGTTTTGCTTCCATTTAAAGGAACGATTGTTAAAATTATAGTTATAATCAGCAGAATTTCTGGAATCCATGTCATTAAACTAACTACTAACTTATTACCAGGAACCTTGAACGGTCTGGCAATATCAGGTTCTGTTTTTCTTAATTTTATAAAGGCTGGAAACATCATTGAATACGACAATAGCAAAGCAACAACATTCAATGAGAAGAAAGCCCAAAAAATATCTTGATTGGGAATAAACGGAGATATAACAACTAGAATACTTGCCACAATTCCATTTAAATACCCAGCACCTACTGGCATATGATTTTTATCTTCACGACCAAAAATTTTTGGCAATGCCCCATCTTTAGCGGCATATTCGGCAACAACATTTACACCTAAAGCCCAAGAAACCATTTCAGAAGCCAAAGTGTAAAGGAAGAAGATACCAATTAAAATAACGAACCAATTCATGTGACCAATCATTAAGATAAAACTATCCAAAAGACCACTAGACGGTGACAACTTATCAGCGGGAATTGCTACACCTACGCCAAATGCAGATAACAAATACAGTAATGCTATTAAAATTCCCCCGTAAACTATGGCTTGCGGTATTTGTTTTTTAGGATTATCCATATCGCCTGACATTGTAGCGACAACTTCAAAGCCTAAGAAATTAAAAATAATTACTGACAAATTGCTTAAACTTGATACATTTGCTTTAGGTAATAAGTTACCAAACGACAGATCGTTGGCGATGCCTTTAGTTGCAGCAATATAAATACCTAATACTGAAAGAGCAACGATAATAAAAATTTTGGCAAATGCTGCTAAATTCAATATCCATTTACTTTCAGAAATTGGCTTGTTGCCTAGAATTACAACAGTCCAGACAAAGGCTAGTTGAATAATCATTGAAACCCAAATATTCATATTAGTATGAAGAAGGGTGCCAATTACTTGCGAAAAAAGAACTGCTAGACTTGACATCCAAATTGGATAATTTATCCAATACAGCCATGCCAGTCTGCCTCCCCAACGAACGCCAAAAGCTTCTTTAACCCAATCATAAAGTCCACCATCTCCTGTATAAGCTGTGCCTAGTTCAGAAGAAATCAAACCATACGGTAAGAAGAAAAATATTAGTAAAAATATCCACCAGAAAAATTGTGATGGTCCAATAGCTGCTGCTGGTGCAACGGATTCGACAACCATGATCACAACTACTGACATTAAAACAGCGTCAAATAAATGAAATCCCTTTTTTTTCATTATTCATCATCCTTTATGAATTTATAGCTTAAGGCCATTGCTTGTGATGCTAAGGATCATATTCTTCAATCTTGGATCGTTTAATTCATTAAGCTCTTTTTCAGAATAGTTAATAGATGGCGCAAGCAAATATACTAATAAAGATCTCATTGCTGTTAAACGGTTTTCAGCTTCATCCCAAGCAATCGAGTTAGGAGAGTCAATAACACTATCCGTAACTTCTTCACCACGATTTGCTGGAAGACAATGCATAAACTTCGCATGCGATGAAGCCTGAGACATTAATTTATCGTTAACTTGATATTTAGGATAGAAAACTTTCATTCTCTCATCATATGATAGAGGATTTTCGTATAGACCATACCAAACATCTGTATAAATAAAATCTGCGTCTTTTAATGCTTCATCTGGTTGATCCGTAATTTTAACGCTGCCACCAGAAATTTTGGCATTTGCACGACCAATTGCCAATTTCTCTTCAGGAATTTGATAGTCCTTAGGGCCAAATTGAACAAATTCCATTCCCATCTTTGAAGCCATAAACATTGTTGAAACACATACCTGTGTTGCATCACCGACGAAAACAATCTTACAGTCTTTTAATTTTTTACCAGATGGTAAATGCTCAGAAATTGTTATAATATCGCCTATTTCTTGCGTTGGATGATTGTAATCGCTCATCCCGTTTAAAACTGGTACAGTCGCTGCTTCAGCCAGCTGGACTACAGTTGAATGCTTAGCAACCCTTGCCATCAAAACATCTACTAACCTTGACAAAACTATCGCAGTATCACTTAAAGTTTCGCCTTCTGAACTGCCCAAATGAATTTGTCCAGGTGCTAAATACTCTGCGTGACCACCTAATTGAGTCATAGCTGTTTCAAACGAAACACGGGTTCTTGTGGATGATTCTTCAAAAATCATGCCTAAAGTTTTATTTTTCAGCAACTGGGGATAATTACCATTTTTAATATCATTTTTAATCTGAATTCCTAAATCAATTAAGAACTGAATTTCATCTTTAGAGTATGTATTAGTATCAATAAAATCTCTTTTCACTGTCAACATCCTTTCATTTTGTGTTTTTAATTCATTTTGCTTATTTAATTCTTTATTTGTGTTCGAACACAGATTTAATATTATACTCAAACCTGCAAATTAGAAATGATTTTTCAACTGATTAAATTAAAGCACTACAAAAGATTTTTTTTACTTTTCGTGAAACAGGTTACATTTAAAAAATGCAATCATCATTTATCTAAATCCAATAAAAATATGCAAGCAAAAAAAGCGCTAGAGATGTCTAACGCTTTTTTATACATAATATTTACACTAAGACTTTAGGCAAAAACAAATGATTTCACAAATTGTTTGCCAAGCTTATTACACTCTTTTATCTTGGGCTAATTTCGCTGTAAGTCATATCTTTGAAGTGATGATTGCCATACTTCTTAGCCAGTTTTTCTGATTTAAAGAATTGGTTAATCACCTTGCCGTTATCCGGGTTAGCTTCAAAAATCACCCGGTGCTTCTTGCCGTTAAGTTTTTCAAGCTTTGAGGTCAGCGCGTGCGTGTCGGCATTATTCCTAGCACCAGCTGGGGTCAAAATGAGCCAATCATCACCGTGCATCTTCTTCGGTGTCACGACCATTGTTTTAGCAGTTTTTGGGACAACGCCCATCACCGTTTTTACGTTTTCACCTGTCCACGGTGATTTTAAGCCTGTCTTGTATATTTCCATTGGGCTAGGTGTTAAGTAATAAGTGCTATACCACTTCGTGCGCCATGTTTTAGCAAAAGTGAAGGATTTATCCTTAACACTTTTCTTGTTACTTGCCGCCTGTGCCGGTGTCGGTTGCTTTATTGCAGCCCCGACCACAGCAGCACTCAATGAAATAGCTGCAGCTCCAAGCAATGTAATCAGTTTTTTACGCTTCATTATTGTTTGTTCTCCTATAAAAATTATTATCTTTTTTCCAAATGTTATTATAACCGAAGCAGCTATTTACTCCTAACGATTTCTATCGACTGTCGCAAAAAACTTATTTCTCTGGTTTGTTTTGCGTGATCTGTGTGCCCACAAAGGCTTTGGAGTAGGTCATGTCAGCAAAATTTTCACTGCCGTATTTTTCAGCAAGCTCTTTAGTTGTGAAATATTGTGCGAAAACTTTGCCAGAATAATTTGCTTCAAACAAAACCTGAAGCTTTTGTCCATCAATTGTTTCAGCATGTCTAGTATAGGCCATGCCCATGTTATGCGCATTGTCATCCACCGGACCAATCACCATCCATTTGAAACCATTCATCATGCGTGGCTTTTCTGCCCGCATCGCGTGTGTATAATGCTTGTCCAATTTGCCAGTCATTTGCCACGGATACTTGCCAGTGCCTGGTACCTTGCCAACAACATAAACGTGTGCATATTTAACCTTACTGCGCGTTGAAGTTACCGTACTTGTACTAATTTTCATTGGTGAGAGTGCAGCATTCTGATTGTACCAGGTGCCACGAATGCTTTTTGGTAAAACATAGCGCTTGATTAGCCCATATTTGCCAGCAGCGGTCTTCGTTTCGGCTGCTGCCTGAACTGGTTGTATTTGCAATGCTACCACACCGGCAATCCCGCTTAAGGAAAGCGCAGCTGCTGCAATTAATGATAAAATATTTTTCTGCTTCATGTTATTATCCTCCTCATATATAAAAAGTTTACTTAACTTGAATATTACACCGATTTCCCAGAAAGACAATCGTTTTAAGGAAAAATAAACATATAAGCAAATAAATCAGATATCCTAATTACCAATCCTGCAAACTGTGCTGCAATTATGATTTTTACAATTGCTTAATTTGCTCTTCTACGCTTAAGATTTCCAAAATATCGGTTGCACACTCAGCGCCTTTATTGCCGGATTTGCCACCGGCACGATCCGTTGCTTGGGCCACCGTTTCGGTCGTCAGCACGCCAAACATTACTGGAACTTTGCCTTGGGCTGAAGCGGCAGCAAGTTCTCTTGTTGTGCCTTGACAGACATAAGTAAAGTGTGATGTTTCGCCGCGAATAACTGCACCTAAAGCAATCAAGCCGTCAAACTTCCCCGTTTCGGCCATCCGGTTAATTGTCCGGGCAATTTCCAAGGCGCCAGGAACATGAGCAACCGTGATATCATCTTCAGCAACTCCAGATTTTTTTAGCTGCGTAACCGCACCGTTTAACAGCTTACTGGTAACTACATCGTTAAATTCCGCAACCACAATGCCAATTTTTTTGCCCTGACCATTAATAATTCCATTAATTTCTTTCATCGTTAATTCACCTCAGTTAAAATATGATTCATTTCGTGCTTTTTGGTTGTCAAATAGTTCTTATTTTCTTTTGTTAGGCCAACCTCTAATGGAATCCGCTCGCTCACCTTAATGCCATAACTTTCCAGTTGCTTAACTTTATCAGGATTGTTGGTCATCAAGCGCACCGTGGTAACACCTTTCTGCCGCAAGATTTCTGCTGCAATATTGTACTTGCGCGCGTCAACCGGTAAACCTAAATGCTGGTTAGCTTCAACCGTATTCATGCCTTCATCTTGCAATTTATATGCCCGCAATTTATTTTCTAGACCAATACCGCGTCCTTCTTGGCGCAGGTACAAAACCGCACCGGAACCTTCCGCTTCAATTTTTTGCAAAGCACTTGCAAGCTGGGCACCACAATCACAGCGCTTTGAACCAAAAGTATCACCGGTCAAACATTCACTGTGCAGCCGTAGCAATAACGGGGCATCCTTTTTAATTTCACCTCTGCTAATCAACAAAGTTGGTTGCTTGTCCGAATGCTTGCGATCAACAAAGCCTTCTAACTGAAAATGACCATATTTAGTTGGAAAATCAACTTGCGGAATTGCTTCAAGTTGCAAATCTTTATTTTCTTGCCGCTTGCGGTACTCAATCAATTCTTCAATCGTCAAATACGGAATCTCCATCCCTTCGGCTAAAGCTTTCAAGTCCTTGCGCCGGGCCATCGTGCCATCTTTTTTGATGCATTCGCAAATAAAGCCAACGGGGGCAACGCCAGCTAAGCGCGCTAGATCCAAAGCAGCTTCGGTATGACCTGTCCGTTCCAACACGCCGCCCTCTTTAGCAACCAGCGGGAAAACATGGCCGGGGTGATAAAAGTCATCCCACTGACTGTTGGGGTCGGCCAATTTCTTAATTGTTTTGGCCCGATCAAAAGCCGAAATCCCCGTTGTCGTAGTTGTAACATCGACACTCAAAGTAAAGGCCGTGCCAAAGGTATCATTTGAACCCGTGCGGATTGGCTTTAACTGCAACCGGTCCGCATATTCTTTACTCATCGGCACACACAAAAGGCCCCGAGCTTTGGAGATCATTGTGTTAACCGCTTCTGGGGTAACTTTTTCAGCTAAGCCGATCATGTCGCCCTCCGATTCACGCTGCGGTGAATCAGCCACAATTACCAGCCCGCCTTGTCTCATGTGCTCTAAAATTGCTTGCATTTTTTCGTTTAATTGGTCTTCCATTTTGTATTTTTCCTCTAAAACTACTTTACGGCCAAGTTCCAAGCTTGACACTGTTTAACTACATATTTGCCAATCATATCGGTTTCGATATTAGCATGGTCGCCAATTTGGTAATGGGCCAAGGTCGTATTAGCAATCGTAAACGGGATTAAGCTAACGCCAAAAACATCATTTTCGGCCATTGTCACGGTCAGACTAATACCATCAATCGCAATCGAACCCTTTTCTACAATGTACGGTTCATACTTATGGGGAACGCGAAAGCGCAATTCAATTGAATTTTCCGTTTCTGTACGTTTAATCAGCTCGGCTGTTGTATCGATATGACCCGCAACCAGATGGCCATCTAACGTGCTTCCGAGTGTCACCGAAGGTTCTAAGTTAACCGTTGCCCCCTTGGCTAAACTACCTAAATTAGTGCGCCGCATAGTTTCCGGCATGACATCAACAGTAAAATTTTCACCGCTCCACTTGGTTACCGTTAAACAAATACCGTTGACGGCGATACTGGAACCCAGTGGTAGATTCTTTTGCGCCATTTTCTTTGAATTAATTTCTAGCAGCGCATGATTTTGCGTTACTGCTAAATTAGTTATTTTTCCTGTTCCCTGAATTATTCCTGTAAACAATTATTTTCTCCTCGCTTTCAAGCGCACATCATTGCCTAAGCGCCTGACATCAACCAGTTCATACTGCAGCTTTTCATTTAAGCCCGGGCCTTTAACGGCTGGCAAAGCGGTTCCGCCCAAGATCTGCGGGGCAAGATAAGTCACTACTTCATCCGCTAACTTGCTTTGGACAAATTGTGCCTGCAGATTGCTGCCGCCTTCAACTAATAGTGCTTGTAAGTCTTTGCTAGCTAAAAGCTGCAAAATTGCTTGCGGCGTCCACTGCTTTTTCACAAAAACATGAACATTCTTCGGTAATGATGTTGTAGCATCGGTTTCACTCAGCAGCCAAATCTCACCTGGCTCAGAAAATAAGCGGCTCTGCCAATTAATCTTCTGCACATCATGGGTCACAACTATGCGGATCGGTGGGATAGCTAAATTTTTAATGCGCACGGTCAATTCAGGATCATCAATTCTGAGCGTACGGGCACCAATTAAAATCGCATGCTGACAGCAGCGCAGCTTTTGCGCATCAAACTGCGCTTCCGGTCCCGTTAACAAGGTCCGCTCATTGCCCGCGCAATTAATCTTGCCATCAAGCGACATCGCATATTTCAAAGTTACCCAAGGGCGCCCGTTACGGTAGAAAAAGTTATAGGCAGGATTCAAATAATCGGTGCCACCAATCACTTCCGTTGCTACGCCATGATCCTCTAAATAATGCAAGCCTTTGCCCGCTACAATTTTGTGGGGATCAACTTGGCCAACCACTACTTTCTTAATCCCAGAAGCCACTATGCGCTGGGTGCACGGCGGCTGCTTGCCAAAATGGCAACAGGGCTCAAGCGTAACGTATAAAGTCGCGCCCTGGGCTAACTCTGGCTGCGGCAAATGACTCAAGGCATTAACCTCAGCGTGTTCATGACCATATTGGTGATGGTAACCTGTCGCCAAAACCCGATTGTTTTTAACGATTACTGCGCCAACTAGCGGATTAGTCCATGTCATCCCCTGTGCCTTAAGTGCCTCATTCGCCGCAATTTGCATAAAATCTTTTTCTTGCACTGCAATTATCACTCCTATACACAAAAAAACGCCTCGCTGAGAAGCGAGGCGCTAAATAATTAACCAAATAGATTTGTCCGAGTCAAACAATCAAAGTTAAAACAACCAAGATTAGCGACATGAGTCAAAAATCAATTTTTATTTCTTTTCTTCTCCCATCCAGACTTTAACTGTCGGTTCTAGACTTGCACTAGATCCACCGCTTGCAAGCGGGTCACGGACTCCAATTAGAAAATTGTTACCGTCGGTAGGGATTTACACCCTGCCCCGAAGAAATCGTATTCAATTAAAGACATAATAATACTCAAAGAATCATGTGTCAATAACGAAATTAAAAATGCATAGGATCCAGTGATGCCGCGTTTATAATCTAAGTGGAGCAGAAAAGTTAGGTTTTCTAACCGAGCATTATGTTTTATTAAGTATGCCAATTAATTCCTTTAGCATTTTTTTATTGTCTTTCTTATAAACTGCCACAACTTCATAACGCTGAGAATCATTATCACAAAATTCACAGTACTTCACTTCGGAATCCATAGCCATTTCATCCCTGCTAATCAATCCAGAAGGATAGAAAGCAATTGCCTTATTTAAAGCCACAAGCATGTGCATTTGTTCGGTACTAGAGACACGTTTAATTTCTTGATGATCAGGAATTGTGACTAAACTAGCAAGAAAGCACTCTAATAAAAAAGTTGAATTTTCTGGACAATAATAAATAATCGGTATATCTTTTAGCATCTCAGGCATCAACACATCTTGTCGGCTTAATGGATTGAGTTTGCTAATTCCCATAACCATATGATCGCAATAAACCACCTTATCACTTAAATTAGAGTTTGCTGATACACAAGTTTTGCCATAATTAATAGAAAACACAATATCCAAGTTGCCATTAATCACATTCTGCATTAGGCGTTCATTACTTTCTTCATGTATTACAATATTCAGTTGTGGTTCGGCATTCATTAATGAATAAAGCGATTTTTGAACAATTTTTCCCTCAAATGCTGAAAAATATCCTACCCGCAAGATTTTTTCTTCTTTATCATCTAAATAGTGCAAATCTGCGATTGCATCATTAAAAGTATTGACAATATCCTGAGCCGACGAACAGAAAACTCTACCTTGTGGTGTCAAAAAGATTTTATTACTACTGCGATCAAACAATTTTATTCCAAGTTCATTTTCCAAATGTGTAATTTGCTTCGAAATTGCTCGTTGAGATTGATAATTTATTTTTGCAACTTTCTCAAAGCTGCCAAATTGCACAACTTGTAGGAAAGTTTTTAAATATTCAATATTCATTTTTTATCTTTCTTTACCCGAACTAGAAGTTCGTCTACCCAAAAAATTCAGTGTCCAAATTATCGTTAACATTTATTATAATCAATAGTGAATAAGTGATCAATGGAGGTAATTTTTATGACACTAACAAAATATAATGCATATGATATCGTAGTTGCCGGCACTGGAGCCGCTGGAGTATCTGCTGCTCTGGAAGCCGCACAAAACGGGGCAAAAGTTTTATTATTAGAAAAAGGCCGCTCAACCGGTGGTAGTACTAATTATACTGAAGGTCTTTTTGCCGTTGACTCATATTTGCAAAAAGAACAGGGAATCAAAGTATCTGGAACCGATGTTTTAAACGAAGAAGTTGAATATTCAAAGTACAAAGCAGATTCAAGAATTTGGCGTAAATATGTTGATGATAGTGCCAACACTGTTAAATGGCTGAAAGACCAAGGTGTTAAGTATGAGGGCGTACAAGCAATGGGGGCTGGTGAAGCAACCTGGCACATTTATGAAGGTATGGGGGATGCAGTTATTCATAAGGCATTATTGCCGCAAGCCGAAAAATTAGGTGTTGAAGTGCTCAAATCAACTGCTGCAACAGAATTGAGAAAAGACGATAATGGAAAAATAACTGCTATTCAAATAGAAAATCAGGCCACAAAAGAAACCCAAACAATTGCAACAAAAGCAGTTATTTTAGCAACAGGTGGATACCTAAATAATTCTGATATGATGGAAGAACTAACTAGTTATGATACCTCGCGCTTAATCCCTGTCAGCTGTGGAAAAGGTACAGGCGACGGATTACGAATGGCTTGGAACGTTGGTGCCCAGAAATATAGTACCGGAATGGCAATGCTTTTCGGTGGATACTTAAAAGATCCAGATGAGCCATCTTTCAAGTATATGGCTTCACACATGGAAACTGCGGCAGGTCAGCAACCATTACTGTGGGTAAATGAAAATGGCGAACGATTTGTAAATGAAGAAGTTGTCTACAACTTTTCCTATGCAGGGAATGCATTGTATACGCAAAACAAGGTTTACAGCATCTTAGACCAAGCTGTCATCGACAGAATGATTAACAAAGGTAACTTTATGGGACTTGGCGTTTACGTCAGACGCGGAGAAAAATTAACCAAATTACAAGATGAATTAAATGATGCAGTAAAAGAAAATAAACCTTATATTTTTAAAGCCGATTCATTAAGTGAACTTGCAAGCAAAATGCACATTCCAGAGGACAAATTTAAGCAAACAATCGAGCAATATAATAATTTCTGCGCAGTAGGCGTTGACGGTGATTTTGGAAAAGATCCCCAATACCTAGTAAAAGTAGAAAAAGGCCCATTTTACGGATTTGAATTAAATGTTGGTGCCTTCTGTACAATGGGTGGGCTTCATATCTCAACTAAAAATGAAGTTCTTGACAATCATGGTCAAGCAATTTCCGGTCTTTACGCAGCTGGCAATGATGCTTCCGGTTTAACAGGCGACACTTATGGTCCGAACATGCCAGGTACATGTGTAGGATATGCCTTTTATTCCGGCAGAAATTCTGCAAAGAATGCTGTTGCGTACATCAAGCAAAATTAAAAGAAAAATCATAGTGGAATAAACTAGTTTATTCATTATCTTTCCCACATAAAAAGTCCGTCAGCAATCATCTGCTGCGGGCTTTTTTAGTGAGAATAGTTACTGGCAACTTTTTAAAGTTCTGCAATATATTTCTGGGCATTCATTGCCGCGTGCCGGCCCGAATTCACGTTATGCGCACACGCAGAGCCTCCCAAGGTTATCGTATAGACATTACGGTACTGCATCGTGCTGTCCATCCCCGATACATAAAGACCTGGAATTTTCGCAAAGTCTTCCCGAATGACTTCAAAATTACGGTTTGAGCCAACCCCGCCGACACCAATCAGGTTAGACGGATCCAGCCGGGCAATATAGAACGGACCCTCATCTAAAGCTACCAACATCTCTTTTTCCTTGTTGAATTCTTCATCCTTACCATTAGCAGCATACGAATTATACTTCTTAATCGTATCGGTAAAAGCAGCGACCGGCAGACCAACAGTCTTAGCCAGGTCCTCAATCTTATCTGCCTTGAACAGCGAGTTGCCATCGTTTGTTTTAACGGCTTCGGCCAAAATCTTGTCGGCACCGTCTATTCCTTTAGTTATCATGTCGTAAATCTTTTGGTTAAATACCTCATAAGTAACCTTAGTCGACTTGATGGCCATCCGTTGGTAAAGCAGATTGTACTTCTTAACATTCTCGTTTACCAGGCGGACACCATCTTGATTAACAAACACAACTGGTCCACCTGAAGGCAGCGACATGAAGCCGTTAATCGGATCGATATACAAATGAACCCCTTCGTGCGGCAACGCCTGAATATAATTCATCATAAATTCTGCCGATTCCAGAAGCATATCCTTTGCCCCCAGCGACATCGCCATCATATAGCCGTCACCTGTATTGCTTGGCATTGAACAATAATGCAGGTTCTCTGTCTGCCAGCCCTGTTTTCTGATCAATTCTGCGTTATGACCAACACCACCAGTAGCCAGCAGCGTTGCTTTGGCATTTATCTGAGTAATCGTTCCATCAGCATCACGGATATAGGCACCGGTTACCTTTGTACCATCATAAATAATTCCAATGGCACTAGAATTCAAAACAAAATTAATGCCAAGCTCATCTGCCCGTTTTTTCATATAAGGAACATAACCTTCCGAAGCAAAGCCGCCCTTAAACCAGTGAAAGGTCGGGAAGGCACAAGTACCGTGGTAATCATCAACTTTGGTCAGCTGAACCCCCTGTTTTAACAGCCAATTGATATTCTCGGCAGAGTTGTTGACCAAATCAACCCAGAAAGAACCATCAGCACGATATTGGCCTAGTTCCTGTTCCCGAGCAATGATTTCTTCTTTTTCAGCATGAATCCCTACGGCCTTTTGCATGTCGGTATTTATGCCGAAGATACCTTCAACGCCGCCGCCATTGCCAGCAACAAAACTGTTCTTCTCAACCACCGTTGTCTTCATTCCAAGCTCACCAGCCTGAACGGCTGCTGCTAACCCAGAAATTCCGGCTCCCAGAATTAAGAAATCTGTCTCCATCTGCCGATCGATCTTAGCTGGTTTACTGCACCATTTTTTATATTCAACTTCTTCTGCTTTTGCTGGTTCAGTTTCTGCAGTATTTGCTGAACTGTTGGTTTCACCATACTTAAATTCCTTAGGATCACCGCCAGCCTGCTTAATAACATCCGCAACCGCATCAATCAATCCCTTGCTTGAATAAGAAGCGCCGGTTAAGACATCTATAGCCAAAGACTGTTCTGAAATTATCTTTTGGGGGATTTGTGAAAACACTGCATCCTCAAGACTATTAGGAACTATCTCCTTATTTGTCGTAATTTTTTTGATTTGATTATCGGCAATCTCAACCTGCAAATTTGTTGTATTATTTTCATAACCTGCTGCAGTAACTTTATATGTACCTGATTTCAATTTTTCCATTATAATATTCTCCTTGTCTATTTTTATTATATGTTAAAAATATCACGTAAATTGCAAACAGTGAAATGAAACTGTATTATTATTAATAAAAAAGCTTTATTAATAATGGAGAAAAGCTATGAATACTGAATACTTAAGACTGTTTCTTAATCTTGCAGAGACGTTGAATTTTTCACAAACTGCCAAAAATGTTAATTTAACCCAGCCGGCAGTAACTCACGCCATCAATAAATTAGAACAAGATCTAGGCTTTAAATTATTTAACCGCAGCAAGCGCACTGTAGAGCTGACGGATGGCGGTAAAATTTTACATGACAACGTCCAGTCAATTCTCGTCAAATTAGATTCAACAATTGAAAGTGCGCGAACAGCGGAAGAAAAAGAATTTTCAGCCTTAGCAATCGGCTACACCAGTACCTACTACGAAATCAAAAAATTTCCCGAATTAATTAACCAATTTAATAGGCTGCACCCCACTTCCCGCCTATATTTGGAAAATTTTGATCACAATGTTTTAAAACAACATTTATTAAGCCAGCAATGCGATATTATTTTCTCAATGCAGGATATTATCAATTCACAAAATATTAACTTCATTCCGCTGATTAAAGGGCAATTTGCCTGTATTGTGCCTAATGATAATCGACTTGCTGACCGCAAATCCCTAAAGATTTCCGACTTAGAAAATGAGACAATGATTTTCTTTAATGCCAATATCTGCCCGCCGCGACAATTCAAGCTCCAACAGCTGATTAAGGAAGAATGTCCCAACGCTCATTACCTATATTCTGATTCGGTATTGCTGTGCCACACCTTTGTCAAAGGCAACCTCGGCATTGCTATGATGGTGGATTTAGCCAGCGTTAAAGATTCACCTGATTTTAAAGTCATCCCATTAGAATATCCAAATGAATATCCTTATGTTTATGGCCTGTCGTTTTTAAAAAATAGTATTAACCCCACTATCAAAGAATTTATTCCCTTCGTCATGAAGTACTTTATTTAACCTTTCTTCTACACTAAAGGCCCTCAGCAATCATCTGCTGCGGGCTTTTTAGCATGCTATCTTATTCTAAACTATTACTTATTTTATCTTATCTAGTGCATCTTTAACTGCATCTTTCAACCCACGCGTTGTGCTGGACGCACCCGAAACCGCGTCAACATCGTACGTATTCTTGGCAACCATTTCATCAGGTAATTCCTTAATGGCTTTCAAACCGTAATCATCGGATTCGGCTTGTTTCAAAACCTCGACGTTTTGCAAATTTTTCTGATCGTCAACAGTTACTCGGACAACAATCTCGTCGCCCATCCCAGTATTTGACTTACCAATATACTGATTCTTACCAGTTGCAAAATTGTCTTTTTTGATATCTGAAGCTAAGGAAACTTGTGGTTTAACCGCTGTCTCTGCATCAACTGTAACCTGATCATTCTTAACTTTAGCTGCATTTTCACCAGCAATTTTACCGAAGATCAAGCACTCGGCCAAGTTGCCACCGCCTTGGTACTGGTTAGCGCAAATGCCACCAAGTTCACCAGCAGAATACAGGTGCGGAATTGCTTGCCCTTTAACATCCAAAACTTCAGCTTGCGCATTTCTTCTCGGACCACCTTGAGTATTAAGCATTCCTTGCTCCATTTTTACTGCATAAATTGGGCCAGCAACAAACGCTCTGAGCGTTGTTGGATCACGATGAAATTCAGCATCATTCTTGGCAGCGGCTGCCTGATTAAAGGTATCGAAGGTTTCCCGTAAAACGGCCGGATCAACCTTAATCTTACCAGCCAATTCTTCAACGGAATCAGCTTTAATAATATTTTCTGTATAAGGAGCATATTGACCGATGAGCTCATCGCTATCAAGTTCCTTTTTCTTTACCTCATCAAAAATCAGATACGGATGTTCCTGGTTCATCGGCACCTTCCACTGACCGTGGTTCTTAATATGACCGTGACGATTTTCCTCAGCCTCATTAAAGTACCTGGTTCCATCATCACCAATCACAAACGAGCTGCCATTTGAAGCAACAACATTTTGCGGTCCAACTAGTAGTCGACCGCGTTTACCATCTTCAACAGCAAAAGCCATTCCATGAAACAAACCAACAGATTCAAAATTATGCATGTGCCACATATCGGCGCCAACTTCTTGAGCCATCTTGACTCCAGCACCCTTATTATACATAGTGCCTACTGGCGCAAGTTTCTTAGCTCCTAAATAGTCTTCAATCATCTGTTGATTATTTTCAAAACCACCAGTAGCAAGCACCACACCATTCCTAGCTTCAATCTTGAGCAGTTCATGGTCACGCTCAATGACAACACCGACAATTGCCTTAGAAGTAACATCCTGAATCAATTCCTTAGCAGGTGTATTATATAAAACCGCAATTTTATCCTGTCGATCAACCACCTGCTGTTTGAGGTTTTGCCACAAGGCAGCATCAAATAGTCCCTTATGAACAGTGGTAAAATCATAAGACTTAACACCATCATATTCTGGATATTCCCAATATCCACTCTGCATTTGTGGTAAATATTCCCGCAGGCTACACGGCTTTACGCCAAGATACTTTTGCACATAATCACGCATGTTAACCATCCCATTAACAAAAGTATCAACCATCTCTTCATCAAGTGTCATCGGTGCCGTCAATTTTTGATAATATTTTTTCATCTCGGCAAAATCATCGCCGCTACCGATTAATTGGGCTGAATACCTGGTATTTCCACCCTCATGACCTTCCGGTGCGGAATCAACCATTAAAACCTTGGCACCATTATCAGCAGCAAAACGCGCGGCAGTTGCGCCGGCACCGCCAAAACCAAGCACAACAACGTCATAACTTGCATCATAGTCAATTTTCGAATTTACAATCATCACTTACCTCATCTTTCACAATCAGTGACTTAATCACGATTACTTATATTCTGATTACTGATCATATTATATAATCTTAGTCTTCAATATATTAAACGCTTTCTTTCACTTAACAAAAATTTATCATTTGTGCAAAAATTAGCAATTTACTGCAAAAGAAAATCCCTAATTTTTCAAGATTAGGAATTTTACACAATTATATAAACTCAAATAGTAAATTCGTTTTAATTGGAAGCACCACTAGTTGTATCAGTAGCAGGCTCAACAGGTTTTTCTTCTGTTTTATTATCCTTTAACACCGTTAAGTTTTCACGTCCCTCAACTAAAAACGGTGTATCTTTCATTAAAAGCAGGTCTACCAACGCATCAGGGAAAGCCAGACTCTGTGCTGATTCGCGTGTAATTTCTGTTCGAATTTGCTCGACATTGCCCGTTTTAATTTTTTCAGTAAATTCAGGTTCAACCAGTGATTCCCGCCCGATTGCAATAATGTCGCCGTGATTTAAAGCATCTAATGCATCATCAGCAGTATGAACGCCTGAAGAAATAATAGTTGTCACACGATCGCCAACAGCCTCTTTAAGCATTTGACCATAGCTTTGCGAGCTGCCTTCAGGACCAACATCATACTTACTAAAAAGTGAATAATGGATGTAGTCGATCCCCAAATCAGCAAGCTTATTTGCCAATTTCAAACCATCTTCCACAGAATAGCCCTTAGTCGTGGCCAAATTTGCAGTCATCCGACTCGGCATATTTTCTTCGGGAGTCATTCTAAAGCCAATAATAAAATCAGGCTTAATTTCAGCAGCTTTTTTGACGGCTTTGACAACAGCTAATGGAAAGCGCATCCGCTTCTCAAGACTGCCACCCCAATTATCAGTCCGCTGATTATAAAGCGGTGAGAAAAATTCATGTAACAAATACCAATTAGCACCATGAATCTCAACACCATCAAAGCCAGCTTTAATAACCCGCTTGGTCGCAGATGCAAAGTCATTGATAACATTTTCAATATCTTCTTCGCTCATTTCCTTTGTAGGAACCCCATCAGAGTCTGTCGTCGGTAATTTGCTTGGTACTTGAACAAAGCCGTATTTAGCCGCAGTACCTGAGGCTTGCTTACCAGCATGATGAAGTTGAACAATCGCTTTATTGCCGTCTTTTTTCATTATTTGCGCTAATTTAGTCAGCCCTGGAAGAAATTTATCATCGTTCAGGCCCAATTCGTTATCATAAAAACCATATTCCGAAACATAAGAAGCACCCGTTATCAATAAGCCTTGTGCTTTTGACCTAGTTCCAAAATAATTTAATGCTGTTTGACCAACGGTCCCATCTTTTTCTCCATAAAGCGACAGCATCGGCGACAAGGCTGTTCTAGCAGGAATCGTTACCCCGCTTCTCTGGAAAGTTAAGGGTGTCAGTAACTTTTGATATTTATTAGTCATTTTACAAAACCTCATTTCTATCATCCAAATAAATATATACGTTCATACTATTACAAACATTCATAAAATTGCAGTATGTGTCTAAGATCTTAATTAATTATTTAAAAAGAGATAAAATTCACAAAACAAAGAAAAATAGAAGAAAAAAGAACGCTAAAAACTCGTTTTAGCGTTCCTTTCGTAATGAAAATTTTTTACTTTATCTTATCCAGTGCATTTTTAACCGCATCTTTCAAGCCGCGGCTTGTGTTGGAAGCACCTGAAATGGCATCAACGTCATATGTATTCTGCGCAACCATTTCGTCGGGCAATTCCTTAATTGCCTTCAAACCATAATCATCAGATTCGGTCTGTTTCAAAACTTCAACCTTCGTTAAACTCTTCTGGTCATCAACGGTTATTCGCACAACGATTTCATCACCCATACCGGTGCTTGATTTGCCAATATACTGGTTTTCACCAGTTGCAAAATCTTCTGTCTTAATATCAGAGGCTAATGAAACTTTGGTCTTAGCAGAAGTTGCCGTTTGCCCAACCGCATCATTTTTAACTTTGGCCGCATTTTCACCAGCGATTTTACCGAAAATCAAGCAGTCAGCCAAGTCAGAGCCCCCTTGATACAGGTTTGACATGTTGCTGCCCAACTCACCAGCACCATACAAATGTGGAATTGGTTTCTTATCAGGCGTGAGAATTTCTGCATGTGCATTTCTTCTTGGGCCTGCTTCCGACCAGCCGATCGTCTGCACCAACAGAGCTGCATAGTAAGGACCAGCTTCCGCAAACTCCCGCAAAGTTTCCGGTGCGCGGTGGAAGGCATAGTCATGCTTATTCTTAGCGAAGAAGTTAAATTCATCAATCGTCGACTGTAATTTTTCGGCAGGGACAGACATCTTTTCTGCTAATTCTGGAATTGAATCAGCCTTAATAACATGGTTTAGCGCCTTATTATCAGGGAAAGTTGTGATTTTACTAATTTCATCATATTTTGTTTGATCAAAAACAAAGTACGGCTTAATCGGATTAAGCGGCTTATACCAAGAACCATGATTTTCCACATAGCCTTCGCGTGCCAGCTGGTCTTCCTTAAAGTAACGTGTGCCGTCATCGCCAACCGTAAAAATACTGCCAGTATAGAAAGTTGGGTTGCCCATGTAAAATGGTGCGCGTTCCATATCAGGCTCCCAGAAGGCGAAGGCCTGCTGCATCCCGCCAGCGGCATACATCGACATGTGCCACATATCGGCACCAACTTCGTGTGCTAAGTCAATTCCTTTACCCTTATTATACAAACCACCTAGTGGCACCAATTTATATGAGCCAATGTAGTCTTGAACCATTTGCGGATTGTTTTCAATCCCGCCGGTAGCCAAGACGATACCATTTTTAGCATGAATATTGACCAAAACGCCATCTTTTTTGATTTGCGCGCCAACAACCATGCCGTCTGCAGTCTGCAAAATGTGTTCAACCGGTGCTGAATACCAGACATCAATCTTGTCCGCACGGTCTAAAACATTCTGCCGCAGCACATTCCACAGCGAAGCGTTAAAGATTCCCGGCGCAAGTGTAATCATGTCATAGCTGCCTGAGCCTGGAGCATTGGGGTGATCTGCCATATTGCCATCTGGCGGCAAGCCCAAAACTTCCGTTTTGTAACTGTGAGTAACTGGCGCACCCAAATATTTCTTGAAGTAGTCCTTCATGTGCGTTATTCCGTGAACAACCACTTGCTCAATTTCGGGATCAATCGTAAAATGCTGTGCCAGATACTCATAATACTTTTTGTAGTCTTCTTCACTAGAACTGTAACCAAGAAGTTGACCAGCATACCTGGTGTTGCCGCCCTCGTGGCCTTCCGGTGCGGAATCAACCATCAAAACCTTGGCGCCATTATCAGCCGCAAAACGCGCAGCGGTAGCGCCGGCCCCGCCAAAGCCAAGAACGATCACGTCATAACTTGCATCATATTCAATTTTTGAATTTACAATCATTAATTTATCTCCATTTTGCCATCAATTAAAACTATTTTTTGGAAAATTCAGCGGCATTTTTGCCCGCAATTCGGCCAAAGACGGTACAAGTCGTCAGCATTGTCCCCGTTGATGGGTAAGTGTGAACAAAAATCTGCCCGGTTGCATCTTCGCCAGCAGCATACAAGCCAGCAATCGGCTGCCCATCTGTGTTCAAAACTTGTGCTTCTGGATTAATCGTCAAGCCGCCAAAACCAGCAACGGTTGTTGGATACCCTTCAATTACATAATATGGGCCTTCCGGAGAAACGGCAATAATGTCATCTCTGCCAAAATCAGGATCTTTTTTACCTGCAAAAGAATTGTAGCGTTCAATTGTTGCTAACAAAGTTTGCTCATCAGCTCCAATTAGTTTCGCAACATCACTGAGTGAATCACATTTAATGCTGCCATCAGTGTGGCTAGCAGTTTTATATTGCGGCTGATTTTTATCAAAAATCCAGAAGAAGCGGGCACCGCCTGAGTTCTTTGCATCATTGTACATTATTGAATAATGCTGACCTTCCTTAGTAAACCTCTTTCCTAGATTATTTACGGCAATCGGCGTATTCAGTAAAATCAACGTGTTGGCACCAACAGTGACATCAAGATAGTTAGCAGTCATGATACCCATTACGCCATCTTTGAATTCAAGTCCAGCATTAAACTTCTTAGTCAGATCAACATAATCACCATTATTGTATGGACTAGACATTGAGCGGGCACCCTTAGCACTTGGAGCATATTTATCACGCGTTTTGGCCGAACCATCAAAACCGCCAACTGCTAGCACAATGGCTTTGCAGCTAATTTCATAATCATCATATTTACCTTTAGTGGTAACACCAACGATGTTGCCATTTTCGGTTTTAATTTCTTCGTGCGTTTGGTTGTAAAAGATCGGAATCTTTAATTCCTTAACCCGGTTAAAAACTGGCTCCAAGATGGCAACCGGCCCCTTTTGAAAATCAATATGGGTCCGCGGGTGCGGTGAAAGTCCCAACGGCATCGCCGTAAATTTAACTCCGTACTTGTCAGCATAGTAATTGACCGCACTTGCAGAATTTTCCGCAATCGTCTTGACTAGTTCGTGGTCAACGCTGCCGCCCTCACTTTTGGCAAAATTCTCATAAAACTTAGTCAAATCAGCCGGATCATTATCCTTGTCTTTATTGAATTCACTGCCTGTTGCATACATGAAGCCACCGGAAACAACGGAGTTGCCGCCAAAACGACCTGCCTTTTCAAGCAGCACGACGTCAGCGCCGTTTTCTTTAGCAGTTATTGCGGCATCCAATCCTGCAAGTCCTGTCCCAAAAACAACAACATCGGTTTTCACTTGGTGCTGGTGCTTAGTGATTTTTTCTTTTTCATTAAATTCATCAGTACCGGCTCCAGCCTTGGTTAAGGCCTTTCTTGCCGCATGTAAAATTCCGTTGGAGGTAAAAGTTGCCCCGGAAATTGCATCCACTGCCGTACTTTGATCGGCAACGATTTTAGCCGGAATTTCTGCCAACGCCTTAGCCGAGATAAGCGGGGTTTCAGCATGTTTAGTAACTTCAACCTTCGCAATTTTGTTGTCGTCAACCGTGACTGCGACAGTTATTTCATCATTATGACCCTGTGCTGCAGCTTGATAAGTTCCGTTTTTAACCATTATTGTCCTCCTTATGCTTGATATTGATCGTCAAAAACAATTACCGGCTTAATTGTTGTCCCAGATAGCGAATCTTCAATTGCCTGATTAATTTGTTCAGGTTTGTAAAACTTAGTAATTTTATCAATTGGGAATTTGCCAGCACGGTAAAAATCAATTAATTCAGGAATAAATTGCTGCGGCACAGCATCACCCTCAATTACTCCCTTAATCGTGCGGGAAAAAGTTAAAATATCAATCATTGGGCTGATCTCTTTCAAGGATTTTGTCCCCATGGCAACGACTGCAAACTGACCCTTAATTGTCAATGCTGAAATACCTGCCTTAATGACATCCGGTTCGCCCGTTGTGTCAACTGCATAATTCAGGCCGGCAGAACCAACTATTTCGTTAATTTTCTTAACGATATCTTCCTTAGTGTTGTTAATAGTATCGGTTGCGCCAAACAGCTTGGCAGCCTTCAAGCGCTCATCATTTTTATCAACGGCGATGACGTGCTTGCAGTTGGACACTGCGGCAGCCATAATTGCGGCCAAGCCAACAGAGCCTGTGCCCAAAACCACTAAGTTGGAATTAATTTCAGGCTTTAAGGAATTCAAAACCGTGCCGGCACCGGTCATGTAACCACATCCCAAAGGCCCAGCTAATCGCAAATCCAGATCATCCGGCACTTTCACCAAGTTATTTTGATCAGCAACAATGTGATCGCCAAATGATGACTGACCAAAGAAGACACCAATGTTTGTGCCGTCAGCTTTATGCAGGCGGTAAGTTCCATCACCCATCGGTCCACCGCTTGTGTTCAACTGGTTAAAGTTAACACATGAGCCTGGTAGGCCAGCGCGGCAGAACTTGCAGGTGCCATCGGACGCAAAACCCACGGCAACGTGATCGCCCTTTTTAAAGGCCGTGACATTGGAGCCGACTTTTTCAACAATTCCGGCGCCTTCATGACCTAACAAAAGCGGTGTTTTTACAGGAAAACCGCCATGTTGAAATTCAATATCGCTGTGACATATTCCGGATGCGACAGTTTTAATTAAAACTTCATTGCTTTTTGGTTCATCCAACACAATATTCTCTAACTCTAGGTCCTGATTTGGCTTATTTAAGACTGCTGCCTTAATCTTCATGATACTTTTCTCCTTTACAAATAATTTTTATCACATGAATAGCACCAAACTATTCATCTTTACAAGTAGTATTATATAATTGCTTTGTTCAAAATAAATAAAGCGATTTCAAAGCTTAATAAAAATTTATACTTTGTGTAAAAGTTTCAAGTAAACCAAAATTTTTTCATAAATAGCTCTTCAAGCTTGGTCAGAATTACTTGCTTCTGTAAGATCAAAAAAATCCCTAACCCATTTAACGGATTAGAGAATTTTCGTGATTGTTTTAAAGTAACGCGCTAATTAATCTTATCTAATGCATTCTTTACAGCGTCTTTTAGGCCACGGCTGGTATTTGATGCACCAGAAACAGCATCTACTTCATAACTATTCTGTTTGACCATTTCTTGCGGCAGTTCCTTGATCGCTTTCAAACCATAATCATCGGATTCGGCCTGTTTAAGTACCTCAACATTTTTCAGGTTCTTGTGGTCGTCAACTGTTACCCGCACAACAATTTCGTCGCCCATGCCAATTTGGGACTTGCCGATATATTGGTTTGTACCAGTAGAATACTCCTCTTCTTTAATGTCAGATGCCAAATCAGCAGCAGACAGTTTAGTGGCATTCAAATTTGCTTGCCCGTCTGTCGTGCTATCAGCCTTTGCTTGTGCAGCATTTTCACCGGCAATTTTACCAAAAATCAGACAATCAGCTAAACAGCAGCCACCTTGGTAAAGATTTAAAACAGCACTTCCGGCTTCACCAGCAGAGTACAGATGCGGAATCGCATTGCCGTTCACATCAATTACTTCTGCTTTTGAATTGCGCTTAATCCCACCAAGCGTTGTTGTCAAAGCAAGCATCAGCGGAATTGCATAATACGGTCCTTGATCAAAAGCGGTCATGTTTTCTGGTTTTCGATTGAATTGGTAATCGCGGTGTTCTTCTGCAAAGTAATTGAAGTCATTGACAGTGCGTTTTAATACTTCCGGATCGGCGGAAATTTTACCGGCTAGTTCTTCTAGTGAATCGCCTTTGGTTACCTGTGCCAATGCTTTTTGTAAAAACTCATTTTGATTTTGCGATAACTGCTCATATTTCTTTTGGTCAAAAATCATATGCGGATGAACTTGTTTGTAAGGCGGTACCCAAGTCCCATTATTATCAACAAAACCTTCACGAAGCGAAGAATCTTCTTTGAAGTATCTTGAGCCGTCATCACCAGCTAAGAAAATACTGCCTTTGTAAAATTCCTCATAGTTGGCTAGGTATGGCGAACGTTTACCTTCAAAGTACTTATAGGTCATGCCGTAGTAAATCCCGTTGCTTAAATAATTGCCCGGGTGGAAAAGATTAGCATTTGCTTCTAAGCCCAAATTGATGCTGGCGCCGTGATTATACATTGCACCCAAAGGAGCCATTTCTTTTACACCAAAGAACATTTGCAACTTAGCACGGTCATTTTCGAAACCGCCAGCAGTAATAATCACACCATTATTGGCATGAATGTTAACCAGCTGACCATTCCTCTTGGCCTGAACCCCCATCACAGTCTTCGTTTCCGGTGACTGAATTAGGTGACAAACAGGCGAATTGTACCAAACATCAATTTTATCCGTTCTCTTAACTACTTCCTGCTGCAGAGCCTTATATAATGCGCCGTCAGATAAATTCGCGTGCATGCCGATAATTGCCGTGTCACGCAGTTTGGTATATTCAGGAAAAGAAGGCATCGCCTCCATAATCGACTGCAGCCCGCCAATTGATTCCATTGCATTCTGAGTATTTAACTTTTTCAGTTCCTGAATTTGAGCATTAGCTGACTTGCGGTCGTAAATAAACGGCTCAACCCCAAGATACTTTTCAAAATATTCTTTCATGTGTGAGACACCATCAGCCATGGTATCAAGCAGCTCTTCATCGTAATCATATGGTGCAGCTAATTTCTTCAGGTATTCTTTAAATTCTGCGGTCGCACCCGGCTCATATGCGACAAACTGACTGGCATACCTAGTATTGCCGCCTTCATGTCCTTCAGGTGCAGAATCAATTAATAACACTTTAGCGCCATTATCTGCTGCAAATCTTGCTGCAGTGGCACCGGCACCACCAAAACCTGCAACAATGACATCATAATCAATATCCCAATTTATGTTCTTTGTATATTGCATAATAAAATATATCTCCTGTCTTTATATAGTTTTGCTATTGATAATAGTATCACATATTCATGCCATTGATGCAAGCGGTTTAGTAAAAAATTATTGATGCATTCGCATGTTACAGAAAAATTTAATGATTATTTGTTTCACATTATTCTAAATTAACAGTATTAAAAACTGCTTAGTTTCAACCACTTCACAAATTATGCCTGATAATTTATTGAAATATATTTACAAATATTTTATTATTAAAAACAAATAACATTATGTACAAGAAAAGAAAATTAATGGATCATAACAAGTTTTTTGCTAAAATGCCTATAAAAAAATTCCCCAACTTTTGCGGTTGAAGAATTCTCTTTATTAACTATTTGATTTTTATTTCAAAATGAATTTTAAGCCAGCAGCTAAGATGCCGCCAACAAGCGGCCCAAACATCGGCACCCAGGCGTAACGCCATTCAGCATTGCCACGGTTCGGAACCGGCAAGATTGTGTAAACTAGGCGCGGACTCCAATCACGGGCTGGATTAAGCGCGAAGCCCGTTGTTGAACCCAAGGCTGCGCCAACCGCTGCCAGGGTAATGCCACAAATAAATGGTTTCAATCCTTGGGTGAAATCACCTAGGTTCAGCAAAACAAAAATAAAGGCAAAAGTCCCGATCGTTTCGGAAACAAAATTCCAAAATGGGGCATTAATTGCGGGACGGGTAGCAAAAACACCAACGTGATTGCCTTCTGCTTCATTTTTACTTGCCTTAAAGTGCGGATAATAATGCAAAATCACTAAGGCTGCGCCGACAAATGCACCCAAAAATTGTCCTGCTAAATAAGGAAAAACTTTTGCCCACGGGAAAAAGCCAAAAATTGCCTGGCCAATAGTTACAGCCGGATTCAAATGCCCTTGCGAGCCAAAAGTCCCCGCAACGTAAACGCCCATGGTCAATGCCAAGCCCCACGAAATAGCCATGTACAACCAGCTGGAATTACGCGCATTCGCTTTTTGCAGGTTTTGTCCGGCACAAACACCCACTCCTAGTAAAATAAAAATCATCGAGCCTAAAAATTCACCGATAAAGCCATTCATTCCATACCTACTCCTCTACTTTTTTAAATTATGTCGCAGTTAATAATAACAAATTTGCTTATTAACGTACTTAATGATTATGTTAGAGTATAGATATTCAGTCTACTTTTTTGCTCACTAAAAATAACAAATCGTCAGCATGCTTGCTTACAATCTGCTTTTTTATCATCCTAATATTCTTAAATTTATCTTCTCTCATCAGTCTCTTCTTGATCAAGCCAATCTTGAAACTCAGCTTTGGTTGAAGTATAGACATCGGCATATAAAAAGCCTTTAAACATCTCATAGCCAAATTTTATAAAATGTTTTTTAGCATTTTTAGAAATTCGTCGTGCAATATAATCGCGGCTTGGACTATCATTTTTATTTAGCAATTCAGGTGCATAATCAGTAACATAGCCTTGATTTTTACTTTGAACTAAATTTTTACCTTCATTATAAACAAGGACAAAATAACAAGAACTTCTTATTTCCTGCATAGTTATATTGAGCAGTTCAGATAATATAATTGCACTGTCATACATCTTTTTCTCAACATTGAACTTATTAAACTTTCCATTCTTAAATTCAATAAAAACATACTTGCCAGCAACTTCTAACAACGCATCACTAGAACTTGGTTTCCCTGGTATATTTTGATATACCTCTCTGAGCATTACATTCTTAATTGCATCAAAATTATATGCTACTTTTGGTGAAACAAACATGTACTCATGATTATCATCGTCATAAGAGCATTCTTTAATCGTGCTTTTACAATGTCTAACGAGTGATAATTCTGTCAGATGCTTATTAATTTTCATATTTACTTCTCAAATTTTCCAGTTCCTGAAGTGGTTGTGCCAACTTAGCATAAATTTTTTCGATATTATCACTCACATCTTCAACCGTACGTTCATCAGTATCTTTATCCATATCTGCCAAATAATATTTGGTACTAACATGATATTTAGCAGAAAAAACTTCAATTGCCTCAATAAAATATGGGCTATGAGTTGTAAGTAGAATTTTCATGTTAAATGTTTTCTGAATGAGAACAATTACTTCTGCTAGTTTAATCTGCCATTCTGGATGCAAATGAATTTCCGGCTCATCTAAAATAATTACACCGTCATTTTCTAAGCTTCCATTTTCAAGCAGTGTTTTCAAAATAATAAACGGTTTTAATCCAGCCGAAGTATTCCCAATGTTTAGCGAAGTAGCCTGACCTGCCTTAACATATTGACATGACCGATTAAATGGGGCCGTATTAATTTGTAATTCACCATCAGCCACTAAATTAATTTGCTTAAAAATTGGTTTTAGTCTTTGATCAACAGCTACCTGTTCAATAACATTTTTTTCATTATTTTTAGCTAAACTACGAATCAGCTTGTTCTCATGCCGATTTTTATCTCGTTTAGGTCGTAAGTATCCTAAAGATACATTATCAAGTGCAAACGGATCATCAATATATTCAATACTATGATTCAAATTAAACAGATTATTGATGTTAGTTACACGATTATTGGTAATTTGAATTTCTAATGTCTGATCATCTACTTCTAAAGAAATTATCGCTTTACCATGATTATTTTCAGAAATATCATTAATTTGATCATGAAATTCGGATCTTAAAATATCACTTAAAATCTGCTTTATTCCATCAGTTTCGGACACATTAATAATTGCAAGTAAGGAAGCACAATCTTCATTAGAAATGTCAACCTTAGCATATTCTGGAATGTTTTCTATTCCAGTAAAAAACATTTCAAAAAAATTATTAACAAAACTTTTTGTTGCCGTTAAATTATTTTTCTGATCAAATAAAACACGTTTATTTTGATCGTTTTCAACTTGGTCGCAAAATTTTTCAACAAACGAATTTATATTTACGAAAATATTTCTTGAACCAGCACCATTACTATCTTGCTTCGAAAATAATTTATTAAAAAATGTATTCAGTGCAGCCTTTTTCTGCATCTCTAAATTTTCTTTATAATTGTTTAAGCCTTCAAACACAGAATACAAGCTTTTACCGATTGTGCTCTTCCCAACATTATTTTCACCTGCCACAATCGTTATGCCGTTAAGTTCAATTTCAGAGGTACCGCTACCGGCGATATTCTTTAGTTTTAGTTTCATTTCTTAGCCTCAATCAGCAGTACTAATTTTATTAGCACTATATTTATCACTCTACTTAACACAAATTATAACAAACAATTATCTTTTTAACTCTGCAAAACCATATTTCAAAATAAAAACTCTCTCCTGCAAAACAAGAGAGAGTCTATCAATTATTCAGTTAAACCTTAGTCATCCAACTTTTCCTTATTGGTAACATTAAGCTTGTCATCGAAGGTGTAAACCACTGGTTCACCAGTCTTCATTTCCAAGTTCATAATGTCAGCATCAGAAATGTTTTCAATATACTTAGTCAATGCCCGCAGAGAATTACCATGAGCAGCAATAATCACGTTCTTGCCAGCAAGCAAATCTGGAGCAATGTGATCTTCCCAGAAAGGCATAACCCGCTCAAGGCAGACCTTCAAGTTCTCAGTCCGCGGGATAATGTGTGGGTCAAGGTCAGCATAACGACGGTCATGAACCTGACTGTATTTAGAATCGTCCGCAATCTTTGGCGGCAAAACATCGTACGAACGACGCCAAATATGAACTTGTTCGTCACCATACTTTTCAGCCGTCTTCTTCTTGTTCAACCCCTGCAAGCCGCCATAGTGACGCTCATTCAGCCGCCATGACTTAGTTTCAGGAACCCAAAGCTGACCGCTTTCTTCAAGTGCATAGTGTAAAGTCTTGATCGCACGGGTCAAAACAGAAGTATAAGCTTGGTCAAACTCCAAACCGTGTTCCTTAATCAATTTACCAGCATTCTTGGCTTCCTTAACGCCCTCTTCTGACAAATCGACGTCAATCCAACCGGTAAATTTATTTTCAAGATTCCATTCACTTTGACCGTGACGAATTAAAACTAATTTCGACATGAAATATTCTCCTTTTTACAAATTAAAGTTTTCACTTATCATTTTACACATTTAGCGAAATTTTTCATAGGGTTAAGGACTAAAAATACCGTTTCTTAAGTTTTAGTTTTACGATAGAATAGTATAATAAGAAGCAAAGAAAAGAGAAAATTTAATCATGAAACTTAAAAAAATAATTACGGGCTTGCTGTTAACCGCAGCCTTGTTTGGCTTAGCCGCTTGTGCTAAACAAAAAAAGGCAGCCGAACCCGTTTTAAATAAAACCCAAGTAATCAAAATTGCCAAAAAGGATTTCAAGAGCGGGCAAGTCAAGCAGGTCATCAGCTTTGGTACCGATACCACCAAGCAGATCATCACTTCTAGTGCCGCCTTCGGCGGTAACCCCACTGTTTTTCATATCAACTACCAAACGCAATCTAAGGGACAAACGCAAACTTCGGAAGAATGGATTGACACAAACAACATCTACTTCAACGGCCAGAGCAGCTGGTATAAGGCCGGACTTGAAACCCTTACCGGTCATAATTATGCCCAGATGATTGACGCCATCATGGATAACAAGATGCTGGCAGATCCACCGACAGCTTTAACCAAAGCTTACAAAATGAAGCGGAGCAGAAACACTTACACCCTGACTGCCACAATTAAAGATCACGGCATAATGAAGCAGGCAATCGACCCGATTTTCACCACCAATAACCAGAGTGCCAAGCAGGAACAATCCTACCGCAGCATTCAAAAGTATGGCAAATACCAAGATATGCCGGTCAAGCTTGTTGTCAAAAATGGTAAGCTCTTTAGCTTTACCTACACGGTCAACATGAGCATTGATAAAACAATGACGATGAGCGTCAGTCAAACATATAACAACTTTGGCAGTCATGATTTTTTAAAAGTGCCAAATAACGCCTTAGCTGCCAAGCCACTGCCAAAAAGCAATAATCAAAACAAAAAGTAATTAATAAATAACATAATAAAAAGCATGGAGCCTAAATAGTACCTTCATGTTTTTTATATAATTATTAATAATAGCGTTTTAATATAGTCTGTTTTCGGTTATAATTAATTAAAAGAATTAAATATGGAGGTAGATATACTATTATGAAACTAAAAAGATTACTTGTCGGTCTGGCAATGACATCGGCACTATTCACCGCAGGCTGTTCGCAGCAAAACAATACCCTAAGCAAGGAGCAGGTCGTTTCAATTGCCAAAAAAGACTTAAAATCTGCCAAAAGCGGCAAACTCCAGGAAGATATGACGATGACAATTGCTGATAATAAAAGAAAAGTCAGTAGCAACGCAACTTTTTCGACGGCTAACGCAGTTATCATGCACTATTACGTAAAAACCAATGCTTCGTCTTCTTCTCAAACGGAAGCTTGGATGGATGCCAAGAATATCTATATTAAGAATCCCGCTCAAGATAGCAAGACAGCTTGGTACAAACAAGCCCTTCCAGCCGGTACCCAAGAGTCAATGAAAAAAATGATGGATAATCAAGCAATGCCGCAAATCGCAAAAAAGTTATCTACCGAAATAACTAAGGTTGGCAAAGTAAAGCAAACAAACGATAATGCGACGTTAACCGCCAATATTACCGACAAGGATTTCTTAGAAGATTACATGGACTCCAGTGCATCCCTGGGTTCACAAAATCCGGCACTTTCCAGCTCTTCCAAGGCTTTGGAAAAATATCTGAAGCTTAAAGAGCTTTCAATCAAAATGATGGTCAAAAACAAAAATCTTACTGCTTATAATGCAACAATGGAAATGGTCTACAGCAACGCCAGCGACAAAGACAAGAGCCACAAGCTTGATTATGTAATTACTGTTAAGTACAGTGACTTTGGCAAATATGATTCATTAAAACTTCCAAGCAACGTTCGCGCAGCCAAGAAAATTAAAACTAATAGTGACAAATAAGCATGAATAAAAATTAATGGGTGCGTGAAAACGCACTTATTTTTTATTCACTAATTTAAGGCATTCTGTTACCATTAAGGTACACTAAGAAATAATCTACAAGATAAGAGGTTTAAGCATGAAATTAGGAATCGTCGGCAGCGGCATGATCGTTCATGATTTTTTAACTACCGCAAACCAAATTAAACATTTAGAATTAACAGCCATCTCGACCACTAAGCGCAGCGAAAAAATTGGCCAGGAGTTGGCCCAACAATATCACATTAACAAAACATATACCGATAACGAGCAGCTTTATCGCGACCCGGATGTGGACACAGCTTATATTGCTGTTCCTAACTCACTCCACTATCACGAGGTCAAGGCCGCACTTGAAGCCGGTAAAAACGTCATTTGTGAGAAACCCTACGTTGAAACAACGGCGGAAGCAGCGGAACTGAAAAAATTAGCGGACCAAAATAACTGTATCATTTTGGAAGCAATCACCAATATCCACCTGCCTAATTACAAGAAAATCAAGCAGGCGATTGCGCAAATTGCACCGTTACATATTGCTTCCCTCAACTACACGCAATACTCCAGCCGTTATGACAACTTTTTAAAGGATATCATTGCCCCAGTCTTCGATCCAGCCAAAAAGGGCGGTGCCTTAAACGACTTGAATATTTATAATATTCACTTGGCAGTTGGCCTCTTTGGCAAGCCGGACAAGGTGCAATACTATCCCGTCATGCAGAAGGGTATCGATACTTCGGGGATTCTTACCCTAACCTATCCTGAAATGCAGGCAGCCCTTATCGCTGCTAAAGACAGCTACACAAATCCGCGCTCTTTTATTGAAGGAGAGAAGGGAACCATTTATTTTGACGGAGCAACCGGTGTTCTTGATAACTTTACCGTTGATCTGCGTAAGAGCAAGCCTGAACATTATAACTACAACCAATTTCCGCACCGCATGGCCAGCGAATTTACTGACTTTACCAAAATTATCGATCAGCACGATGTTAAAAGTGCTGACAAGCTTTATGAGCACAGCATGACTGTCATGGAGGTTTTGGCTGCTGCTCACGAATCGGTTAAATAAATTAATTTTTCGCTTCAAAAAAGACGACACCTGTTAATAAAACAGATGCCGCCTTTATTTTTTACTTAAAAATTACTGGCCTTCACAAATTCTGTCGGACTAATTTGAAAATATCCTGTTCCTTGAATCAGAACCTGACCACCATAAGTTTGTACAACGCTGGCTTTCAGCAGCTTTGTATTGCCGCTGCGCTTTCCTGCCGTATCGTAAACATAAGCATTGCGTGTCAATTTACGTTTGTTGCCATTAACGTTGCTGGCAACGACATACTCATTTGTTCCTATCTGCAGGTACTTTTTGCCGTTAATAATCTGCTCGCCGCCAACTATAACCTGAGTGCCGGCCGTTTTTAGGCTTGAAGTAGTTCGCCTGCCCTTTTCATCATAGGTATAAGCATCATGCATCAAGGTTTTGGCTCTACTAGGTGCTTGACTAACCGTATCACTGCTTGTCGTATTTGGATTATTCGGATCTACCGGTGTCGGCTCTGTGCTATTTGGCGTTGGATTGCCTACCGCTCCATTTTGAGCATCATTAGAATTATTGGGCGCTGGGCTTGGATTATCATTAGGAGTATTGGATGGACTTGTATTGCCACCCTGCAGATCATAATAATACTTAATCAACGAATAAAATTTATCCATTGAGTAACCCCACTTAGCAAAATAACCGTCAGGATCGGTATGGTTGGTCCCGCCTAAGAATCTGGTAACTGCATGATGAGACCAAACAGTTCCCTTGCCTGTCTTAGTGGCATTGCTCGGCTTAAGATGATATTTATGAAGCATCTTAGCCGCAAAGATTGCATCGTTATTCACGCTTTTGGCAAAATTAGCACGGCTGCTTTCCTGACAAAGTTCAAGCTGAATAAAGCGGTTGTTGGCTTTCGGTCCCCCGCCCCAGACGCCATACTTTGTGGTCATCATCTGAATGACGCCCTTATGGTCAATAAAGGCATGCACGTACGAATACATGCTGCGCCAAGCACGGTTAAAATAAATTGCTTCATTATAAGCGCTTGCTTTGGGTGTTGCCGTTTCGTGAATAACTATTCCCTCGGGTTTGCCTTTACGGTATTTAATCTTATTGCCGTTAGCATAAAAACAATTATATTTAATACCCTGTGTTTTTAAAATCTTATGTAAATAACTAGTGCCTCCATAGTTATACTTTTTGGCCGCTGCATTAATTGATGCCGCATCTGCTTCTTCATCCGCAAATGCTTGGTTAACTTGGGCAAGCGGGATAAGCAGCATAGTGCTAACAGTAATTGTGGTAACAGCTTTTTTTAACTTCATCTAGTTTTCAATCCTTATCAATAATTTCGAAGTATAAATTTAACTAAAATTAGACTTTTTAACGTATTGTCCAATGCCGATCCGATAATATTTTACCCCATAGATGGTAACCGCACTGCCATAAGTAGCAAGCGACTTACCCTTCTTTTCAATAAGATGATTATCACGGTTGGCATAATCATTGTAAACATAGGCGCTACGTTTCAGAAGACGCATCACGCCATCAATATTGCCGGCAGCGATGTAATGGCTAGCAGCGATGCGGTAATATTTTTTGCCATTAATTGTCTTAGTACCATAGGTAGGAACGATTTTGCCCGTACGTCCAGCCTTAAGGGCTTTGGCGCCCTTTACACGTTTACCCTTGCTATTATAAATATAGGCATTATGCAGCAGCGTCTTATTAGTTTTGGCTACCCCTGTGGGCGCCTGTGAAGCTGGTGGCAAGGCACTATTTAAATCAAGCGAGGAACCGTTAATCCACCCTTGCCCAGAAACATACATCCGCTTGCTGCCATTATAATAAGTAATTGTTTTCGTGACGGTCACATTGGCGCCCTTGGTAACCGAGCCGGTAGTAGCAGAAATTGCGTGGTCAGTTGGCCAAGCGTAAGTCGAGCCGGATTTGGTGACCACATAGCTGGCAGAGACATTGGAAATTTGCGGGTCATATTGAGTAAGATTATAAGCTGTAATGCGCTGGTTCAAAGTTGTATTGTAGTTATGTGCTGTGGCATAGGTTCCGGTTAATGCTTGTGTTGCATCAGAATATGACTTAGCATCTTCAAGCCACGCACCCTTATAGCGCTGCGGTTGCCATGAAACACCCTTACGCAGTTTTTTACCATTATCATCAAACGAGCCTGCGTACGAACCATATTTTCTAAACTTAGCAATAATATAATGACTCTTGCCGTTTTTATCTTCCTCACGGGTCTTTGCCGAATAAGTTGCACCCTGCCAGCTGCTGTCAGCCTTCATGCCAAAGAGATTATTGGCATTAACAGCAAGTCCCGATGTGCCCCAATTGGATTCAACGATTGCCTGGGCAATCATCACCGAGGGATATAAGCCATATTTTTTGGCAGTTTTCTGTGCCAACTTCGCAGCTGTATTTAAAAATTGTGTCTGACTAGCAGTCGTACCTGCTTCGACGGTCGTCACCGTTTCATTAGCAATCAGTTTGTTGGTAACTGGTATGACAGCCGATGATAATAAGGCTGCGGCAGCAAAACCAGTGATAAATCTTTTCTTCATGAATTTCCTCCTTGTCAACATATTCATTGTATCTAGCTAATTGGAGCTAGACAATAGCTAAACGCTAATTGTAGTTAAAAAGTAATATTATCGTGTATTATATTACAAATGACTTTCAATAATCTTCTGCTAATGTTTGACGTAATCTGCACAGCAATTTACGCTTAACGCGTTGCAGTTGCACCCTAGTTAAGTCACATTCAGTGGTCAATGATTTGAGCGTTTTCCCAGCAATGAGATGCTCTTGAAAGATTACTCGTTCTACCTGAGTCATTTGGTCCATTTCCTGTTGTAACACGATTAGTTCGTCCCAGTTAAATATTATGCCCACATTTATTGCGTTCACCAGCTGACAGTTATGTTCATTGAACCGTTGCAAGCGCCGCAAGTGATCGGTGGTATACCAGATAATCTTGCGAAAACTTAAACGATCAATGTCTTTTTGGGATAATTCAGGATGACTTTCTAACATATGCGCGTAAAGACAAATTCCTTCCTGCAGCAGATCCTCATAATTGGCATAATTTGGCCAGATATGAGCACTTTTTAACGCTCCAGCAACTAGTCGTTTATTCTCCCATGCTATTAAAAAATTTCTTTGCTTAATCTTCATTTTGTGACTGTTCCTATTCTTTAGTATTGTCACAAGCGCTTGTGCACTATTAGATTAGCAAAGCATATTTAAATAAGATAATCCAAGTCTGCACTATTTAATGCTAGTTATTGATTAAAAAGCTATCCGATAAGTAAATCTGAAATACAATCAGCAGCGAACTTGTCCTATTTAATCATGGGGTGAAATTTTGGGCACAAAAAAACGGATAATTATCCGTGCCCATAAAAATATTGATTGATTTAAAAGAGATTGTCACCACGCCTAGACAGACGATAGACAAAGTAGTGATCTTCTCTAATAAGTTGGAGTTCAAACAAGTCTGCCATACATTCACCATATTTAAGATATTTATGCTGAAGCACATCGTTCCAAATATCCCTGATTGTAAAAGGCTCGTGAATAAAATGTGGCAAATAATATTCTGCTTTATCCAGCAGTGATTGCGATCGCTTCTTTACCACGTTCCAACCCAAAATATTTTCCAAATGCGCTTGTCCAAGCTGAGAGAGTACATAATTATAATAAAGCGAATCACTGATTTTGCGTTTAATGTAACGCCCGCAATTAACAAACTCAAATGTATAATTAAGCCCATTAATTGGCAGCGACTTGAATTTAACCCGATTTATTTCGCTGACTTGGTAATTAACCATTTGATGAAGTGACAGCCAATCCGTGTTGCCAGTTGTGTAGCCATGAGTAGAAAAATATGCTAAACGTCCTGTTGCCAGAACATAATGTGACTTAAAGTTTAAACGTTGCGCAATTTCTTTTTGAAAAGTGAGTCCAGCAAGAAAGTGGTTTTTAATTAAATCGTTGATTAATGCCTGACTGCTGCGCTTACTCAAAATAATTCCTTGCTCACGGTCAATGACAACACTCTTAAACTGATTTAATAGCGGCTTTCGTTGAAACTCATACAGAGCAAGCATGTTAGAATTTACCTGATAAGATGGATCAATATGAATATACGCGGTTAATTCAGTATCACGTCCAACATGACTTTCAATAAATTCCTTGCTCCAATGACAATATTTTGGGTTTAGTGGTAAAGCAGAGCCTTTACCGAAATTTGTCGTTACAGGCAAACCTTCGTCCTCCTATTCTTAAAACTCGATAGTCTATATTCTAATTATCTACTTCCTTTTCTATTATTATATCATATTACTTTTATAATATCATAGTATTTTAAAAATAAAATATTAATTATTTACTTTACATGCTAAAAATAACAATAATCTTATAAAAGCTTGTAATAAAAGGCTTCAAAATACTTAATTTGTAGATAAAGGCTTTTGTGATAATTATATTTTATTTAACAGCGCAAATGAAATATGGAAGGAGAATTACTTCACTAGAAATTGTCAAGCTTTAACTTTTTGATAAAAATTAAAGTAGCCTTGTGATAACAGTTTGATGGTTGGTAATAAATCAAGGGTAAGCACAAAGTAAACACATATACTTGAAGGCATACAATTAGTAACACAAAAGCGTCAAGATTCTTCCATTCTTGACGTTTCTGTTGCTTAAGCGATTTCTTGGCTTGCAATCTTTTGTTCCCATAGCATGTAATTACTCACATCTTTTCCTTGGAGAAGTTCCCTAATTTCGTCAGCTCCTCTAACAAAAGTTTTAGATTACAAACGCATCTAAGCTATTTTCAGTCGTACTTTCAATTAATGTTAACCAAATTGCATTGGTTTCTACTCCTGTTGCCCATTTGCATAAGAAATGGCATTACCCAAATTCAGCTAGTAGTGTGAAGTGCTCTATAATTGTTAGACATAGAACCAATATTCGGCGAAACTAGAAATAGAAATTGTTACTAAGTAATCTTGATGGGCCAGTTTAGAGACTTTAGCGTATCAGATTAGTTATTCACCTAATATATCTTTAGTCTTAGATATGTTAACCGAACTTAAGGATAACTTACCTAACAATAGCCAGGCTAAACAGTTAATTCTGCATACAGATCAAGGAATACAGTGTCAAAGGTTCAAATTAAAACAAATGAACATCACCCAGAGAATGTCACGCAAGGGACATTGTCATGACAATGCTTCAGACGAGACAATCTTTAACTTAACGAAGCGAGAAACAATTATTCGACTTAAGATTGGCTCTTTAGACAAAATGAAAGAAGTTTTGGCTAAATATGTTTATTGGTATAACAGTATTAGAAGATCAAAAAAATTAAAATACACGACTCCAGTAAAATACCAAAATCGTGTATTAGCAACAATGTAAATTTAAAAATGTTTAATTTTTCGGTACTTGGCGATCAGCCTAAATCTTCTGCTTACACAAAAAAAGCGATGAATTAACATCGCTTTTCTTTATAGTTAAGATAAACTACTTAATTAGAAGTTAGCAACCTTGATGTATTGCTTACCTTCACCAATTCTGTAGTACTTCTTACCATCCTTGAATGTGTAAGGATCGCCATAAACAGTTACAGCTGAACCCTTCTTCATACTCTTCTTACTGTGCTTCTTGCTTGTTGAGTAAACATAAGCATTATGCTTCAAAGTAAGCTTAGTACCATCAATGTTAGTAGCTACTACGTATTGATTGTCACCAATTGCGTAAGCCATAACACCATCGCTTAACGCAACAGGATCACCAGTTACTTGAACATCAGTGTATGAAGCAATTCTCTTAGTACCTACACGTTTATGATCTTTATCGTAAACGTATGAAGCGTGCATAACTTTCTTAGAAACTGAAGCAGCAGGCACATATGAACCATCAATGTACTTAGTCTCAACGTATTGATCAGAACCAGATTTATTAACTCTTGAATACTTAACTCCACTTACAATAATAGGATTTGCATCTGTCTTATCAAAAATAGCAATTTGTGTACCATCAGCAACAGTTGAGCCGTCACCGGTATTCTTTGTTACAGTATTACCATTAATGGTATAAACCGGAATAGATAGACCAGCACCAACTTTAACGGTCTTATAAGTAGCACCAAATTCACCAACAGCAATATTAAATGTAAGAGTGGTCTTCACGCCAGCAAAGTTAGCAACAGTGATACTTACAGGATACTTACCAGCAACCTTAGTATTAACCTTACTTACATCAACATTATCTGCTGTAACCGGAATTTTAAGTGTATTACCATCAGTACCTGTGCCGTCTCCATTTGCACCTCTAGCAGATATAGCAGTAAACTGATCTGCAATTGTTTTCTTATTAACTGTAGCGCCAACTGGAGTATAATACCAATCAGCATTTTCAGCAGCAGTTTCAACACCAGTAGTTAAAGTGTTATCTTTTAAGAACTCGCCAGCTTCACCATATCTAAAGATTGGAGACTTAGTACTCGAATCTTGTTGAGTGAAGTCTAATGTAACTGGTAAGGTCAACGAATTACCATTTGTAAGTGTATAAACAACTTTAACATTTACAGGAGCTGCAGGTGCATCAAAAGTACCATCATCTTTAACTGTAACACCAGCTGTCTTTAAAGCATCCTTAACTGCATCCTCTACTGATGACTTAAAGGATGCAACTGGTTTAGCTGTTGATGCGCTTTGAGTGATATTCATACCAAATGTATAAATAGTACTGCCATTATTCTTACCATCAACAATTTGCTGTGCAATATCAGATACCTTATATGAACTGCCAGTTTTTACAGGAGTTAAAGTAGCTTTTGATATAGTTGTAGCATTAGTACCTGTGCCCGTTGTTACTACAGGGTAACCAGGAAGGCTTGAATCAACAGGAGTAATTTCCTCACTGGCTACATTAATAGGACCGCCGGTACCATTACTGGTAATATTACCATAAGCATCTGAAGTCGCTTGTGCCTTATTTACTGTATACTTTTGACCAGCTGTTAACCCACTTAAGGTGACACTAGGTACATAGACACGATATGTATGGCCTTTTACAAATGTAGTAGCAGGTTTTGCATCAGCTTTTAAAGCAACGCTTCCTTCTGCTACACTGGTAAAGTCAGTTACATCATAAACACCAAACTTACTATTAGAACTACTATCAAATTTAGTTGTACCAACATTTGAAGTTAAGCTGGCACTCACTGTTGAAACTGAGTCACCAACTTTTAAACTAGCTACATTCTTAACTGGAACAGTAACTGTAATATCGCTTGTAGTTGCAGGTGTAGTAGATGATGAGCCACCAGGTATTACGATTGGTGTATCAGCCATTACAGTTGAAACTGAAGTAGCAACAACTGGAGCAACTGTCATTAAAGCAGCAGCAGCAGCGCTAATAATTCTTAAATTTTTCTTCATGTGGTCTTTCCTCCTTGTGTATATACAAAATCGTAATAGGCTATAGGTTCAGCTTGTCAGAGCCTATAATGTACAAAACCCTTCAAGATAAGATTCATGAGTTTATAACTCCCATGAGGTAGTGTATCTCACTGAAGAATCAGCATGCGTACAGGCCTTGCGCCTGAAGCATAGCCCTATTACTTACCACGATTCATATTGTACTAACCTTTTCGGTAAAATGCAAGGCATCTACAAGTTTAAAACACTTTTGTAATAATTTTTTACAAGCATTAAAAGTCTTTTATTTTGCTGATATTGAAAAAGCCTTGCGGCACAACAAAAAGGTTCTCCTAATTAGTAATTGTTTAATTATCGCCTTCTTAAATATCCTCTAATTTTACAAAATTATAACAAAACTGGTCACTTTAGTAATAATAGCTTCTTCAACATTCACTTCTAAACTTGCTGTTGTTTTCGTTCTAACATACAGTCAAGCTACAATTTAAATTCTATTAGTAATATTGTTGTGTTTTGTTACACTGTGCCCTCCCTTACTAATGCTCATTTTCTTTTCTTCCATCACAATGCCCATGCTATAATATTCTTGTAAATTAAGAGAAGACCTAGTGCAAGGCTTTCTTGAACTTACTGGCTCATCCGCTTTAAAGGCGGTGACTGAATTATAATTACTAAAAAGCTGTCTTATAACCTGCCGAAGTTATTGATGAGACAGCTTTTTGCGTTACTTGTTGCGATGATCGAGATATTCGACTAAAGCAATAACAAATGTGCCAAACGTCAACATTAAAATTAACGCCTGAAAAACACTCACGTGCTGCTTCCTCTTTCCGTTGATTTCTTCCATTATCCATAGAAGCCACCGCTTTTGTTGCCCTAATGCTCAATATCGTCAATCAAAGCACATTCATCAAATAAACCATGGTTAGCGGCCATCATAATGCATAGATTATGGTATGATTTTTATAAAAGCAAGCAGACAGCAATGCACTTTTAAAGAAGGTATAAACATGAATAAGATAAAAACAATTAAAAAACTGACTGCAGTTTCAGTTGCATTGATGGCAGCAGGCACACTCGTACCTGCCCTCAATATTAATAGCAACGTCACAGCGGCCAGCAAAAAAGATAAAAACATCAACATTCCCAGCGGTGTGCGCGTTCCCTGGAAGATAGTGCACAGAACAAAAAACATCCCAAAAATTAAAAAATTTACCTTGAAGCGTTTAAAACAATATCATCTAACCGGTAAGCGCTGGAAATCGCCGACGATCACTTATAATGACTCTGCCTTATCCGCTACTCAGCAAAATTTAACCGCGGAGACAGCTGAACAAATCAATCAGCTGAAAATTGTGCACCTTAAGCAGACAACAAAAAAAGCAAAAATCACCATTAAGATTGATGAAGCCGACATTAACCATCCTACTGATGTCGGCAACACATCATTTGATATCGGCACTGATATCCACAAGGGTCTATACAATTATACTCACGCCAAAATTACCATGCACGATAAAATCATCTACCACCAGTTGCAATCGGCAGATGCCCAAAATGGTGAAAGCAGTCCTACCTACCAGCTCTACTTCAAGCATTTTATGGCACACGAATTGGGACACGTCCTCGGCCTGACACATACCGGCAATTTAACTACCAGCACGATGACTTCAAACTTGGTTAATAATGCTTCCGGCACAACCTTGTTAACACCCGATTTTATTCAATCTTTAGCTGTTTTATACGAAAATTAGGCAAGAAGTCCCGCTAGTCATCTAAGAAAATTCCATCTATAATGTAGAATAGATATTAATAAGGAGGAAATTCTCTTATAATGAAAAAATCAACTATTTGGACCATCGTGGCCGTAGTCATCATTGCCCTCGGCGGCGGGATTGCCTATGTTACTCATAATACAGGCAATAATACTGCCTACGGTCAAGCAATGGCCCGCGGCAAAGACGCGGTTGCCAGCAAAGAGTACCATCAAGCAGCCGATAGCTTCGAGCAGGCCGAAAAAATCAAAAATACCAGCGAGGCGCAGGCTTATAAGTCACAGGCTAACGATATGCTGGCTGCAATCAGTGACACCAAAGAAGGCTCCTATTCTTCTGCCCTTTCTTCTGTTAAAAACGTAATCAGTCAGCAAAACGGTTATTCTGTTTTAAAGGAACAGGGACAAAAACTAAAGACAACGATTAGCAATGTCAAAGATAATTACGAGCATGAAATTAAACCGCTGGTTAATGATGCCGAAAAGGCCGAAGAAAACGAAAAATATAGTAAAGCCGTGAACGCTTATAAAAATGTTTTGGCTCTTCCTTACATTAATGGTAAGTATTACGCCAAATATAAGAAAGAAGCTAAACACGGAATCAAGCGCAATAAGCAATTGGCAAAAGAAAATAAAACTAGCACTCCTTCGTCCTCAAACAGCAATAATGCCTCGTCTTCAAGTGGTGGTGACACGGGCAATGCCGGCAAAACCGGCGAAGGTGCGCCTGGTGATCACACAGTCAACGGCAAAACCGTAACACCTGCTGAGATTAAAGAAATTAAGGCGCAGGTAGCAAAAGCAGGTGAAGATGCTAATGCTTGGAGCCCACAGGACCTAATTGACCTGTACAGAAGCAGTAAACGCACTAGTCCAAGTCAAATCACCAAGCAAGATATTGCTAATTATTTAAAGAAGTAATTGTCAGTTTTACCGCTTGACGATAAACAATATTAGCAGCTCAAATACTGCAATAGTTGCTTTTACCCAGTAAAATCGGTAAAATTACTAAAGACTTTTCGATTTTCCATTTTTTAAAAAGGAGTGCACACTTTGACTGACGAAGAAAAGAAGATTACAAGTAACGAACCTGACGTTGAGGAAGAGAAAGAAAAAGAAGATTTTGAAGTTATCATGCCGGAAGCTTCATGGACAACCATGGATGCCGAAGAATTTAAAGAGCAGCCAGAAGAATTAAAGGTATTCGCCAACTTTTATATTTCCCAATTCTCCCAACGCGATTTAGAAATTATGGATGCTTATGATACCTCATCAAACACGGTTGACATCAATCACTACCTGCTTGATAACATTCATTTCACCCGTAAAAATTTGGTAAAGCATGCATTGCAATATCATGATTACAATTTCCAAAGTTTGCTAGATGAAATTGCAAAAAAGGATAAAATTAATCCTAAGGAAATGACTTCCTATGAGGACTGGAATACCTGGTACGAAAAACGCCGGCGTGAAATTCCAAATTCTTTGTCATAATTCACTTGCGTAAAAGGCATAAAAAGAACAGAATATATATGATTAAAAAAGAATGTCAATAGGGCGTTCTTTTTTTATGGCAACTGTATATACGCAACTAGAGGAGTTTACACAAAGTATGGAGCAAAAAAAGAAACACATTACAGCAGCCGGCTTACTGATCACAATCGGTATCGTCTACGGCGATATTGGGACTAGTCCTCTCTACGTAATGAAATCAATCATCAGCGGTAATGGCGGCATAGCTGCCGTTAATCGCGAGCTAATTATCGGTTCGATTTCATTAATTCTTTGGACTGTCACCCTACTGACCACGGTCAAATATGTGCTGATCGCATTAAATGCTACTAACCATGGTGAAGGCGGCATCTTTGCCCTTTATGCTTTGGTACGCAAAATGGGTAAGTGGCTGGTTATTCCGGCTCTTGTGGGCGGTGCAGCATTGCTTGCCGACGGAACCTTGACCCCAGCCGTGACCGTTACAACTTCAATTGAAGGCTTGAAAAAAATGCAGTTCGGGTCAAGCATTCCCGTTCCCAACCAAACTGTTGTCATCGTCATCACGATTATTATCCTGCTTTTGCTTTTTTCAATCCAAGCCATGGGCACAAGCAGCATTGGCAAAGCCTTTGGACCAATCATGTTTGTCTGGTTTACCTTCTTGGGTGTCATTGGCATCTGTAACATGGCGCAAGACTGGTCAATTTTGGAAGCCCTCAACCCCATTTGGGCTATCAAGGTGCTATTCAGTCCTGCTAACAAAGTTGGCATTTTTATTCTGGGTTCGATTTTTCTGGCAACCACCGGTGCCGAAGCCCTTTATTCTGACGTGGGGCATGTCGGCAAAGGTAATATTCGCGGTTCTTGGCCATACGTTTTTATTTGCTTGACACTTAACTACTTGGGGCAAGGTGTGTGGATTTTACAAAATCCACATTACCAAACTCACGGCGGCGAACTCAATCCCTTCTTTGAAGCCGTTCCGGCTAACCTGCGTTTTTTTGCGATTATTTTGGCTACTATTGCCGCAATCATTGCCTCGCAGGCACTGATCACCGGCTCTTTCACACTGGTTTCGGAAGCGATTGGCTTAAAATTTTTACCGCGGATGAATATTAATTACCCATCAACCGAACAGGGGCAAATTTATATTCCATCCATCAATAAGATGCTCTGCGTTGCCACCATTGCAATTGTGATATTCTTCCAAACATCGCAACACATGGAAGCAGCTTACGGCCTGTCAATCACGGTAACCATGCTGATGACGACTCTGCTTCTTTACGAGTACTTACATAAAAAGAAATACCCGTTTATCCTGCGTATCTGCTTTTTAGTGGTTTTCGGCTTTATTGAGTCAATGTTCCTGATTTCCAGCCTAACCAAGTTTTTGCGCGGCGGCTATGTAACGGTTCTGATTGCTGGTTTTATCGGCATCATCATGTTCATCTGGTACTTTGGCAACAAGGTACGCGATGCCCACGAAGAAACCAACGCTTACGTACGGCTTGATGAGTACACTGACATGCTGACCGACCTCAGTCATGATGACGATTATCCAACCTATGCCACTAACCTAGTTTACATGGCCAATGTCAAATACAACAAGTTTATCAAACGGGAAATTCTGTATTCGATTTTGGATAAACGGCCAAAGCGGGCCAAGGCCTATTGGTTCGTGACGGTTAACATCACCAATGAACCTTTTACCGCTAAGTACGCCGTTAACACTTACGATACCAAAAACGTGATTAACGTTCAGCTGTACCTTGGATTCAAGCAGCAAACTAGTGTCAATGTCTATCTGCGTCAAATTGTTCACGATTTAATCAAGGACGGAACAGTTGAGGCGCAACCGCAAGAATACACAACCACGCCCGGCCGAGAAGTCGGCGACTTCTCATTCGTTATCGTCAATGATGTCGTTAGCCCTCTAACCAACCTTGTTGGTTATGACAAGTGGCTTGTGCAGTCCCGGGTCTGGCTGCAGAACCTGTCTTCCAATCCAGCCACTTGGTTTGGCCTGGAATATGCCGACACGGTAATTGAACGGGTACCGCTGATTTTAGGCAGAAAGCGTACGGAACAAAAAATTCGGCGCGTTGCGGCAATCAATTACGCAAAAGCAAAGACCAAAATTGATCTATAGTTGCAAGCAAAAAGTATTATCTAGCAAGAAACTAGGTAATACTTTTATTTTGCCAATTGATGTAAATATTTTAAAAATTCGAAATTTCAATTATTCTCCCAAACAATATCTACCAGGGAACTGGGTTCATCCAGATAACATCAATTACTATTTTTTTAATTTGAGAATTAAAATTTAATATTATGCAAACTCTATTTTGACAGATTTACCAAATGCACTACCAATTTTAGACATTGTATCCATACTAGTATTCGCACCATTCTCAATCCGCGCAATTGTTGATTGTGGCACTCCTGCTTTGTCAGCCAATTCCTGTTGCGTCCACCCATACTCTTCGCGTTCCTGCCGAACAGCTACAGCACTGTCCAATTTATTCAGTTCGGCTTGAACACCCTTAGCAAATTCTGGATCTTTTTCATATTCTGCAAACATCTCATCAACATCTTTCACTGCATTTTTTCTCATAATTATTCGGCTCCCCTTTCTTGATAATATTCAGCTCTGATTATTTTTGCATGATTAATTTCTCTAACAGCTGTTTTCTGAGTTTTCTTAATAAATCCATGGGTAATCATACAATCATTATTATCAACATGAAAATATAAACCTCTTTGAATATTACTGCCTAACTTAGACCTAATTTCATACAAATTAGCATCAAGCCGTTTTATCCATTCTTGCTGTATTGCCACCAACAAGCCATATTCTTCAATAGCCTTAATAGTAGCATCAAGTTTTTGCTGATCTTTTTTAGGTAATTTAGCAAAAAACTCATTGAATTCATTATGACCATTAGGACGCGTATAACTCTTAAATTTTGGCTTTTTCATATTTTAAGTATAGCATGAACAAATTTAAAATCAATATTTGCTATATTTGTTTTACCATTAATTATGACTATTTATTTTGCCAATTTATATGAATTCTTGCTTCTTAATTGCTTTAATCAAGCGAGCCACATTCTCAGCCGTGACGGCAACGTCATGTTTTGCATCCCGTATTGCCTGACTCAGGTTTTTGGCCCCTGTTGGCGTCGCAAAAATCGCACTAATGATGTCATCTTTATACAGGGCACTGATATCCTTGCCGATAGTCCCGGCAAGCGCCAGCACGGGAGCCTGAGGGGCCACTTTTTTGGCCGTCATTGCCACCCCGTAAGGTGTTTTGCCAAACTGAGTCTGATAATCAATCCCGCCTTCGCCAATAATCACCAGGTTGGCGTCCTTCATTTTTTCCTTAAGATTGCTAAACTTAATCACAATCTCAACGCCCTTAGCCATTGTCGCATTAGTAAAAGCAAGTAAGCCAGCACCTAAGCCACCGGCGGCACCGGCACCCGAAAGATTCTTAATCTCCTTGCCCAGCTCGGACTTAATCACGTCAGCATAATGCGCAAGGTTTGCGTCTAATTGTTCAACCATTGCCGGTGTGGCGCCTTTTTGCGGGCCAAAAATCCGACTAGCTCCATTCGGACCCACCAGCGGATTTGTCACATCCGAAGCAATCAGAATTTCGACATCCTTGAGACACTGATCAACCTTGCTGACATCAATTTGTGCTAAATCAACTAGCTGACCACCACCAAAGGCCAGCTCTTGCCCTCTTGCATCAAGTAATTGGTAACCAACGGCTTGAGCCATGCCCGCGCCGCCATCATTGGTAGCAGAACCGCCAATACCTAAGATGATCTGCTTGACACCATGATCGAGCGCATCAATGATTAATTGCCCCGTACCAAAAGTGGTCGCAATCAGTGGATTGTGGTTTTGCTGATTGACGTACTGCATCCCGCTAGCTGACGCCATCTCAATGACCGCGGTATCCGAGCTGCCAAGCAGGCCATAGGTTGCCTGGACTTTCTGTCCCAAGGGGCCAACAACTTCTTTTTGAATAAATTTCCCGGAGGTCGCCGCTGTCAAAGCATTTACTGTGCCCTCACCACCATCGGCCATTGGCACCAGAGTGTATTCCGCATGTGGTAAAATTTTTTCCATCCCACTTTTAATAGCTTGGGCCGCTTCCGCTGCCGTTAGGCTGCCCTTAAATGAATCCGGTGCAATCACAATTTTCATACTAAAATTTCTCTTTCAAAAAGTCATATTACATGCATAAAGCTCTACAAGACAGTGGTTGCAATCATGGCACTAACTTCTAACAAGTAATTCGTAAGTAAGTGCCTAGAAACACTCCATTTTATCTTTTAAATTACCAAATTTTAACCCGCTTATCCGGATCAAGCCACATCCCGTCTGTTGGCTGAACATCATACACTTTATAAAAATCGTTTTGGCACTGCACCTGCACATTGGCGCGAAGCGCATCAGGCGCATGATTGGCATATGCGGCACAAGGCAGAATTGATTCTTCAGTCTGCTTACAAACATTAGTCCGCGCGTAATTTTCAAATAATTCCCGCAAGTCTAAACCTTCCTCTTTAGCAGCAGCAAGGGCAACGGTGAGACCGCCTTGATCGGCAATATTTTCAGCAACGACTTGCTGACCATTCATTTTTGCTGGACCATACTCAATGCCATCAAACAAAGCCGCTTCCGCCGCCACCCGCTTACGAAATTCGGCCAAATCTGCTTTTGTCCACCAATTTTTCTGGTTGCCTTGCTCATCATACTGGGAACCATTATTATCAAAGGCATGCGTAATCTCATGCCCAATCGTTTTGCCAATCCCGCCATAATTAGCAGCACAGCTTTGCTTCGTATCATAAAACGGAGCCTGCAAAATTCCTGCCGGAAAAGTCAGATCATTTAGCTGTGGATCGTAGTAAGCATCAACAGCAGTTGCAGTAAGAGGCCACTTATTGTGCACAACCTTTTGCTGCAGCTGCGCCAAATTATACTTGTTAATTACGAATGAAAAACGCTTAAGATTACTGTATAAACTGCCGCCTTGGCTTGCGGGAATTATTTTTAACCTATCATAAAATTCAGGAGCCTTATCAGGATAACCAATTTTCAGCTTCATCGCCCGCAACTTAACAATGGCTTTTTTCTTAGTTGCCGCTGACAACCAAGAATTATCTCGTAAAATTTCTTCGTAAACATCTAGCAAATGCTGCACCATGGCCGTAACTTCTTTTTTGGCAGCTTCACCCAAATAAGTGCGACCATAATAAATACCGATAACCTCTTCATAGCAGCCAGCAGTAATTTGATATGCTTGGTGTTGCGGAGAAGATAGTTCTGCCTGACCCGCGCTAATTTGCATGCAGGGAAAAATTACCGCGCGAAAATCCTGTGATAAATAAGCTGCCGCATCGAAAACAAAACCGACTAGCAGCCAACTTTTAAATTCAGCAAAATTAGCTGTATTGAAAACTTCACTAAGATGAGCAAGATAATTAGGATCCTTTACAATGATTTGGTCTGGGACTTCACCCACCATTTCTTTTAAATAATTTTCAATCGCAAAGTCGCCAAATTGCTGGGCAAAATCCTGCCGTTTCATCGGGTTATAAGAAGACGCGTAATTCGCCCATTCTTCACTAGGCTTGATCAAACCGGCAATTTTATGGTCGAATTTAATGGCCTGAGCAACATTTTCTTGCAGCTCAGTTTCCGACAAGCCAATCATCTGCAATAATTTTATTGTTTGCTTACGAAAAACGGCTAACGTTCTTTCATCAATGGGAAAATATGTCCTAGAAACACTAAAGTATAAACTATTTACTTGGGTATTTGTTTTATCAACGCCAACATAAAATGAAAAAGGCGGATCAGCAATCAGACTGATTTTAGCTGCCTTCCTGTTATAATCGGCAAAGTCCTGCAAGTTTTCAATCTGTGCTACATCTTCTTTGATTGGAATGGCACCATCACGATTGCGTTTAGTAAAATCCCGCGCCAATTTATATAATTCCACCGCATCAGCAAGATGCTGGATTGCGGGAATTTTCTTTCTATCCTCGGCAAAATCTTCAAAATCGTGCATTAACAACTTTTCTATTTTTAGCTCAACTTCACTATAAGCACTTATTGCATATTTATCTACGGGAATTTGCGTTTTGGTCAGCCAGTCTGAATTAACCGCTAAATACAAATTATCTTGGGGACGTGTGCCGATATGTGGTTCAAGAATATTACCCATGCCGCCGCGGTTATCAACTTGTTCTTTCATTTAGTGAGCCTTTCATATAATTGATAAAATTTAAATTAGATAAATCATAACATTTCAATTTTTAAAAAGGTAGCGCAAAAATTGCCTAAATAGCATCTTTCAATTTGCTTTGCAATGGTACCACGTGATACTATACTGATGAGGTGATAATCATGATGAAGCAAATAAAGTTAAATATATTCACTAAAAATTTCATTCAACCTAAATATCCAAATCATGAGTTAAAGCGTTCAATAGATAGCCATAATTACGTTCACTTTACTAATGCAGACGAAGGATTAAAGTGGCTCAGTGACTGATATTCATAAAAATAATCAGTAGCACACAAATGGTTTTATCAACACTGGTTCACATGCAGACTTATTTAAATAAAGGGATAATTTCAAACCAAATTTGAATTATCTCTTATTTTTTCCCACTATAAAAGCGCTGCTTCCCGATGAAACAGCGCTTTTATTTTAAACTACCAAATCTTAACCCGTTTGTCCGGGTCAAGCCACATCCCATCTGTCGGCTTAACATCAAAGACCTGATAAAAATCATCTTGGCATTGCGCCTGCACATTAGCCCGTTCGGGTTCTGGACCGTGAACATCAAACGAAAGAATTGCCTTAATCGTTTCCGGAGTGGATTTCATCTCCCAAATTCGCGCATAATTTTCAAACAATTCCCGCAAATCATCGCCTTCGGCTTTCGCAGCTTCAACCGCTGCGGTTAAACCACCTTGATCGGCAATATTTTCAGAAACCATCTGTTTACCATTTAACTTAACCGGTCCATATTGAATACCATCAAACAAGTCAATTTCTGCTTGCGTCCGCTTCTTAAACTCAGCATAATCTTCCTTTGTCCACCAGTTTACCATATTGCCATGCTCATCAAACTGCGCACCATTATTATCAAAAGCGTGCGAAATCTCGTGGGCAATAACCGAACCGATACCACCAAAATTAGCCGCCCTGCTTTGGTGCAAATTATAATATGGTTTTTGCAAAATAGCCGCTGGAAAAGTCAAATCATTTCGCTGACCATCATAGCAGGCATTAACCAGATCCCCAGGCATTTCCCAAGTAGTTGTATTTACTGGCTGCTGTAACTGCTCAGCATTATATTTTGCCCGTTCATTCCTAAAGGCACGGCGGTTTGCATACAATGTTCCGCCTTGAGCTGCTGGTGTTACCTGCAGACGATCATAAATGGCTTCAATTTTATCTGGATAACCAATTTTCAGCTTAAGTGCACGCAACTTGACGATTGCCTTTTCTTTGGTTGTGCTTGAAAGCCAGTTATTATTTTGCAAGCGTTCTTCATAGACCTTAAGCATCCGGTAAATCATGTCCGTCACGTCTTTTTTGGCATCCTCGCCAAAATAAGTTTGCCCATAATAAGCACCAACAACTTCAGAAAAGTCGCGATCAGCAATTTGAAAAGCTTGTTTTTCGCCGCTTGCCAGCTCTGGTATTCCGTATAAAGCATGGGTAAACGGGAAGCTGGCGTCACGAAATTCTTGCGACAGATTTTCTGCATTGTTATTGATAAAGTTAACAATTAGCCAACCTTTAAGCTCGGTAAAATTAGCCTCGTTAATCAAGTCATTAACATGTTCTAGAAAACGTGGTTCACTGACAATCAGGCGCTGCGGAAGCTCTCCGTACACTGCTTGCAAATAATCATTAATTGGGAAATTAGCAAATTGCCCTGCGAACTCCTGAATTTCCAGCGGATTATAGATGGCAGGCTCATCGGCCCATTCTTCACCAGATTTAACAATTGCTGCCAGTTTCTTATCAAAATTAATAGCATTTTTGGCATATTCAGCCGCTTTTTCGCTAGTGACACCTGCCAGTTCAAGCAGCTTGACCGATTGCTTTTCTAACACTTCTAATAACTTAGCTGCATCCGGTGTCTGATAGGTTGTTGTATCAGGCAAAAACACTTCAGGGCCAGCAAAATAAACAACATTGACTTTGGTATTTTTCATATCAGGTGCAACATTCGTTCTAAACGGTAAAGTGGTAATTTTGCCTAGTTCAACCGCTTTAGCATTAAAGTCAGCCAAGTCTTTAACTTCTTCAAGAGTAGCCAAATCTTCCTTAATTGGTTCGGCACCCTCTTGATTACGCTTAGCAAAATCACGCGCCAGCTGATATAAAGCAACCGCCTTATCCATATTAGGAACACTTGGCATAGCTTTTTTACCAGCAGCAAAAGCGGCAAAATCATGCATCAAAGCCTTTTCCAGCGCAACCGAAATCATTGTAAATGACCCGTAACGGGAAAGGTCTGCCGGAATTTTAGCCTCCTCCAGCCACTGCGAATTCACTGCGAGATACAGGTTATCTTGCGGACGTGTGCCAACTTTTGGTTCAAGAATATTGCCGCTGCCGCCGCGAACTTTTTTAATATTTTTCATTTAATTAATTCCTTTCTATTAACAAATTTAAATTATCTTAATAATAGCATTTTACTTTTACACAAGCAAAAAAGCCCTGTTTAAACTAACTTTTCAGCTTGTTTAAGCAGGACAATTCCAAGTATAATAATTTTAAATATGCAATTTTTGCTTTAAAGCTGTAGCCATGAACTGGCTATAATTAATATCGTGTTTGTCAGCTTCATCGGCAAGATATTTAGGAATGGTAATATTTTTCCTAACTTTTTCATGTTTGACTGTGCTTACAATTTCTGTTCTAGTTACTTCAAATGGCAACTGAAACGCTTCATCATATTTTTCAGTATCAAAATTAACACGTTTTTTAAAAGCACTGGGTTTGGGAAAATTTGTTTTACCATCTAAAGCCAAAATCAACGCATCTTTACCATAATTATAGGCTTCCGCGGGGGTGGATCCAAAAGTTATCACTTCAGGAAAATCAGCAAAGCTCACTTCCCAGACATCATCAGCAATGTTGTGCGCTAACGTACCAAAATATTTATATGACATACAATAAATACCTCACTTTCTTGGAGTATAACAAACAATTATTTAATTCCTGCTTGTTTCATCATAGAATGCTCAATCCCCTTCGGTAATTCTCTTTCGTGCATTGGAACTATAACTTCTCTAGCTCCTTTTGTATATTTTGTATGAGAACCTGTCTGTGATACTTTTACAAAACCATTTCTTTTGATAAGTCTCACAAACTCCTTTGTTTTATCGGCACGATGCTTCCTTTCTGCATAATAAAGAAATTAAATTTTTTCAAGCTTCACTTACTTATATTCTTAAATACGCAAAAAAAGCCCCGTTCTCAAAAAGAACAGAGCAATCTTAATTTTATTCTAAATTACCAAATCTTAACCCGCTCGTCTGGATCAAGCCACATGCCATCACTAGGTTTAACGTCAAAGACCTTGTAAAAATCATCCTGGCACTGAATCTGCACATTGGCGCGCAGTGGACCTGGTGCATGAACATCTACTGCTGTTTGCGTTTTAATTGATTCGGTTAATTGTTTGTTAGCCCAAATCCGTGCAAAATTAGTAAACAGCTTCTTTAAATCTTCATTTTCATTCTTAGCAGCTTCAACTGCAGCAGTTAACCCACCCTGATCGGCAATATTTTCAGAAACAATCTGTTTACCGTTTAGCTTCACCGGTCCGTATTGAAGGCCATCAAAAATATCGATTTCAGCTTGCGTCCGCTTCTTAAATTCAGCATAGTCTTCCTTGGCCCACCAATTTCTCATGTTGCCAAACTCATCGAATTGCGAACCGTTATTGTCAAAGGCATGGGAAACTTCGTGCGCAATAACCGAACCAATGCCGCCATAATTAGTCGCCCGATCCTGTTTCAGATCATAGAATGGCGCCTGTAAAATTGCTGCCGGGAATGTCAGATCATTTCTTGAAGGATCATAACAGGCATTGACAAGGTCCCCTGGCATTGCCCAAACTGTCCGGTCGACTTCCTTGTGTAATTGTTCAATATTATACTTTCGTTCTTCAATGGTAAAAGCACGCTCATTAGCATACAAACTGCCGCCCTGACTAGTAGGGATCACCTTTAAGCGATTGTAAATTTCTTCAATCTTGTCAGGATAACCAATTTTCAATACCAAGGCCTTTAATTTAACAATTGCCTGCTTCTTGGTTGCCTCTGACAGCCAATCATTATTTGCCAGACGTTCTTCATAAACCTTGAGCATCCGGTGAATCATATCAGTCACGTCTTTTTTAGCATCTTCACCAAAATAGGTTTTGCCGTAGTAAACACCGACAACTTCGCTAAAATCACCGTCGGCAATATGAAAAGCCTGCTTTTCACCGCTAGATAGTTCCGGTTGCCCTGACAAGGCCTGGCTGAACGGAAAAGCTGCTTCCCGGAATTCTTGGGACAAACTCGAAGCCACATCGTTGATAAAGTTGACGAGCATCCAACCCTTGATCTCAGCAAAATTATCTTCATTAATAATTTCATTAACATGATCCAAATAGCGCGGTTCAGCCACAATAATTCTGTCTGGAATCTCACCAATTGCCTCTTTCAGGTAATATTCTATCTTGAAGTTCTTGAATTTTGCTTCAAAGTCCTCAATCTTCATTGGGTTATAGGTTGCCGGGTAATCTGCCCATTCCTCAGCCGACTTAACGACTTTAGCTAACTTGGCATCAAATTTAAGCGCATCATCCGCATACTTTTCGGCTTGAGCTTCACTTACGCCAGCCATCTTCAATAAGTTAACGGATTGCTTCTTTAAAATTGCCAATAATTTTTCAGCATCCGGTGTCTCATATGTCGTTGTATCCGGCAAAAAGAGCCCAGGTCCGCCAAAATTGAGGACATTAACATTGGTATTTTTCATATCTGGGTCAACACTAAACGAAAATGGCAAAGCAGCAAAGGTCGCCAATCCAGGTGCATTCAAGTTAAAATCAGCAAAATCCTTGATTCCTTCAAGAATTTCCAAATCTGGTTTAATTGGCGTTGCACCATCACGGTTACGTTTATCAAAGTCCCGCGCAATTTTATATAGTTCTACTGCCTTATCAAAATTAGGAACATCTGGCAGTTCTTTTTTACCATCAGCAAAATCAGCAAAATCTTTCATCAACTGCTTCTCAACCGCAACAGCAATGCCATCAAACGATGCCATCCGTGCCCGATCAGATGGAATCTTGGTCTTTTCAATCCATTCTGAATTGACTGCCAAATACATATTGTCTTGCGGCCTTGTACCAACTTTAGGTTCAATGATATCGCCGCTGCCGCCGCGAACACCGATAATTTTTTTCATTATTCAAGAATCCTCTCATTATTAAAAGTTTAAACTAGACTTATCGTACCATTTTACACAGCAACTAACTGTTAAAATGCGTTTACAAAATCATTTGTATAACTTGAGCCGCTTACGCAGTTTGCTGTGCAGAGGCAAAATCAAAAGAATCATCAAAAAAATGCCAGAAGCAGCCGTAATAAAGAACGGGATATAACCGGCACGATCAATGATTGCTCCACCAAACAAAGGCCCAAAAGCTTGGCCAATTCCCCGCGAAACGTTAATTTCTCCTTGATACTTACCCTTACTAGTAATCGGCGACAGTTCATTAACGTAAGACGGAATGGCCGGAAAAGCTGTGGCTTCGCCCAACGTCAAAATGAACATTGAAAGTGCAAAATGAGCAAAATCGCGCGCAAAAATCAGGGTTACAAACGAAATAGCAAACATCGTTGTCCCAAAGATTATTTGGTGGAAAAGGTTTTTAAATAGATGCGGGTAGCGGGCCAAAATAATTTGCGCAATCACGATAATCGCACCATTGAAAGTCCATAACAAACTGTACATGTGAAACGGAATCCCCAAAGAAACCATGTAAACCGACAGATTTGATTCCCAATTCATATACATCAACCAAATAACAATCAAAGTAGCAGAAAAGCCAATCGTCATCAATAAGTTGTTTTTCGGCATTGGCTCTGCCTTCTGTTTATGTCCTTCATGACTAACATTAGATTGCCGCTTTTTGTGAAAAGCAATAATCGGACGGTAATTAATCACGGCATTAACAGTAGCAACTACAAACAATGATGCCGCAATGATAAAGAGCAATTTAATCGAGTAATCATACAGGTAGCCCACGGCCAAGGTTCCGGTTACGGTTCCTAAATTTTGTGCAAAATAAATAATGTTAAAGACATAACGCCCAGGATACCTGCGCAGACTAGTCGCAATTGAATTAATGAGGGTTCCGTTCCAGCCACTGATAAAACCAGTGAGGGTTAGCCAGACCCAATATTCCGGCCAGCCATGAAAAAAGGCCATCAAAAAAAGAATCAGCGCATCCAAGCTCAGCCCGGCTACAATCATTGGGTAGGGGTTGCAGCGGTCATAAAGCCAGCCGCCGACAAGCGAACCCAGAACATTACTGGCACAGTTGCAAAAAAGCACAACCCCAATCAGCGACAGGCTGATGTGCAACTGCTTATTCAAATAAACAGAAGTTAACGGCCAAACAAAGCTCGAGCCAATCCATGTCGTGAGCTCACCAAGCAGTAACCAGTGTAATTTAATTTCTTTATCTTTGTTTTCCCCATGTGTCAGTTTCATCCATCCATTCCTTTCTGTCTATTTCAATCTAACAAGCTGCATAAAAAAAGAGCAGCTCTTCCGATGCAAAGCATGTTCTTTTAAATTAACTATACGGTTAAGCAATAATATTTACTTAAAGAATTGTCCCTTATTTACTTGGTAAAACTTCTTGTACCTGCCATAGTAGTTATGAAACATATATTTCATTAGCAGCCAGCGCTTGAAACTGCGATCTTCATCGTAGAAAACCGTTGTGCCGTAACGGCCCTCATTAATCAGCTCCTCAGCTGTCTTTTTGGCTTCATTGTCAGCCGCATATTCCAAAAAGATTTTTTCTGGAACCCCCAGCCACAAAACATGCTTTGATTTTAACTTATTGCCAAAAATAGTTTCTTTATCTTTCAAACTGTCATTAACATAATCGTCAACATAATATTTTGCTAAGTTATAGCCATTTAAAGTAACATAAAAGCTGGACCGACCCTGACGCAAATTGATCTCAAAAAATTTGTATTGACCATCGCGCACATCATATTTAATATCAAAGTTGGCCATTCCCGTGTAATCAAGTTGTTCCAAAAATGACTCAACTTCCTCATATAATTTTTCATTATAGTCGGGCAAGATTGCCATGTAATTGCCAATCGACTGCGGTGTCGGGTCTTCAAGAAGCGGGTGTCCCATACACATCATCTTGACGTGGTGCTCCTTATCAACGTAGGCATTAACAACACGCATGTTGGAATCATCCCCGGGAATAAAGTCCTGCAGAATCAAATCTTCTTTATAGCCATTACCATAAATTTTCCCGACAATTTCTTTCAGTTCAGCCTCATCGTGGATGGTGAAGGCCTTTTTTCTGCCCTCAAAATGCACATCCAGCCAGGAAACGGGATCTTCCGGTTTCAATTCAATCGGATAAGAAAACGGCAGATTTAGATAATTACCGCTCTGGAAGTCGGTCATTGTCACAATTTTAGTCTTCGGATAAGGCAAGCCATGCTTTCCCGCAATTTCATAAAAGCCTTCTTTCGAAATTAGCTTTTCCAGTAAATCATAGTCAGTGTACGGAACAACAAAGACTTTTTCCAGCTCATCCTTGTGCTTAGATAAAAGTTCAGCATAGCCATCACCGCAGGCAATCAAAATCACCGGTTCTTGGTGGTCCCGGTAAGCCTTCATCTTAGCTCGCATTATTTCAATAAAAGTTGGGTCCTCGCTGAAGCCCGCATGCAATTCAACACTGACAATTTTCGAATAACGTGTTGCCGCCAACTGACTTTCGGCTATTGCTTTAACTTTAATTCCGTAAGCTTCATTAAATGACCGCGCCATGCCATAAACATTCATATCACTGCCAAGCAGAATGGGCGTAAAATCTTTATCCATCTTAAATTAAGCTCCTAACTAGACTAATTTCCCTTGTTTAAGTAAATTAGCTACTTCTGGTTGAACGTGCTGATATTTTGCAACCGCACCATCATAATCAACAAAGAATAATTTATACCAAACTAAGAAAGTATAAATTGTCCAAATCTGCCGCCGGTGCGAACCATCGCCATGATAATTCTCATCCAGCAAAGCTAAAATCTTTTTTTGTTCAAAAATATCGTTGACAAAATCTTCTTCAAATAATTCCCGCACCTGTTTATCAAAACGAGGTTCTTGCAGCCACTGCTTAATCGGAGTCGGAAAACCTAACTTCGGCCGCTTAGCCCATTCTTCCGGCAGGACCTTTTCTGAAGCCTTGCGCAAAGCGTACTTGGTATCATGTTTATTCATCAGATACTTGGTCGGGATTGAATTGGCCAATTCGGCAATCTTCCGGTCCAGGTACGGTACCCGTAATTCAAGTGAATGCGCCATCGAAATCTTGTCGGCTTTTTGCTCAATGTCGTTTAACATAAAGTGATGCAGATCAATATACTGCATTTGCTTAACGTTATCAATCCCCTTAACTTTTTGAAAGTCCTTTTGGTAAATGCCATTAACCGTCAACTTATTGCGGTATGTCGGCTGCAAAATATTATTAGCATCCTCGCTAGTGAAAATTGTCGGATAATCCATGTCGTAAATAATCGACTGGCCAACATAAAATTCATTGGGCTCTGCCAAATTGGTATAAAGGTGCACTTTACCAGGGAAATTAGGCATTTTTTTAACTGTATGTGCTAATTTAACCTGTGTTTTCTTAGATAATTTTTTTAAGCCCGAAGTGAAGACCTTGATGACGCTGTTATGCGTGTGCATTCCGTAATTGACATAACCCGCAAATAATTCGTCGGCACCCTCACCAGACAAGGCCACCGTTACGTGCTTACGCGCCATTTTACAGAGATACCAGAGCGGGATAATCGACGGATTAGCGTCAGGCTCTTCCATGTGATACTGCATTTCCGGAAAATCACGCATCGCCTCATCGGCTTTCACCTTATCCGAGAAAAACTTCCAGCCTTTAATATCGGCCAAGGCTTTCGCCTTTGAAGCTTCATCATAGGTGGCATCATCAAAGGAAATCGAAAACACATCATCGGGGTCCAAGATACTGGTGACGTAACTTGAATCAACCCCTTCAGACAGGAATGCACCCACGGGAACATCGGCATTATGGTAAAGCTTGACCGTTTCCTGCAGATCTTCATTAATCTTGTCAATCGTCTCTTCAAAACTCAGATTATTTTCCTTGTACTCGGCATCCCAGTATTGGTGGGTCTTCATTTGACCGTCGTGATACTCAAACCAATGACCAGCTGGAAAACGATAAACGCCTTCAAAGAAGGTCTCATCCAAGTCGTTATACTGGTTCATTAAATAAGGCTTAACCGCCTCAACGTTCAGGCGCCGTTTAAAACCAGGAAAGGCAAACAGGCTCTTTAATTCTGACGCAACCATCAGATGACCATTTTCGTTGCTGTAATACAGCGGCTTGATACCAAAGAAATCACGAGCACCGTACATTGTCTGCGTATTATCATCCCAGATAACAAAGGCAAACATGCCGCGAACCCGCTTCAGCAAGCCGTCCATGCCCCACTCCTCAAAGCCGTGAAGCAAAACCTCCGTATCGGTTTTAGTAGTAAAAGTATGTCCTGCCGCGAGCAGTTCTTTGCGCAGCGGCTTAAAGTTATAAATCTCGCCGTTAAAAATAATTGCCCGGGAATTATCTTCATTATAAATTGGCTGGCTGCCGCCGCGCAAATCAATGATCGACAGCCGCCTGAAACCAAGCGCAACTTTATCATTGGTATAAAAGCCATCGGAATCGGGGCCACGATGCTTGATCGCCGCCATCATTTTGCCGATAGCTGCCTGTTTATCATTTATTTCTGGATTGTAAAAAGCGACGATTCCGCACATATTTCGAACTTCCCTTAATTGTTTTTGCTAATTAAATATTTAACTATTCTATTATAGGATAAAGCCACCTATTTACCAAATAGCAGGCCCGCAAGCCTTAACTAAATGTATAAAAATCTTCTTTTGGAAGCAGCGCCATAGCCAAAGCTTTGAATGCAGTGCCGCTTCAAATCAATATTGACAATATACCCTGCAAACTCGTTAGCATGATCAATCTGCCGGTTCCAATTTTTATTGTATTTAGTCGTTAACACATGGTTAGGACCCATCAAAGCAGAGCAATTAAACAGAATGTACTGAATACCATTGATCCGGTACTGGTCTTCACGGTGACGGTGCCCGCAGAAATAGGCAATAACGTGAGCATTCTTTACCTTTGTAAAATCAAAGTCATTGGCTAAACGAAATTCCGGTGGAACATCGGAATTAGAATGCATCCGGCCCTTTTCGCCCTGATTAAAGGCAACCAGTAATTCATGCAGCGAACGGCCGTTATACTTCAGCGCATTCGAGCCCTTGCGGTTGATTGGATTTGCGTGGCTCATCAAAATTATCTGCTTATTTGATGACTGCTCCAAAATTTCAATAATTTCTTCAATTTGGTCTTCACGCACAGCTAATGTCAGCTTGGTGTCATACTTTTTCTGCCCATGAGCATCCAAAACATAGGGCAGATCCGAGGTATTCACCGAAATAAACCGGACATCATCAGCATCAAAATAACAAACACCGTGTTGTTTAGTCACATAATGCAAAGCCCGCTGCTGGTACATATCGGGCCACATGATATTCTCAAATTCGCCTTCAGGAAAAGAAGCATGGAGGTCATGGTGCTCATCAAACTTATCATTCTCATCGTGGTTACCTTTAACCATGATATAAGGAATCTTGGTCGACTTGAAGGCATCACGCAGCTTAGTTAATTCGCTCTCACCCAAAAAGCCGGTATCTGAACCGTCAATCCAGTCACCTAAGTGTACTTTTAAGTCAAGAACGCCGGTACCATCAAGATAGGAAAATTCGTTAACGTGCGTCAAGCCGTTCCAGCCATAAAAATCTGTGCTGTCTCTATCCTTAAAATGTGTATCACTGATTACACTGACATTAACGGAATTATTGCCGCTACGCGTGTGTTTGTTAACATAATTAACAAACTCATCCAAATACTGTTCTACTTGATAACGCCGACCAGTAATCCGGTTTTGAAAAGAGCGGTAGCGACCAAGTTCCTCATTAAACTTACGTACATATTCTGGTGCTAAATTTTGCGAGCTGGCAAGGCTAAGAGCTTGATGCAGAACGCCTTTTTCATCTTTATAAACAGTTAAATCATAAGATTGCCCATCTGGTGTGCCTGCATCTTTGCCAACTTGATATTCGCCAACCGTCATATATTTTTGCATCGGGTCAAGCTCCGCGCTCTTCGGCTGCCGTTTCATCCGATTTTTTGCACCTAGAACTTTATCAACTAATCCCATCGTATATTTAAAAATTCTCATAATGTCACCCTAAAAGACAAAGAAAAAGCCGACTTTAATGTCGACTAAAAAAGCTATGCGTTGTGTGCCAAAGCATAAGCTGCAAGCCCCAGTGACAGGACTGCATCTTTTGACAATACAGTCTGCAGATCGCGTGCAGCAATTGCCTCTACCGCACCAATTACCTTCAAGCTGTAAGTAACAACGTGATAATCGACTTCCGCATTATAAAAACCATCTTCATAAGGGTTTTCATGATTGTAAGTTAAGTTGATTTTATCCTGATCGACATAACCGTCAACGTGGTTAGTCAAAATGCGATCATGCAAATCAATCAACTTATCTGAAAGTTTAATCAGAGTAAGTTTGTGGTCACTTTCGGTTTCATAATACTGTTCTTCAGTCATTCCAAAATAAGTCTTAATCGGTTTATTTAAAACACCTAGGTCATCGATTGCTTTATAAACAGCCTCAGCATCAAAGCTCTGTTTTTTACCTAAAATTTTATCCTGCGACAAGGCCAAATCATCAGCCAACATCATTGTATCTAACTTTTCCATGTAGCCCTCCTCAATTTATCTTATATTATATCAAAAAAGGCAATTTATCGCTTCTAAACAGCAAAAATTGCCTTAATTTAATATTTCTTAACTTTGATAAAAACTATAAACTAGTTTTTTCGAGAATTGCAATATTAAATTGAACACTTTTTAAGCAGAAACTTGGTAAATCCGATCAAGCTCCCGGTCAAATAGCTCTTCTGGAGTATGGTAAGCGAGAATTTTTCTTGGAAGTCCATTGCACCATTCTTGGATTTCTGAGATTTGGGTGAGAGCCCATTTCTTAATTGCCTGTCCTTTGGGAATGAAGCGCCTGATTAAACGATTATGGCATTCAACTCCACCTTTATCACAAGCGGTATAGGGATGAGCAAAGTAAACTAGCGTTTCAGAAATTTGTTCCAACTGGGATAAATCTGCAAACTCAGACCCGTTATCAGTAGTAATCGTCTTAAAGATTTCATTCCAATGTTCACCGTATTCCTGACGTAAGTTTTCTAAAGCTGCCATGACACTAGCAGCAGTTTTGTCTTTAATCTTGATGATAAAGAACATGCGTGTCATTCGTTCGTAGAAGGTAAGTAGAACTTCATCGTCCTTGGTCTTATTACCAAGAACTAGATCACATTCCCAGTGACCAAATTCCAACCGTTTAGCAATTGCTGGATCGCGCTCTTCAATACTACGGCCTAACTTCTTTTTGTTTTTACGAACACGTTTAATCTTAGTATTACGGCTCAATTTTTCAGGTAAGTCAGTTGGCTTAATTTTAAGCAAGCCACGTTCAACGTAGTTATACAAAGTTTTAGAGCAAACAGCCTGCTTGCTGGTAAATTTACCAGTAGCTGTTGCCTCGCCCCAGATAGCATCAAGTGACCACTTGTGAGAACCAAAGAAATTTTGCTCTACGTAATCAATGAACCTATGTTTAACTAAAAAATCAAGTTTACGACCGCAATTAGCACGATTATCTTCATATTTTATCTGAGCAGTTTTTGCATCATAGCGGTGCTTTTTGCCATGATAAAGGCTGATTTGCCCCTTTCTGAGCTCATACATAACAGTACTGGGTGAACAATTCAGTTCACGGGCAATAAAACGTAAAGACTTACCTTGTTTGCGTAAAACTTGGATTGTCACACGATCCTCAAAAGTGAGATGTTTGCCTTTTTGGCGAATATTCATGTTAGAATGTAATTGGTCCATTGGAATCCTTTCTGAGTGTTTGGTGATAATTACATTCTAACAGAAGGAGCCAATGGGCTTTTTAGTTGAAACACCAAGATTTACGCTCAGTGTTCAATTTGATTATACAATCCCCCAAACTAGTTTTTTTACTAAATCAACTTTTTCCGAATCGCACCAGAAATCCAATCAATTACAACTACCATAACGATGATTCCCAAAAGAATAATGCCAACGCGGTTCCATTGCCGGTACTGCAAGGCAATGATCAGGGGATAGCCAATACCGCCGGCACCAACTAAGCCCAACACCGAAGCTGAACGGATCGAAACATCGAACCGGTACAAAGTATTCGAGATCAGCGCCGGCAGCAAATCCGGCAAGGTCGCAAACATGGTAATGTTAAATTTAGAACCACCGGCGGCAGCCACCGCCTCATTTGGCCCGTCGTCAAGGTTTTCAATTTCTTCAGAAAAGAGCTTTGCCAGCATCCCCACTGAGTGAAAACCTAAAGCCAAAACTCCGGCAGCAGATCCCGGCCCAACGGCCTTAATAAACATTAGCGCCAACACGATTTCCGGAAATGACCGAATAACCGCCAGTACAATTTTCCCGCTGCGAGAAACATACCAATGCTTATGTTTGGTATGGGCGGCCCAAAAGGCAAAGGGCAGCGAGATAATTGCAGAAATAAAAGTACCCAGAAAGGCGATACAAATTGTCTGCCAAAGTTCTGAAACTAGGTCTTCACCGCTGCCATTATAAACATAAGACCAATCAGGATGAAAAATCCCCGCAAAGATGGCCCCGGCGATTTGTCCGGCAGTTGCTTTAATTCCGCCAAAATCAATGCCAGTGCAAGACCAAATAATAAGTGCAATCGTCAAAATTGTCAGAACGGAATATTTAATGCGCTTTTTATAATCAACGGGTTTAGCTGGTAATTTTTTTATACTAGTATTCATTAGTCCATCAACGCCTCCCGTGATTTAGACGAAACGTAGTCAATCAGCACCACGACTAAAATAATTACGATAATAATTGTTCCGGTTTTCCCATAGTCAAAGACCTGCAATGTCTGCTGCAGATACAGACCAATGCCGCCGGCACCAATATAACCAAGAACAGTCGAAGCCCGCACATTGATCTCAAACGCATACAAACAGTAAGAAATAAAATAGGTCATGACCTGCGGCAGCACCGCGAACATGATGATCTGCAGCTTATTGGCACCAACGGCTGTCAAGGCTTCAATCGGACCCGGATCAATCGTTTCAATTGCCTCATAGAAAAGCTTGACGACCACGCCAAATGTAAAAATTGAAAGAGCCAAGATTCCGGCAACGGGACCAATCCCCACAATCGCAACGAAAATGGCCCCAAGAAGGAGGTCGGGAATTGTCCTGATAATATTCATGATAAAGCGCAAAACACTGGTTACAATCTTATTTTTAACAATATTCCTGGCAATCAACAACGAATAAACAAAAGCCAACACCGAACCAATAATTGTTCCCAGCACCGCCATTTTAATTGTTTCCAGCAGCAATGGAATGACGCTGCCAAGATAGGACCAATCGGGATGCAGCATTTGCACAAAAATATCACCGAACTGATCAAAGTTTGCAAACAATGCGCTAAGATTTGTATGCGTTTCATTGGTAGAAATAACTAGTCCAACGATAAACACCAGCAGCCAGATTAGGTTCATGACGTGCAGCTTTTTCTTGGGCAGAACTGCTAAATTTTGCTCACTATCAGTCATTTTCGTCACCGCCATTATAAATTTTAGTGAAAATAGCTTCAGGTGTATCAGCCATTGCACCGTCATAAATGACTTCACCGCCGCGAATCCCAATGACCCGCTTGCCAAATTCACGGGCAAGGGCAACACTATGAAGGTTAATGACCACCGTCATGCCGTGATCCTCATTCAGCATCTTTAAATCTTCCATGATTCGGTGAGAAGTTTGCGGATCAAGGGAGGCTGTCGGCTCATCCGCTAAAATAATCTGTGGATTTTGCGTCAAAACACGGGCAATAGCGACCCGTTGCTGCTGCCCGCCGGATAATTGATCAGCCCGGGTATAAACTTTATCTTCCAGCCCAACCTGCTTCAAAGCCTCATAAGCACGGTTTTTGTCCTCACTGCTAAACAAATTCAGCGTGCTTTTCCAAGTAGGATAATAGGCAACCCGGCCCGTAAGAACATTGCGCAAAACGCTTGAACGTTTAACCAAGTTAAAGCTCTGAAAAATCATGCCGATATTTCGTCTAAGCAGCCGCAGCTTTTTACCTTTAGCTTTGGTAATCGATTCGCCGGCAATTAAAATATCACCCGCAGTGATATCAATCAAGCGGTTGATTGACCGCAGCAGAGTTGATTTGCCCGCGCCGGATAAGCCAACAATCACAACAAACTCGCCCTGATTAATTGTCAGATTGATATCTTTTAGGCCGACAACTCCCTTGTCGTAAACCTTTTTTACACCGTTTAATTCAATAATTGGTTCTGCCATTGCAGCCATCACCCCTACTAACCAAATCCTTACTTCTTTGTTGATTCGATAATTTTGTCGTATTTACGGACAATATCAAAATCGCTGTCCTTCACATAATCATAGCCTTCATGGGTATAAATGCTTTCGATTACTTTGTGGCCCTCTTTTGATTTGGCAATCGAAATAAAGGCTTTGGCCAATTTATCTTTGAACTTCTTAGAAATATTTGGCGTAACGCCAATAACATCGTTAGGAATCGGTTTAGTAAAGTAAATCGGCACCACCTGGCTCATAATCTTCGGGTTATCCTTTTGGACAATTGTCCGCGCATCCTCAAAGACAAAAGCTGCATCGGTGTCACCATTTAAAACGTTCAAAACCGCCTGATCCTGCCCCGTTACCGTAACTAACTTACAGCTTTTAAGAACATTCAGGCCCTTTTCTTTTAATTCGGCAATCGGAAATACATATCCAGCACTAGAAGTCGGATTTTGAATGGAAATGCTCTTACCTTTTAAGTCTTTCCAGCTCTTAATTTTTGAACCCTTTTTGACTAAAATTTCTGAATGATAAAACTTAACCAAATTTTTCGTGCGTTTACCACCGGGCTGCTTAACACCGTAGCGTTCTGCCTGCAGCAGCAAATCAGCTGCTTTTTGCTTGTGAGCCAGAATATAGCCATCAGGCGGCAAAAAGCCAACATCAACTTTTTTAGATTTCATAGCTTCCACAACCGTGTTATAGTCGGTCGACATTGAAACATGAACCGGAATCCCCAGCCTTTTCGAAAGCATCTTTTCCAGCGGCTTGGCCCGGGATTCGAGCTTATCCGCTGCCTGACTAGGCACAAACTGCACATTCAGCGACTTGGGTGTGTAATCTTCCTTGCTTGAATTTTTATTGGCTGAACAAGCTGCCAAACTAAACGCAGCTAGGCCAACAGCAAGCCCTGCCAATATTTTCTTAAGTTTTTTCATACGTCCTCCTAAATGGCTTCAAAAAATAAAATCAGAAAAAAAGACTCAAGGCGAAACACAAAAGTGAAGCGCATCAAGTCTTTCAATATAAATAATTTTAATTAGCAAGCCAGCAAATACTAAACTTTCAAGGGATACAGCTGCCAGGGCCAAGAAAAAATTTACAGCAAATTTTACTTCTCTGTATACCTGCATAGCCCCTTACTGCCTCCATAAAATTCAATTATTATTTGCTACATAAATAATACCAGAAATCTGTGCTGAAACAAAGATTTATCTCTATTTTCCGGCTACTATTTTGTCGTATTTCCGAATAATATCGAAGTCACTATCTTTAGCGTAAACATAACCTTCATGATTATATACGCTCTCAATTACCTTCTTACCTTCCTTGGACTTACCAATAGCAATGAAAGCATCTGCCAATTTTTTGCGGAAAGCCTTCGACATTGATGGTGAAACTGAGATAGTATCGTTCGGAATTTTCTGTGTAAAGTAAATTGGAACAACTTCACTCATGATCTTAGGATTGTCCTTTTGTACGATTGTCCGTGCATCTTCAAAGACAAAGGCAGCATCAGTATCGCCGTTAAGAACGTTTAAAACTGCCTGATCATGGCCAGTGACGGTAACTAACTTACAGCTCTTAGGCACATTAAGACCCTTTTCCTTTAATTCAGCTACAGGAAAAATGTAGCCGGAAGTAGAGGTTGGGTTCTGAACTGAAATGCTCTTACCCTTAAGATCCTTCCAGCTTTTAATCTTTGAACCCTTTTTAACTAAAATCTCAGCACGATAATAATTAACAAGGCTCTTGGTTAATTTGCCGCCCGGCTGCTTAATACCGTAACGCTCCGCTTGCAGCAGCAAATCGGCAGCGTGCTGTTTGTGCGCTAAGATATAAGCATCTGAAGGCAAGAAACCGACATCAACTTTCTTCGACTTCATGGCTTCAACCACCGTATTGTAGTCAGTTGACATCGTCACATGAACTGGAATGCCCAATCGTTTTGAGAGCATTTTCTCCAGCGGCTTAGCCCGTGCTTCCAATTTGGTAGCAGCGTTACTAGGTACAAACTGAACATTTAAAGATTTGGGCGTAGAACTGTCCTTAGTTGAACTTTTGCTTGAACAAGCAGTTGCAACCAGGGCAGTCAACACAGCAACGAACCCTACTAATACTTTTTTAAATTTTTTCATTATGCCCTCCTACATGACATTGAAAAATAGCAACCCGAAAATGCAAAAAATAAGCTTAACGTCAAACACGAACGTGAACTACGTTAAGCCTATTTTCGACACCTTTAATTAAAAACTGAACAAGCATAAAATTGCTAAGAGAGTCGGCGGATCTCCTTACAAAAGCACTACTAACGAATATTGCTTTTCCACATGCATGCATAACCTAAACTCCCTTAAGCAATCAAATGATTAGTCCATAGCAATAATAGCAGAAAGTTTAAACTTATGAAAGAGGTATTTTGCTTTTTTGCGTATTTTTATATAAGGGCTAAAATTAAAGACATTAGGAGAAAACAAACATATGGAACAAATTAATAATGATTTACGCTGTCCGTGGGCACGAAGCCAAGACAAATTAATGCAGAACTACCATGATCATGAGTGGGGCAAGCTGAATTTGGCTGATAATTATCTCTACGAAATGCTGGTTCTTGAGGCATTTCAATCGGGGCTAAACTGGGCAATTGTTTTGCACAAACGCGAAAACTTCCGGCAGGCATTCAAAAATTTTGTCCCCGAAGAAGTCGCCCAAATGACCGCTGATGATCTGCAAATGCTGCTTGAAAACAAGGCGATCATCCGCAATAAGATGAAAATCACGGCAGCAATCAACAATGCCAAAACTGTGCTGATGATTCAAGCTAAGCACGGCAGTTTTACCAAATACTTGCAGAGTTTTATTGTTAATCCCATTATTCACCATCCAGAAACATTGGCAGATATTCCGCCAACTAGTGAATTAGCCACACGCATTGCCAAGCAAATGAAAAAAGATGGTTTTTCCTTCGTTGGCCCCGTGACCACCTATTCTTTTTTACAAGGAGTTGGCTTGATCAATGACCACCTTGAAAGCTGCCCGTTTAAATATAAAGGATAAAAAATAACGGATCTCCGGTTAAATAAACCAGAATTCGTTATTCAATGCATTTTCATTAAGCATTAATTATTTCGGCTTAATTGGGTTATTGTCAACATCAGTGCGCACGATCAAGACGTCCGCCAAGGCATGCTGGTTGACATATTCGGTCACCGAGCCCATCAGCATCCGTTCAACCGCGTTTAAGCCGGTTGCTCCAATAACAATCAGGCTATCGCCATGATCCTTGATGAAGTCATAAGAAATAACCGCCTTCGGGCTGCCATAACGAATGTGGTAATCAAGATCGTCAAAGTTAAAATTATCTTTGGCCCACTTTTGCAGACTTTTTAGATATTTTTCGGCGTCCTGTGTCATTTGGTAAACAGTGTCGCCTGAAATCAAAGTATCCTGCATCTCGCCTAAGAATTGCCGTGTATCAATCACATTAAGCACATCAACATGAGCATCATCCGTCATTGCAATTTTAATTGCCTTGTCAAAGGCACGTTCAGCTGATTCAGAGCCATCAACCGGCACTAAAATACTTTCTTTTCCCATACTCACGTTCCTCATTTCCTAAAAAACATTTTCAAAACTTCTTTCCCTTATTTTAGCATAATTTAGAGCGTTACTACTTTTTTATAATTGTTTACTTCCTTATTTGTTGCTAGAATAGATGATGTGCATTAAATGATAAAGGTGGAATTTATGACTAACGAAATTGATAAAAAATTAACCGGCGTTAACCATGGCCGCAACTTTCGTGAACTGGGCGGCTATCAAACTACCGACGGCAAGACAATTAAAAAGCACAAGCTGCTTAGGACCGGAAATTTAGCTGAATTAACTAAAGACGAATTAGCTTATCTCAGCCAATACGGTGTTAAGTATATTGTTGACTTTCGCAGCAAGGATGAAGTCGACGCGCAGCCAGATCCAATCCCTGAAGGCGCTGATTATGAGTATGATCCCGTATTCAGCGATGACTTAACCGATTCTTCCAAAAGTATGAGCGAAATAATCCGCCAGGCTAATCAAGACGAAGAATTTGGCTTTCAGCATATGCTGCTGGCTTATGAAGACATGATTACCAGCAAGGTTGCTAATGAGGCTTACCGGAAGTTTTTTGCTTTGCTGCTGGCAAATAAAGAACCGGAGCAGAGCGTGCTCTTTCACTGTACAGCGGGCAAAGATCGCACCGGGTTTGGTGCAATTCTTATCTTAAGTGCGCTGGGTGTTCCTTTTGAGACAATCAAAAATGACTACCTTTTAACCAATGTTATCACTAAGGATTATGTCGCCAACTTTTTGAAGCAGGCAAAACTCAGAGGAGCAAGTGATAGTTCCCTGCATGTGCTGCGTGATTTTCAGACCGTTCATCCTGAATACTTCAATCATATTATGGAGACGATCACTAAAAATTATGGCAGCATTGACAATTATTTGCATAAGGTAATGCAATTATCCGACCAGGATATTGCGGACTTACGCAGTATCTATCTTGAATAAGGCTTAACATTAGAGGAGAAAACAATGACAAAAAAGAGGAGAAAACAATGACAAAAACAAAAACCGTTTACTTTGGCGCCGGCTGGTTTAACGACAAGCAAAACAAAGCTTACCAAGCAGCAATGAAGGCTTTAGAAGAAAACCCAACAATTGACCTGAAAAACAGTTATGTTCCGCTGGATAACCAATACAAAAATATCCGGGTTGACGAACATCCGGAATATCTCCACGATATTGAATGGGCCAGCGCAACTTATCAAGGTGACTTAATTGGTATCAAGTCTGCCGACATTATGCTTGGTGTTTACCTGCCAGACGAAGAAGATGTTGGTCTAGGAATGGAACTGGGCTACGCGTTAAGCCAAGGCAAGTATATTTTGCTGGTGATTCCCGATGAAGATTACGGCAAACCAATCAACCTGATGAGCTGGGGCGTTTGTGACGGAGTAATTAAAATTAGCGAATTGAAGGATTTTAATTTTAATCAGCCGCGTTTCAACTTTTATGACGGTGCCGTTTATTAACAAAGTTAGCCCTACTAAAAAAGATTCTCTCACGAGAATCTTTTTGTTTACGTTTTATTAAATTATGCCTGATAACGTGATTCACCGTTCAAATACGTCTCCTGCAGGGTCATATCCGGATTCAGTACCAAGAAATCCGCGTCCTTATCCGGTGCAATCGAACCGCACTTGTCTAAAATGTGGGCACTCTTAGCTGGAACATATGATGCCATCATCACGGCCTCTTCCGGTGTTGCTGCGTTCCAGTCAACCACGTTCTTGACCGCATTCTTTAGTTGCAAGATACTGCCGGCTAAATTATCATTGTCCTTAAGCCGCGCCATGCCATCCTTAACATAAACCGGTAATTCACCCAGGCTATAATCGCCGTCCGGCATCATCCCGGCTTCCATACAGTCGGTAATCAGGGCAATATGCTCAGGACCCTTAACTTTAATCAAGGCACGCACCATTTCTTTTTTGACATGGTGACCATCACAAATCAATTCATCCGTGACATTATTTAGTGCCATGGCAGCATTGGAAATACTCGGTGCATGGTGCGATGGATCCGGCATCCCGTTAAAAGTATGGGTAAACATCGTGGCACCGGCTTCAACTCCG